>JBBQCC010000374.1:0-3663 GCA_038318285.1 Planctomycetota bacterium | reverse complement strand
CTTGCGAAGGCTTCGTCGATGGGCTTCGAACCGACGATCTCGCGTCGGTTCGCCATCCGAGCTACGGGGTGGTGGCTCTTACCCCGGTAGGTCTGTCTCCTACTGAACACGTCTGCCTTTCTGGACGCACTGGTTCGTCTGCACCGAGAATTCGACGAGCCGAAACCCGAACTGATCCGCGCCTGCCGCGAGCGCGTCGCGCAACAGGACGAGCGTAGTTCCTCGTCGCAAGCTCGGCAGCCCATCGACGAGCCGTGTCGTGATCAGCACGGGGTCCCGCCCTGTGACTTTCGATCTCGTGACGTGCGCGACAAGCGCGTTCGCACCCTTCGGCTTCCGTCCCGCGCCCGCACGTGCGCCGCCGCGCGGGAAGATCGTGAGCTGCCGCGTCGCGCTGGTCTTCGTGTTCGCCATGAATCGCCTCCAATCCATGGACGAACGGGGCGGTCGCCGGTTGCAGAATGAATGGCGAATTCTTGCTTCGGATCGCATGTTTCCACGATCGATCGATTCGGCACAGATTCGATCTCACTCGAGACCGCAGCGCGTGACTCGCGCGCCGCACCGACGACTCGCCATGGGTTGCGCGTCGCGACAGACCTCGCGCGCCCGCTGGATCGACATCACGCCTCGGACGCGGACTCCCCGCGCCTCAACGTTCTCCACGATCACATGTTTGGCCTCGCGGGAGTCCGGGGCCTTCGATCGATTCGGCACAGATTCGAAATCTCTCGAGAACGCAGGGCGTGACTCGCGCGCCGCAGCGACGAATCGCCGTGGGTGGTCGGGTCGCGAGCGTCCTCGTGCCCCCACTGGATCGCCCCCCATGTCGCGGAAGAACGGAAGCTCGAGAAGCGCCGCCTGTCCGCCTGCATCGCGTCCGGCGCTCGCGATCGAATCGGCACAGATTCGATCTACCTGCGCAGACCGTCGTCTGCAGCCCGATCCCGCGCTGCGCTCGTCAGTTCCCCGGCGGAATCACTTCGGCGAGCTCGGCCTTCGTCGAGCCCGCGATCTCGCCGCGCTCGCGGAACCGCTCGGCGAACGACAGGACGTCCCGCGCGTACTGCAGCGTCTCGCTCCGGCCGTCGAGATCGCGCTGCTTGCGCCAAACCGCGAAGGATCCGGCGCCGTTGATGAGCTGCTTCAGCTTGCCGCGACCGGCGTTGTAGGCGACCAGCACGCGCTCGAGGTCCGGCCCTTCGAGGCGGTAGAGCCAGGCCAGATGATTGGCGGCGAGGCGTGCGTTGAGCAGGCCGTCGGAGAGGAGTTCCGCGCGCGTCGGCTGGGGCAGCTTGAGTCGCTTCGCGGCATCACCTGCTGCGGCGACTTTCAACTGGAACAGACCCAGCGCGTCCGCACTCGACACCGCGTCCACGCGTCCGCGGCTCTCGACGTACATGATGCCGGCCAGGATGCACGGGTCGACGCGGCTCTCCGCGGCGGCGGAGCGCACGATCCCGGCGTGGGACTCGACGCGCCGCACGCCGACTTCGCTCCACACTTGGCGCACGACCTTGGGGCCCAGCACGGCGCCCTCGAACACGAGGAAGACGATCGCCAGGACGAGCAGGACGAGGAGCCAGATGCGCTCGCTCGGCAGGCGCAGCCACCGCGCGAACTTGCTCGCAGCCCCCTTCGATCGCCGCGCCGATTTCTGACCGCTCATGCTCCTGCCCCGGCGTCAGCGCGGACGTTCGGCGTTCGCTTCCGCGAGCAGACGTGCACGGCGTTCGCGGACCCACTGCGCGCGCTGCGCCCCGCGCGCGGGCATCGCGTCGAGCGGCTCGCCCGTCACGCGACCCAACTCCCGCCAAGCGCGCTCGGCCAGCCAAGGCTCGTCGCGGTCGAGCAGCGACATCAGGAACCTCTGTCCCTCCGCGGTGCCCGCGCCTTCCAGCGCACCGAGCGGCGGCTGCGGGATGCCGAGTCGTTCGACGCCCGCGCGGAACCACACGAGTGCGTCGTCGTGACGCACGCCGTCCCACCAGGTCCACCACGCATTGACCGGATCGTCGCTCGTTCCGCGCGGGTCGAAACAGGTCAGGATCGCCAGCTCGTTCGCGGCGAAGCGGTCCGACGTGTCCTGCGACACGATCGCGAGGAGCGGCGGCGCGCCGTCGGGCGACAACAGTTGCGCCAAGAGCAGCGCCGCGTCGCGCCGCGATTTCCCATCGGGTGCTTCGGCCGCGTGCTGCAGCGCGGGAATCGCCGGCGAACCGACGCGCAAGATCGCTGTCCGCACCGCTTCACCGATGGGCGCGTCGCTGCCCTCGGGCAAGAGGTTCACGAGCACCTGCGCCGCCGCGGGATCGCGCAGTCGACCCAGACCGTCGACCGCTGCGCGGCGAACTTCGACGTCGGCGTCGGCGAGGCCCAGCACGAGCGCGTCGAGAACGTGCGCTCCGCCGAGCGAACCCGCGGCGCGCAGTGCGGCCTTGCGCATGCTGCCCTCGGCCAGTCGCGCACGGGACAGGAGATCGTCGCGCGCGATCTCGACTTGCGCCGTGCCGAGCGCCTCCGCGGCCGCCGTGTGCACGCGCGCGTCGGAGTCGTTGAGCAGCGTCAGCAGCACGCGCGCATCCTCGTCGTCGGGCCCGCGCCCGAGCACGTTCGCGGCCGCCCAGCGTCGCATCGCGCTCGGATCGGCGGCGAAACGGCGCACGAACGCGCGCTCGCTGGCATCGAGCACCTGCACGATGAGATCGCCGGTCCCTGCGCCGAGGGACTCCTCGATCACATCCACGAGCTGTTGGCTGGCACCCGCTTCGAGCCTCTGACTCGCACCAGCTTCGAGTCGTCGCTCCGGACGGACGGACGGTTCGCCGCTCGCATCCGTAGCGGACGGAGCTGGGACCGACGGGCCCGTGGCGATGGCCAACGCGAGGAGACGCCGCGCGCGATCGTTCGCGACGCGCTCCTCGCGCAACGCCGCGAGCACCTCGATGAACGCGGACTTGGGCAGCGCGCCTACGGCCTGCGCACGTTCGAGTTCGTCCAGCGCGCGCACGCGCAACGCCGGGTGCGTCCCGTTCAGTGCCTCGACCGCGAGTTCACCCAGTCGCGCGGCGCGCTCCGCGTCCGTGTGGCTCTCGTCCCACCACACCGCTTGGGCATTCCACGCGGCGGTCTCTTCGACGCCGTTCGGCGAAGCGACGAGAACTTGCCAGCGGTTCTGCTCCCGCAGTGACGCGACGAGCGACACGAGGCGTTCGAACCAGGGCGCCTTCGCGCGCGGGCCGACGACGAAGACCTTGGAGCGGTCCCGGACATCGATCTCGAGCGTGCGGTCCGCGAGGCCTTCGCTCTGGTACGCGCCCGGCATGCGATCGGCGGCCAGCGCGCCCTCGCGCACGAGCGCAGCCGAGAGCTCGCGCGCCTGTGCCGCGGTCAAACGGATCGTCTCGCGACGCGCGGCCGGAACCTTGCGCGCAGCGAGGTCGACGTCGGGTCCGACGAGTTCGACGTCGAGATCGCGCTCGGGCACGGCGACGGCGATGCGGATCGAACCGTCCGCGCCCGGCGGGATGGGCAGCGCGGCGCGTTGCGCGCGAAATCCCGCGCGTTTCTGCAGCCACCACTCGACCCACGCGGGGCCGTCGTAGCCGAACGTCTCGCCCGAGAGCAAGCGCAACCGGCGCACAGCGTGTCCGACGAGCGAAC
>JBBQCC010000373.1:0-3667 GCA_038318285.1 Planctomycetota bacterium | reverse complement strand
CCTGTTCCTCTGGAAGCACGGGTCCTGAGCGCCATGTTCGAGATGACACTCTCCGTCCTCGTCTTCCTGCCGCTCGTCGGCGCGCTGCTCGTCGCGGCGACGCCGTCCAAAGCAGTCGGCCTCCAACGCGGAATCGCGCTGCTCGCGACGCTCGCCGTCGCGTGGGTCGGCCTGACGCTGTGCCTGCGCTTCGACGGCAGCACCGCGGCCATTCAGTTCGACGAGTCGCGCGCCTGGTTCACGCTGCCCGGCGGCATCGACGTGCACTACCGCCTCGGCATGGACGGCATCTCCGTCCTGCTCGTCGGTTTGACGGCGCTGCTCGGTCCCATCGTCGTGCTGTCGACCTGGGGACACATCGCGACGCGCGTGAAGGAGTTCATGATCTGGCTGCTCGTCATGCAGACGGGCATGCTGGGCGTCTTCCTCTCGCTCGACCTGCTCCTCTTCTACGTGTTCTGGGAGACGAGCCTCGTCCCGCTGTACTTCATCCTCGGGATCTGGGGCGGCGAGCGGCGCCTTTACGCGACGATCAAGTTCTTCCTCTACACGGTCGCCGGCAGCCTCGTGATGCTGATCGCGGCGATCTGGCTGATCTGGACGACGAACACGACGGACGTGATACGCCTGCTGGACCTCGCGGGCGCGCTGCCGCAGGCCACGCAAGTGTGGCTCTTCGCCGCGTTCGCGCTGGCGTTCGCGATCAAGGTGCCGGTGATCCCGTTCCACACCTGGCTGGCGGACGCGCACACGGAAGCGCCGACGTCGGGCTCGGTCATCTTGGCCGGGGTCCTCCTGAAAATGGGCACGTACGGCCTGCTGCGCTTCGGCATCCAGATGTTCCCCGGCGCGGCGATCGAAGCGGCGCCGTGGATGATGGCGCTGGGCGTCATCGGCATCGTGTACGGCGCGTTCCTGGCGATGGCGCAGACGGACGTGAAGCGTCTGATCGCGTGCTCGTCGGTGAGCCACCTCGGTTACGTCGTGCTCGGCCTCTTCGCGCTGACCGAAGCGGGCCTGCGCGGCAGCCTGCTGCAGATGGTCAACCATGGCCTGTCCACGGGCCTGCTCTTCCTCCTGATCGGGATGATCTACGAGCGTCGCCACACGCGCGCGCTGGATCAGTACGGCGGCATCGCGAGCGTGATGCCCTTCTTCGCGTTGTTCTTCGTGTTCGCGGTGCTGTCGAGCGTCGGACTCCCGGGCCTCAACGGATTCGTCGGCGAGTACCTGATCCTCTTGGGCACGTTCCAAGCGGCGCCCTGGCTCGCCGCCATCGCGGTCACCGGCGTCATCTTCGGCGCGGTGTACCTCCTGATGGCGACGCGCAAGATGCTGTTCGGCCCCCTGGTGCACTCGGAGAACCGCGCGCTGACCGACCTGAACGGTCGCGAGATCGCGCTCATGCTCCCGATCGTGGCGCTGTGCGTCTGGATCGGCGTGCAGCCGAACGCGTTCCTCGATCGCGCCGACGGTTCGCTGCGCGACGTCTCGGCGCGCATCGAGCGCGCACGCAGCGTGCGCACCTCGAACGTGGAGTCGCTCCCGGTCCATCGTCTGGAGATCGAAGCTCGATGAACTCAGGTCTCGCACAGAGAATCCTCTCGCACGACACGCTGCTCGCCACCGGGCCTTTCCTGGCCCTGGCGATCGGCGTCCTTCTGCTCGTCGTGTTGGAGACGCTGCCGGCGCTGGCCTCGCTGCGTCACCTGGTGTTCCTCGCGGCGCTCGGCGCGGCCGCCTGGGCGGCAACGCTCACGCTGTTCGGCACGGAAATCTCCGCGTTCGACGGAACGTACGTCGCGAACAGCACGACGTCGTGGTGGGCGCTGCTCTTCGTCGCCAGCACATCGATCGCGTGGCTGTTCGGCCGCAAGTACTACCGCGAGGAAGCGCGCTTCGAGGGCGAGCACGACATCCTGATGCTGACCGCCGCGTCGGGCATGATCCTCATGGCCGGCTCGCGCGACCTGCTCGTGTTCTTCGTGGGTCTCGAGACGCTCTCCGTGCCGCTCTACGCGCTGTCCGCGTTCCGCCGCTCTCGCTCCGACTCCGTCGAGGCGGGCATGAAGTACTTCGTGCTCGGCGCGTTCGCCGCGGCGATCTACTTGATGGGCGCGGCGCTCGTGTACGCGGGTACCGGCACGATCACGCTGGCCGGTATGCAGGCGAAGAGCGACCTGCTGCAGCAACCGCTGGCGCTGGCCGGCATCGCCATGCTCGCCGGCGCGATCTTCTTCAAGATCAGCGTGTTCCCGTTCCACCTGTGGGTCCCGGACGTCTACCAGGGCGCGCCGAGCCCGGTGACGACGTTCATGGCGACCGGGACGAAGGCCGCGGCGTTCGCCTTCCTCCTGCCGCTCGCATTCGCGCTGCCAGTGCAGAGCGCGGGCCTGATCGCCGCGATCGCACTCCTCACGATGGCCGCGGGCAACCTCGGCGCGCTCGTGCAGACCGACATGAAGCGGCTGCTGGCGTATTCGGGCATCGCGCACGCCGGCACGATGCTGCTCGCGATCGCTGGACGGTTCGCCGATCCCGAAGCGGGCGCGGCGAGCCAAGCGATCCTCTTCTACATGCTGGCCTACACGTTCACGGCCGGCGGCGCGTTCGGCTTGGTGACGATGCTCGAGGCGCAGACGGGCCGCGCGGTGACGATCGAATCCTTGCGCGGACTATCCCGCAAGCGTCCCGGCATCGCCGCCGCACTCACGCTGTTCATGCTGTCGCTCGGCGGCATTCCCGCGACGGGCGGCTTCCTGGGCAAGTACCTCGTGTTCGCCGTGGCCGTGCGCGCCGACATGATCGTGACGGCTGTGATCGGCGTGCTGCTCTCGGTCGTGGCGCTCGGCTACTACCTGCGCATCGTGATCGCGATGTACATGCAGCCCGAGGTGGAAGGCCGCCCCGTCCCGAGCGAGACGCGTCCGCTGTCGGCCGCGGTCGCGCTCGTGTGCGCAGCCATGGTGCTCGTGCTCGGCGTCTTGCCGGGCTGGTTCCTCACGAACGTGCACTGACACGCACGCACGCGCGGAAAGGAGCGTGCGCGCGGGCCGCGCACGGGCCCGAGCAGGTCCGCGCACGTCGGATGCGCGCGAGCGTGCGTGGACGTGTGGCGCGAGTGCGCGTTTAGTCGAACTCGACGGCCCAGCCGAAGCGATCGCCGCGCATCCGTTGCGCGCGGACCAGCCGACCGGAGCGACGCTGCACCGTCCCGTTCTCCTCGACCTCGATCGAAACACGCAGGTCGCCCTCGCTGAAGAAGAGAACGCCGGACTGCGACACGTTGTCCGCGCGCCCTTCCAGTTCCTTCGTCTCGATGGACAGCTTGACGCGCCCGCGATTCGTCAGGCGGCGCGCGCGGCGTCGTTCACCGGTGTCGGTCGCGAACTCGTCGCCGGCGCGAGACTGGAAGGGATCCATGCGAAAGGTGCTCCGAGGACGGCGGCACGGTCGCCGCGAGGTCCCCGGTGGGTATCGGTCGCGACGGGCGGGCGCTTGAGCCCGGATCGGGTGTCGTCGGTCGGGCTCACTCGGTCGGGCTCACTCGGTCGGGCTCACTCGTCCAGGTTCGTCTCGAGCCAGGTCATCTCGCGCTTCAACGGCTCGAAGTCCGTCGTGTCGCCCTTGCCGCCGGTCGAGATCTGCTGCTCGAACGTCGCGCGCA
>JBBQCC010000372.1:0-3677 GCA_038318285.1 Planctomycetota bacterium | reverse complement strand
GACCTCGAGCGCGCGCGCGACGCCGCCCGCGATCTGCTGCGCGCCATCGACGACTGGCCGGTGAGCGCGTCGGGCGCGGAGCACGCACGGCACGCGGCGCGCGTGCTCGACCCCCTCGACGCGGGTTCCGGCACGGACGAAGACGGCGTCGTGCGTGCAGCGATCGCCTTGGCGGCCGAATTGCCGGATGGACTCGCAGTGACGCGCACCGAGTTCCTCGACGCCCTCGCGCCGGACGTCGAAGCGTCCGCACGCGCGGACGACCTGAATGCATCCGTGCACGCGTCCGACCGATCCCTGATCCGCCGCGGAGGCGGCGTGCAGTTCGCCAGCGTCGCGCTGGCTCGGGCGCGCGCGTTCGAACACGTCTTCGTGATGGGACTGAACGCCGGCGTGTTCCCCGCGAACCCGCGCGCGGATCCGCTGTTCGGCGACGATGTGCGCGCGTTGGCGCAGGCCTGTCTCCCCGACCTCGCGCTGAAGCGCACGCGCCCCGAGGAGGAGTCCGCGACCTTTGCGCAACTGCTGCGAGCGGCACCGAACGTCACGCTGTCCTGGCTGATCGCGGACGCCGACGACGAGCCGCGTGCGCCGTCGCCGCTGCTCGACACAGCGGGCATCGAGAAACCCGACGAGATCGGCATCGCACCCGGCCCCGTCGACGCCGTCGAGGGCGTCCCCCAACCGGCGCACGAGCACGCGCTGCTCGCGGCGCGCTTCGGCGTCGTCGGACTGTCGGACGTTTTGGATCTCGCCTTGCGCACGGGCCGTGCAGGCAGCGGCCTTGCACCGGGACCTTCCGCTTCGATCGCCGCGGCGCGCGTCGCCTTGCTCGACGAGTACGACCGAGCGCCCGGACCCGCCGAACCACTGGGGCCGTTCTTCGGCGCCCTCGGCGCTCCGACAGCGAACGCGGTGCGCGGCGCACCGCAGCTCTCCGTCACCACACTCGAAGGCGTCAGCAAGTGTCCCTGGCAGACGTTCCTCACGCGCATCCTGCGGCTCAGCCCGCCGCTCGACCCGCTCGTCGGCGCGCCGCGGCTCGACGCGCGCGTCACGGGCACCACGGCGCACGCGCTGATCGCCGACACGACGCGGCGCAGCGGCGTCGCTCTGGAGGAAGTCGAGGAATCGCCGGGTGACGTGCCGAACTGGTCTTCGCCCGAGCGCACCCGCGCGCGCGCGATCGAGTTGGCGGCGCGCGTGCTGCGCGAGGAAGGACTGTACGCGCCCGGACTCGACGCGCTGGTCGCCGCGCGTGCGATCGAGATCGCGAACGTCGCGCGGCGACTCGACGAATCCGATCCCGGGCTGCGCGTGCTCGCCGCCGAAGTCGAGGGCTGGATCCCGCTGGCCGCGGATCGCCGGCTGAAGTTCCGTGCCGACCGCGCCGAGCGCGCCGGCGCCACAGCGGACGGGCTGCACGCACTGCGTCTCGTCGACTGGAAGAGCGGTTCCGTGTTCGGAAGTGAGCCGAAACAGGCGGCGACACGCGCACGCCACGTGCTCGACAACTTGCGGCGCGGCACGCATTTGCAGGCCTTCGTCTACGCCGTTGCGAGCGGTGAGGGTCGGTACGTCGCGCTGAAGCCCGACTTCCAGAGCGACGCGAACCGCATCTACACGGTGCGCGGCGACGACGAAGCGGCGGAGCGGACGTTCGCGCAGACTTCGGACGTGCTGCTGGCGGCGTGGGCAGCGGGCGCGCTGTTCCCGCGACTCGTCGAGCCGTCGGGGCGCGCTGCGAACCCGGCCTGCGCGCAGTGCGAGGTCGCGGCAGCGTGCGTGCGCGGCGACAGCGGCGCGCGCTTGCGCTTCGGCGCGTTCGTGCGGCGCGCGCCGAGCCCGGCTGGCGCGGAACGTGACGCGGGCCTCGAGACGCTCGCGCGACGGGTATTCGACCTGCACGCCCCCCAACCGAAGGTTCCGAAGGCCGCGCCTGCGGAACGCACACCGAAGCCGGTCGCGGACGAAACCGGCCAAAACGCGTCGGCCAAACCGGCGCCGCGCGCACGCAAGAAGAAGTCTGCGGAGGACACGCCGTGAGCCCGCTCGCCGCCGATGCACGCGCACGCGAACTCGCGTGCCGCGAGTTCGAGCGCCCGCTCGTCGTCGTCGCCGGTGCCGGCACGGGCAAGACGACCACACTCGTCGCGCGCGTCGTCACGTGGATGGTCGGGGCCGGATGGGATGCTTGCGCGCAGGCCAGCGAGGCCGAGAGCGCGCTGCCCGCTCGCGTCTCCGAGAGTGTGCTCGCGATCACGTTCACGAAAGCCGCGGCGGCGGAGATGGACGCGCGCGTGCGCTCGTCGTTGCGCGACCTCGAGCGCGGTAGGCGACCGAAGGGCGTCGTGCTGCCCGAAGACGCCGAGGAGCCCGACGCGACCACCCGTGAACGCGCCCGACGACTGCGGCTCGCGCTCGATCGTCCGTTGGCGAACACGATCCACGGCTTCTGCCAATCGCTGCTGGCCGAGCATCCGCTGCAAGCCGGGCTCGCGCCGGGTTTCGCGATCGACGCGGAGGAACAGTCCATCCCCGAGTTCGCGCAGCGTGCCGTCGAGGAGGATCTGGCCGCAGCGTTCGCGCCGCCTGCGCATCCCGACGAACATGAGCTGCGCGATGAGGATTGGCTGCGCGATGAGGACTGGCTGCGCCTGGCCCGCGAAGGCGTGGGGCCCGACGCCGTGGCACGCTGCGTCGCGCGGTTGCGCGCGGAGGGTGTGCGCGCTCCGGATCTGGACGCGGATCCGCTCTCCAACGAGGCCCTAGCGAGCGGGTTGAGGGAGTTTGGGGATCGGGCCGCGCGTCTGGCGGTCCTGATCACATCGAGGCTCCGGACCGTTCCGCGCTCGCCAGCAGTACACACGGCGCTCGACGAGCTGGCAGAACTCTTGAGTCGCCTTGATAACCTCGATCTCGACGACCCACTGAGCACGCTGCGCGCCGTGTCGAATCTGGAGCTGGGCGCGCTATGCGGCCGCCTCTCCGATTGGACGAAGGGCAAGTTCGGGACGGGGGTACAAGCCGCGCTCGGTGATGACTTGGCTGCCACTTCGGAGCAGTCGCGCGGTTTGAGCGGCGCACTCGCACACTTGCGCGACTTCGACCTCGACGCGTTCCGTGCGCGCCGCGCCATCGTGCGGCGCACGCTCGCGCGCGCGGAAGCACTCGGCGAAGAAGCCGCAATGCTGACGTACGGCGACCTCCTGACACGGGCCGCGGACCTCGTCGAACGCGACGAGGCGTTGCGCCGTCGCCTGCGTCGTCGCTACCGCCAGGTCCTCGTGGACGAATTCCAGGACACGGACGCAGTGCAGTGCCGCCTCGTGCGCGCCCTTGCCCTCGGCGACGCGGGCGCACGACCCGGCCTGTTCCTCGTGGGCGATCCCAAGCAGTCGATCTACGGTTGGCGCGGCGCGGACCTCGGCGCGTACGACGCGTTCGTGGACGAAGTGCTGGCGACGGGCGGCGAGCGGCTCGAGCTCGTGCGCAACTTTCGCTCGACGCCGCAGGTCCTGGCGGCCGTGCAGCGCTTCGTCGCGCCGACGATGGTCGAGGAGCACGGCGTGCAGCCGGCGTTCCAGGTGTTGCACGCGAACGAGACGACGCCGGGTCCCGAGCCCGAGGTGTGGATCACCTGGCAGACCGATCCGGCGCACGAACGCAGCTTCGCG
>JBBQCC010000371.1:0-3682 GCA_038318285.1 Planctomycetota bacterium | reverse complement strand
CGGTATCGGGGACGTCCCACTCCTCGAGCGGTTCGATACGGACGCGGCGGTACAGGCGGTCGCTCTCGATCTCGGAGACGCGCACGCGGCCCAAACCGATCAGCCAGATCAGGAAACGCCCGTCCGGCAACTCCTCGTGGCGCCCGATCTCGCCCAGGCCGGCGATGTCGTGGAAGCGCGGCGCCCCGTTCGCGTCGGTCTCGCCTTCGACGAGCGTGCCCATGACCAGCCGACCGTGGCGGTCCAGGAGGTCCATCACCATCTGGCGGTAGCGCTCCTCGAAGATGTGCAGCGGCATCACGCAGCCGGGGAACAGGAACACGCCCGGCAGCGGGAACAGCGGCAGTTCGGTCGGGCCGTGCCACGGCCGTGCGGGAGGTTTCGGATCGTCGTCCACGCGGAGTTCGCTCAGCTCGCCGTGGCGCTCTGCGCACGCCGCGGTTCGAGCGCCGTGAGGATCGAACGCAACGCGCGCAGTTCACCGCGACGTCCGTAGATTTCCGCGCTGCGCGCCAAGTTCGCGACCTGTCGGCGCAGGATCGAGCGCGAGTCGGCGTCGCGGAACCACGCCGCCTGGTAGCCGTGTCCGCGCGCCTTGAGCTGGCGCTTCAAGTCGATCTCGCTGCGCGCTTCCCCGCGGTGGTAGGGGTCGACGATCATGTCGCCGGTCTCGCCGTAGAGACGCAGCAGCACGTGTCCGGGCAGCGGCAGGAGTCCAACGCGCAGGCCCGCGCGCGCGGCGACGCAGGCGTAGATCGCGCACAGGGTCAGCGGGATCCCGCGTCGGTTCTCCAGAACGCGGTCGAGCTGCACGCGGTCCAGGCGGTGGAATTCGTCGGGAGCGCCGCGGAATCCGTGCTCGACACCCAGCACCTCGACGAGCGCCAGCGCACGCTGCAACGGGTCCGTGCGCAGACGTGCCTTGCGCGCGACCTCTCGCGCAAGCTCGTCGAGCAGCCGCTGGCTCGCGCGCGGGTCGAAGCCGGGGTCCGTCAGCCGGCACAGGAGGAACAGGCCGCGCTCCAGATCGACGCGGTCGCGCGTCAGGTAACCGACGGCGCGGCGCTGCACGGGCGCACGCCGCAAGTCGGCCAGCAGTGCACGTGCCCGCACGCGCGCGGCTGGCGACGCGCTGCGGCTCGCACGACGCAGGAGCGGCAGCGCGGCGCGGCGCGCGTTGCGCAGGTGGCGCTGCACGCTGGCCTGCACGGTCGGCGAGTCGTCGTCGAGCAGGCGGGCGAGGCTCGCCAGACGCTCCGCCCGCTCCAACGACGATGTCGACGACGACGAACCCGACGGGGCCGCGCTCGGGCGCGCACCGTCGGTTCCGTTCGACAGCGGTTCGGAATCCGGTCTAGCCATCGCGTTGGGATCGCCGAGGCGGCCGTTTCGGCACGCGTCGGGCGAGGTTCGGGAGAGCGGATCTTGCGGGCCGGCGCGTACGGGCCGCGAACGGCCCCACGCGCGGTCAACCCGCGGCTCAAGCTGCGCGCTCCGCTCTCCTCTTAGCCTACGTCCAGTCTTCCACAGGCAGACTGCACACAGAAGGATTTCGCGATCGGCCGCGAGACCGGGCTCGCGCACCTTGCCAGCCTGGAACGCCACTCCTATCCTCGTTCGCCTCGAAAACTCCGGCCAGGCCCGTCCGACCCGCGGACGACGCCCGGCGGATCGGCCTCCCGCAGGGGCCGTTCGAGCCCCACCGCATGTCCAGCCAGACGACCACCACGCCGCAGGGCGGCGAACGAGCCGCGTCCGCCCAGGGTCCGCGCCGGGTCGTGGTCACGCATGCGCTGCGCACGCCGATCGGGCGCTACCTGGGCGCTTTCTCGGAGCTGACGGCCGCGGATCTGGGCACGTCGATCGTGCGCGACCTGCTCGCCCAGGCCGGCCTCGATGCCGAGCGCGTGGACGAGTTGATCTTCGGCAACGGTCGCCAGGCCGGCGGCGGCCCGAACGTGGCCCGCCAGGTCGCCGTGCGCGCCGGCATCCCCGACCGCGTGTGCGCCTGGACGATGAACATGGCCTGCGGATCGGGTCTGAAGTCGCTGCAGCTCGCGGCGGAGTCGATCCAGCTCGGACGCAACGACGTCGTCGTCGCCGGCGGGGTCGAGAGCATGAGCGGGCTGCCGTTCTTCCTGCCGAAGTTCCGCACCGGGTATCGGCTGGGCCACGCGCCCGTCGTGGACGCCATGTACAAGGACGGCTTCCACTGTCCGCTGGCCGACATGCTGATGGGCGAGACCGCCGAAAAGCTGGCGCGCGAAATGAGCATCTCGCGCGATGAGCAGGACCAGTTCGCGCTCGGCAGCCAGCGCAAGGCCGGCGCCGCCATCGAAGCCGGCCGCTTCCAGGACGAGATCGCGCCCGTCACCGTGCCCGGCCGCAAGGGCGACGTGGTCGTCTCCGCCGACGAGCACCTGCGGCCCGACACGACGATCGAGTCGCTGCGCAAGCTGCCGGCCGTGTTCGCCAAGGTGGATGGCACCGTCACCGCTGGCAACGCCTCGGGCATCACCGATGGCGCCGCGGCGCTGCTCGTCATGGGCGAGGACATCGCGCGCGACCTGGGCTACGCGCCGCTGGCCTGGATCGGCACGTCGACGCAGGCTGGAGTCGACCCGCGCGTCATGGGCATCGGTCCCGTTCCCGCGCTCAAGGCCCTGAAGGCGAAAACGGGCCTTTCTCCCGACGATTTCGATCTCATCGAGCTCAACGAAGCCTTCGCCGCGCAGGTCATCGCCTGCCATCGCGAAGTGCCGCTGCCCATGGATCGCCTGAACGTGAACGGTGGTTCGATCGCGCTCGGCCACCCGATCGGCGCCACGGGTGCGCGCATCGTCGTGACCCTGCTGCACGAGATGAAGCGTCGTCGCGCCCGCCGGGGTTTGGCCACGCTGTGCATCTCGGGCGGGATGGGCCTGGCGACTGCATTCCATTCCGAACCGGTCTGACGAAACTCGTCACCGGAACCGGTCACACACACTCTCCACTCCGAGGAACTTCACATGACGATTCGCAAGGTTGGCGTGATCGGTTGCGGCCTGATGGGCCACGGCATCGCACAGGTCGCGGCCCAGGGCGGTTGCGACGTGATCGTGGCCGAGGAGAAGCAGGAGTTCCTCGACAAGGGCCTCGCGCGCATCGACAAGTCTCTGGCGAAGCTGGCCGAGAAGGCCAAGGAGAAGGGCAACAGCTTCGACGCGGCGGCCGTGCGCGGGCGCATCCGCGGCACGCTGTCGAAGAAGGACCTGGCCGACTGCGACCTCGTCATCGAGGCGATCGTCGAGGACCTCGACATCAAGCGGAAGCTGTTCGCCGAGCTGGGTCAGATCGTCAAGAAGGACGCGATCTTCGCCTCGAACACGAGTTCGTTCCCGATCTCCGAGATGGCCATCGCGTCGGGCCGCACCGAACGTTTCGTCGGCCTGCATTTCTTCAACCCGGTGCAGCTGATGAAGCTGGTCGAGGTCGTTCGCACCGACAAGACCAACGAGGACGTCGTCGCCCAGGCGCGCGCGTTCGGCGAGGCCTGCGGCAAGTCGCCCATCACGTGCAAGGACACGCCCGGCTTCGTCGTGAACCGCCTGCTGGTGCCGTACATGGCCGACGCCATGAAGTTGGCCGAGCGCGGTGACGCGTCGATCCCCGACATCGACACGGCGATGAAGCTCGGCTGCGG
>JBBQCC010000370.1:0-3685 GCA_038318285.1 Planctomycetota bacterium | reverse complement strand
CTCACGTTCCTGGGCTACGACGCCGATCCCGGAGTCCTTCATCGCTTGAAGCCGCGCCGGCTCGAAGCGTTCATCAAGCGTGTCGCGCCCCGTCTCGGCCGCGAGAGCCTTCAGCACACGGTCGCGCATCTTCGGTCATTTCTGCGTTTCCTGTTCGGACGCGGCGTGATCGCTGACGGGCTCGGCGACGCGATCGATACGCCGCGCGTGTATCGAGGCGAGCGCCTCCCGCGCGCTCTGCAGTGGGAAACCGTGCAGTCATTCCTTGCAGCAATCGACCGCTCGACGCCAATGGGCCGACGGGATTACGCGATGTTCCTGCTGATCACGACGTACGGCCTGCGCACCAGCGAGGTGGCTGCGCTCCGGCTCGACGACATTGAATGGCGCGCTGGCCGACTCCGCGTTCCGCGACCGAAGGTGAAGACCCCGATCGTGCTACCGCTGACGAAGGAAATCGGCGCCGCGATCATCGAGTACGTGCGCCACGGCCGTCCTGATCTTCCACACCGAGAAGTGTTTCTGCGCGTTCGGTCTCCTGCAGGCCCCCTCGCACCGACCGCGGTCACAGAGGCGTTCCAAGGATGGACTCGTCGCGCCGGACTCCCAATCCCCTACCAAGGGCCGCATTGCCTGCGCCACTCGCTCGCGGTCCACCTGCTGCGCCAGGGTACATCGCTCAAGGCGATCGGCGACCTACTCGGGCATCGCAGCGCCGAGGCCACGTGCGTTTACCTTCGATTGCACGTCACCGACCTTCGCGACGCAGCTCTCGAAGTTCCTTCCGCGGTGCGCTCGTGAGCCAAGTTCTCGGTTCGCGGCTCGCGCGGAAGATCACCGCCTACCTGACACTCAAGAAGGCCCTCGGGCGCCGGTTCGCTAACGAGACCGACGTACTCGCGCATCTCGACCGGTTTCTCACCCACCGGCGGATCCGGACGCTCAGCTCCAGGGCCTTCAATGCTTGGAGCATGACGTTGTGCCACCTGAAGCCGACGGTCCGACGAAAACGAATGCGCATCGTCCGGAATTTCTGTCTCTACCTGCGTCGTAGCGACCGTGACCACTTCGTCCCTGATCCATCCGGGTTCCCAGCTCACCACGTGCCAGTGCGCCCGTACATCTTCAGCGAGGCGCAGATCATCAAGCTCCTTCGCGTGGCGACAAGTCTCCCGTCGTGGTCGACGTCGCTACTGCGTGCGGCGGTGTTCCGGATCGCGATCGTGTTGCTCTACACCGCGGGACTCCGCCGCGGAGAGCTCGTCCGGCTCGTGATCTCTGACTACGATGCGCACGAGCAGACGCTGCTCGTGCGCCGATCGAAGTTCCACAAGTCGCGGATCGTCGCGCTCTCGAAAAGTGCAGCAGTCGAGATGGAGCGGTACCTTCGCGCGCGCCGGCGATTGAGGCACGGTGTCGACGCTCCGCTGCTCGTTAGCAATCACGGCGGGCTCACAGCCTACTCGGGCGCGGCAATCGGGGTGGCGATGCACCACCTCTTCCAGGTCGCCGATATCCGCACATCCGTTGGGCGCGTTCCACGCACGCACGATCTGCGGCACACCTACGCGGTCCACGCCCTCCTTCGTTGGTATCGCGCCGGCGTGGATGTCCAGGCGAAGCTTCCAGCGCTCGCGATCGCGATGGGACATGTCTCGATCGCCTCGACGGCGTACTACCTCGCGTTTCTCGAGCCGGTGGCGGCGGCGGCCAGCGGGCGCTTTGCGCGGCACTGCTGCCCGATGTTTGCCGCCTCGCGAGGTCGTCGGTGAGAGCCAAGCCAAGCTCGCTTGCCCGCGCGTTGCGCGAGTTCTTCGCCGACCACCTGCCGAGAGTCCGTGGCATGAGCCCACACACGGTATGCAGCTATCGCGACGCGGTCACGCTGCTCCTGCGGTTCCTCGCTGAGCGACACGATCGCGACGTCGTCAAACTCGACTTCAAGGACCTCTCGCCCGATGACGTCATCGCGTTCTTGCACCACCTCGAGGCAGAGCGTCACAACGCTGCTGCGACGCGAAACTCGCGGCTGGCCGCCATCCATTCGTTCGTGCGCTTTGCGGCCACGAATCATCCAGAGCACCTCGAGCTCTGTCAGCGAATCCTCGCCGTGCCGTTCAAGCGGGCGCAAACGCGCCTCGTGGAGTATCTCGAAGCCCGCGAGATCGCCGCCATCCTCGACGCGCCCGATCTCACGATCCCCGACGGTCGTCGCGATCACGCACTTCTACTCACGCTCTTCAATACCGGCGCACGCGTTCAGGAGATCCTCGACGTGCGCCCATCTGATCTTCAACTCGTCCGGCCCTTCCAGGTGCGGCTGCGCGGCAAGGGCCGCAAGGAGCGGATCTGTCCTCTTTGGGCGAGGACCGTGAAGATCCTCCGCGCGTTGCTCCAGGAGCGCGGAATCGAGTCCGTCTCGACGCAGCAGCTGTTCCGCAATCGCCGCGGCGAGCCGCTCACCCGCTTCGGCGTGCGGTATCTCCTCCGAAAGTACACCAAGGACGCGAGTGCTGTCGTGACCACACTCGAGGCGAAACGAGTCCATCCCCACGTGATCCGCCACACGACAGCCGTCCACCTTCTCCAGGCCGGTATCGATCTCGTGACGATCAGCCACTGGCTCGGGCACGCAAGCGTCGAGACCACGAACAGGTACGCTGCCGTCGACCTGGAGGTGAAGCGCGCAGCGATCGCCAAGGCACGACCAGTCGGCACCGTTGCACGCGCCGTCGCCGCTTGGCGAACCGACAGCACCATCCTCCAGTGGCTCGAGTCTCTCTGATCTGACTCGTCCGAGTTATGTGAAGCAGTGCGGCCTCCGCGCGACGAAGATCCAGCCCGCACTCCACATAACCAGGTGCTCAACATGAGTCGAGAATCATGACGTCGTATGCGTCGAGCGCACGAAGGGCACGAGGCAGGCTGAGGTCTCGGCGGGCCGCCAGCAACTGCTGCACCAGCTGGTAGGTTGGGATGAAGAGCACGCTGACGCCGGCGCCGACGAGCGCGTGGCCGAGCGCGCACGCGACGTGACTCTTGCCGACGCCTGGGCGCCCGAACAGCAGCACGTTGTCGCCGCGCTCGACGAACGCGCCACGGGCGAGGTCGCGAGCCTGGATGAGAACATTGCGCGGCACACGGGCGGGGTCGAGGGTGTCGAACGTCTTCGCCGGCGGGAGGCGTGAAGCACGACGGAGGCGATCGACTCGCCTTTCACGACGAGCCTGCGCTTCGACCTCGAGCACCTCGGCGAGGATGACGAGCGCGTGATCGCAGCCTGCGTCGAGGAGCCGCTTGGTCGTCTGCTCGGCCGCGCTCGACAGCTTGAATTCGGCGAGGAGCTTCGTGATTCGGTCGCCGACCTCTGGCGTGTAGGCCGTCATGCGGCACCGGCCATCGTGATCAGGTCGTCGTAGACGCCGAGATCGGGGACGCCGATCTCTACATGCGGAATCGCCGACGTTGTCGGCTGCGCGAGCGCCTTCACCGCGATGAAGTCGAACGCCTCGCCCTTGTCGAGCAGGGATTCGAGCGCGCGGGTTACATCGGCCTCGGACGTGCTCGCCGCGAGGTGCAGGATGCGGACGTACTCGACGTCGGCGCGATCGCCGCGCCGGGTGCGAAGCGCATCGTATGCACGTCGAAACACGAGCGATGGGTACAGGTCTTCGCGAAAGCGGTA
>JBBQCC010000369.1:0-3724 GCA_038318285.1 Planctomycetota bacterium | reverse complement strand
TCCACGCGGCCGCGGCGGACTTCTCCTTGCCGAGCTTGGCGTGGCCGGCGCTGTCCGGCAGGAAGTGGTCGATGCGCGACGTGTCGACCGGCGAGAAGAGAACGGTCGCGGCCTGGTCCTCGTGCGAGCCTGCGGTCGACTTCGCGGGCGCGGTGCCGTGCGTGACAGCTTCGATCGCCGCTTCCTCGGAGTCGTAGATCCCAAGAACGCGGTCCAGGCCGACCTTGGTCATCATGTCGCGCGTGAACGGCGAGGGTCGCGACACGACGACCTTGCCGCCGGCGGTCTCGAGCTGCTTGCGGATCTTCGCCAGCGCTCCGAGGGCGGTCGAGTTGATGTAGCGGACGAGGCGCAGGTTGAGCACGACGCGCACGATCCCGGCCTTGGCCAGGGCGTCGATCTCCTGCTGCAGCGTCGTCACGTAGAACGTGTCGAACTCGCCGCGGAGGTGGAGGATCGCGTAGTCGTCACGGGGTTCGACGCTGATGTGCATGGGGCTTCGTGCGGAAGTTGGGGGGTGGAGAAGCGGTGGCGTGAACGGGTGCGGGGGACCCGCGCGATCGGATTCCGTCGTCCGCCTGGGAAGCGCACCGGAACCAGCTAGCTCCGAGCGATACCAGGGGACTAAGATCGGCGAGCATATGTTCTTCCGGCGCAAGAAGGAACCGCCCGCTCCCCCCGTGCCGGTCAGCCCGCGCCCGGTCGAGCCGGCGGCAGTTGGTGGTGGCAGTGGCGGGCGGGCCGCGGACTCGACCGCGTTCCTGACGGGCAACGACGGCCTCGACCGGCGGACGATCGAGATCCTCCTGCGCGGGATCGCGCAGGTCACGGAATCGCGCGAGCTGGAGCCGCTCCTGATCGACATCGTCGACACGTCCATCGAGGTCACCGGTGCCGAGCGCGGGATGCTCATCCTCCATGACGACAAGGCCGGACTGACCGTGCGGGTCGCCCGCGCGCGCGGTAAGAAGCCGGTCGAGGGAGAGGTGCGCTTCTCGACGAGCATCGTGCGCCGCGTGCTGGGGGATCTCGAGCCGGTCCGCGCGCAGGTGTCGTCCGACTCCGAAGCGCTCGAGCTGGGTACGTCGGTCTACGACCTGAAGTTGCGCGGTGTCATGTGCGTGCCGCTCGTCGCCAGCGAGGATCCCAAGGAGCAGGCCGAGCGCGGCGTCTTGTACGTCGACTCGAAGGCCGCGACGCGCGAGTACTCACAGAAGGACTTGTCGCTGTTCGCAGCGCTGTCGCAGTACATCCGCATCGCGCTGCAGAACGCGCGCTTGCACATCGTGTCGCTGGAGAAGGTGCGCCTGGAGCAGTCGCTCGAATTCGCTGCGCAGATCCAGCGCGACTTGATGGCCGAGCAGCCGCGCAACGTCGTCGGCTACGACATCCACGGCTGGTACCGACCGGCCGAGGGCACCACCGGTGATTTCTACGACTTCGTCAAGATGCGCGCCGGACGACACGGCGTGTTCGTCGGCGACGTGTCGGGTCACGGCATCGGTCCGGCGCTGATCATGGCCGAGGCGAAGTCCGCGCTGCGGCAGGGGCTCAAGCTGCTCGACGATCCGGCTGCGATCGTGCGCAGCGTGTGCGAGGACCTCAGCCCGCGCATGGAGAACAACCTGTTCCTCACGCTGTTCGTCGCGGTCCTCGCGCCGGACGGTTCGGTGAAGACGCTGAACGCCGGTCACACGCCGCCGCTGGTCTGGCGCGCGGCCACGAAGACGGTCGAATCGATCCCCGGTCACGCGCCGGCGCTCGGTTTCGTCGACGATTTCCCCTACGAAGAGGGCCCGGTCTACCAACTCGCAGTCGGCGACGTCCTCGTGTGCCTGACCGACGGCCTGGTCGAGGCGCGTTCCATCGAGAACTCCGAGGACCTCTACGGCGAGGAGCGCATGCAGCAATCGCTGGCGCGTCACGCCGCAAAGGATCTCGGCGGCGCGGCGCTCGTCGAAGCGATGATCGCCGAAGTGCTCGCGTTCGCCGGCGGCCTGCGCGAGGACGACATGACGTTGCTCGTCGTGCGTCGCACTGCGGTCGCCTGACCGGACCGCGTGATCGCATGCACCGATCGAACACCCTGATCCGCGGGACGTCGCTCAGCTCCGCGCGCGGCGAGCGAACGATCTGATGGCGCGTGGGCGGGACCTCGTCGTCCGGAACGCGCGCACGTACCCGCCGGGGCCGGATGCGCGGGTCGTCGACGTCGCGATCGAAGGCGGCGTGATCCGCGCGGTCGGCCAGGACTTGCCCGTCGCGGGACGAGCGGTGCTCGAAGCCGACGGCCTGACGATCATCCCCGGCCTCGTCGACGTGCACGTGCACTTCCGCGATCCCGGGCTCGCGCACAAGGAAGGTTGGGACAGCGGTTCCGCCGGTGCGTTGCATGGCGGCGTGACGAGTGTCGTCGAAGTACAGAACAACCCGCCGCTCTCGACGTCCATCGAAGCGCTGGAAGCACGCATCGCGCACGTCGCGCGTTCCTCGCGCGTGGACTTCGGCTGCCTCGCGAACCTTCTCCCCGAGTCCGTGCCGGAACTGTCGGCGCTCGCGGCGCGGACGCCGGCGTTCAAGCTGTTCTTGGGCGGGTCCACGGGCCTCGGCGGCGAGACGGACGACAGCGTGCTGCGCGGCCTTTTCGCGGCCGCTGCGCGCGCGGGCCGCATGATCGTCGGCCACTGCGAGGACGAGGAGATGCTGCGCGCCGGGAAATGCGCGTATCCCGGCGCGACCGTCCTCGACCACCACCGCGTGCGCAGCGCCGAAGCCGAGATCGAATCGGTGCGGAAAAGCCTGGTGTGGTGCGCCGAAACCGGCGCCGAGCTGCACGTCTTCCACGTGTCGACGCGCGGCGCGTGCGAGCTGATCGCCGACGCGCGCCGTCGCGGCCTGCCCGTCAGCGGCAGCACGGGTCCGCAGTACGTGTTTCTCTCCGACGAGGACGCGCCGCGCCTCGGCAACCGGATGAAGGTGAACCCGTCGATCAAGACGCGCGCGGACAACGAGGGGATCCTGGCCGCGCTGCGCTCTGGCGACATCGATGCGATCGGCACGGACCACGCGCCGCACCCTCTCGAGGAGAAGATGCGCGAGTACGCGCACGCGCCGTCGGGCATGCCCAGCGTCGATCTCCTGTGGCCGCTGACATGGGAACTCGTGCGGCGCGGAAAGCTGGACGCTGCGACAGCGCTGGCCGTGGTCACGGACCGCGCCGCGGCTTCGCTGCACCTGCCGCACAAGGGCCGGATCGCGCCGGGCTACGACGGCGACCTCGTGCTGTTCGCGCCGGATGCGACGCGCCGCGTCGAGGGCGCGCGCTTGCCCTCGCGCTCGAAGTGGTCGGCGTACGAAGGCCTCGAACTCGCGGGATTCCCCGAGATGGTCGTGCGCCGCGGCGAGCTCGTGCTCCGCGAGGGCGGCGTGCTCGTCGAGGCCGGCGGTCGCATGCTCGACCTCGAACCGCCGAAGCCGCGCGCGAGCGCGGCGCGGTGAGCGACCCCGTGGACTCCGCGATCGAGCTCCACCCGACCGTCCAATTCGATCCTGGATTCGCGGCGCGCGCCGAGTCCATCGCCGCGCGGATGTGGCGACGCCGCGCAGTGCGGGAGAGCGCCGGTGCGGCGTGGTCCACCGCGCTCGGCGACGATCTCGTCGGCGCACGCGCCTACCGCGCCGGCGACGATCCGCGCGCGATCGACTGGACCGCCGGCGCGCGATC
>JBBQCC010000368.1:0-3727 GCA_038318285.1 Planctomycetota bacterium | reverse complement strand
CAGCGAGATCACGCCGCCCGCGCGTAGCCGCTTCGTGTCCCAGCCGGCGACCCTGATGATGTCATCCATGGAGTCGACGTGTTCGGTCGAAGCGTCATGCTCGAACGTGCGCGACTCCGCGGTGTCCTCGATCTCCTCGTCCTTGACCGCGCGCACGCCGTGTTCGCCGAAGCGGTACTGGACCTCGTTAGGGTCGACCTTGATCGCCTGCACGGTCTCGATGCCCAGAAACTCGAAGTCCTTCTCGCTGGCCAGGCCGCAACGCAGTCGCGCAGTCGCCTCACGCTTGGTGATGTGCATCGTTCACTCCTCGGCGGGCGTGCCGCCTTCTTCCTGTTCGAACACCGGGCGCGACAGGCACCGGCAGTTGATTCGCTGGCCCGCAGGCGCTCGCACGTCACCGGGCACGCTCAGGCCGGGCGCGAACTCCTCGTCGATGTGGACGACCTTTCCGTCTAGGTCGTAGTGCGAGTACTCGGCGTTCTCGTAAGGACCGCCGGGCGTGCCGCGCACGATGCTGTCCTTCGACGAGACCCACTCGTGCTTGGTGACTCCGTCGGTGCGCATCTGCAGCTTGCGCGCTGCGTTGACGGCCGTGCCTGTCTCCGTGCGCGCGATGCGCGCACCGCGCGTGACGCGGTCCGACCAAGTCTCCGAGAGCGCGTCCTCCACCTCGGTGAGGCGCTCCGTCAGCGCGGCAGAGACCGACCCGGTGCTGTTTGCCTTGGAAAGCTCCTCGACGAGGACCTCGCGCACCTGATTCGCCAGCGAGTCCGTGTGCTCCTGCGCCAGCGTGATGAGCTGCTGCTCGATCTGCGCGATGATCGATTCGGTGCCACTGATTGCGGGCTCGGTGCCGAGGTCCGTGGAGAGGTCGTCGAGCGCGTCCGCGAAGATGCGCGCGATCGGGTTGTCGACCGCGGCTCGGAGCTTCGCGATCCACTCGGCATCGTTGAGGAGCAGGTCGACGACGTCGGCCGCGGTGAACGACGGCTGATCGTCCAGCGGGCCGTCGTCCGCGTCCTTGCGGAAGGACTTCCCATCCGCTGCGGCGCGCAGACGCGCGAGCTGGGCCCGTTCGAACTTGCGGCGCCAGGCCTTGTAGATGCGTCGCAGGCTGACCTCGCCCTTCTCGAGCACGCGCGCCGAGCGCGACTCCCAGTACGCGCGACGCTCGGCTGCCGCCTTGGCCTGCGCGTCAGCGAGCGGGGCAGCTTCGGCGTCGCGCGTGATGGGCGCAGCCTTCTCGCCGTCGTCGGCTGGCTGCTCGACCGGTGCGGGCGTTTCACCGGGCGCGGCTGCAGGATTCGGCTCTGGCGGCTTCTTGATCGCGCCTTCCGCGATGCGGCGCGCTTCCGCCTCGTCGATCGTGGGGAACGCGACCAGCATGATCGCGATCGCGCCATCGACGCTGAGAGTTTCTGCGCTGACCTGCGCGGTGATATCGAGGATGGCAGAGACCTGTGCGCCGTTGAGCGCGGTGTCCTGAACCGGCTGGCCGCCCGGGAGCGCGGCACTCTCGGCAGCGTCGGCGTCGTCAGTGCCATCGTCCGCGTGCGCGTTGCCGTTGGCGTCGACCAGCGAATCGAGCGGGACGACGGTGCTCGGCACGAAGTGCGCCTTCGCGGACTTCATCGTGCTCGTGTCCGCCTCGATGCCGATGAGCGTGGTCGCTTCCTCGAGCGAGCAACCGATCGCCGTCAGCTTCGCGACGATCTCCCACTGCTTGGTCGTGTCCTCGCGCAGCGCCTTGACCTTGCGCAGGTCGAAGCGCGCGTAGACGTCCTCGACGCCCGGCAGCCGCACCTTCCGCACGAAGCGGTTGATCAGCACGTCCTCGATCGTCTGCAGGTACGGCACGACGCCGTTGCCGCCCTCCCAGAACATCCGCACCGCCTCGGCGAAGTTGTTCAGCGTCGCGTGCTCGAGGTCTCCGAGGATCGGGAGGGGAACGCCAGTGACCATCGCGATGGTCGCGCGCGTGAACTTCATCAGATCGATGAAGTTCATGTCCTTCGGCGAGATGTTGTTGGGCGTGTATTTCAGGCCCTTGGGCAGCACGCGCCAGTCGCCGGCGTTGGCGACCGAGAACTTCTGCTCGACGTCGCGCTGCGCGGCAGCAGCTTCCGCCGGCGCGAGTGAGGCCGCGCCCTCGACCGTGATGAAGCCGCCCGGATCGCCGCCACGCTTGACGAGCGCGCGGTTGTAGCGGACCGCTTGCCACCAGTCGTCGATGTCGGCGTAGAGCGTCTCGACGTCACCGAGACCCCGGAGTGGGTCGTCCGGGTTGTAGTCCGAGAACTGGATGACCGTCTGTCTCGGCGCTTCGAACGTCTTCCCGCCGCCGGTGGGGAAGGACCACTTCGTGGGGAAGCCGAAGTCGTCGAGGCTGTGAGTGACCACACGACCGCGCACAGGCAGGATCGAGAAGGGGAGTTCGAACGTCCCATCGATCGACGCGTTGACGGGATTCCGATTGATGTCGAGGAGGAACCAGAAGTCCTCGCCATCAATGCTCCGGTGAAGCGAGCCGGCACCGAAGAACATCGACGCGGTCTGCAACGCGTTGGGCGCGCGGAAAAGTCGCACGATCCCGCCGAGCTCGCGGTCGTCCGGCTTGATTTGCTTGGCCTTTCGGTCCTCGGTCGGATCGCCGCGGTAGAAGAGCAGCGGAACAGACGCGACTGCCTGGTACTTCACCTTTAGGCACGCGCGCAGGGTCGGCACTTCCTCGTACGGCGCGCTGACTCGCTCGCGCGAGTCGACTGCACGCAGCATGTCGGAGAAGGACGACGAGCCGGCCGCGAAGCTGCGTACGTCGAGGTCGAGACCCGGACCGAGCCATCTCTGCCGCGCGATCGGAGCGCAGTCGCTCGTGAGCCTCAGAGGCCGACCAGCACCGTCGCCCTTCTTGATCTCGAACATCCCGTCGGCACACTAGGTGTCGGCGACGCAACGACTTGTCGGCGGAGATACGCCGGAGACACACCGACTTGGCAGCCCAAGACGCGAGAGCCCGCAAGGCTAGACAGTTCGTCACCATTCCGTTCGCGACCAAGGATCAGCCCGACGGCTTCTCACTCGTGCACGCCGCTGCGCGACAGATGGGCATGAAGGTGCGCACGTACATTCGGCACAGCGCGATTCGTGCTGCAACCGAGGATCTCGCGCGACTTGACCACGCGCGAACGCAGGCCGGCAGGCGCGGCGCCTAGCCGTACATCCGCCAGAGCTGATCGAGGTCGGACACCGTCTGGAACACGATTTCCTGCGAGTTGCGCGAAAGAGTCAGCAGGAACGAGTCGAACTCGTCGGGGGACTGTCCGTGCTCCTTGCGCATGTCGTCCTTCGACTCGCGAACCTTCAGCGCCGTGCCGGTGTTACGCGGCACGTGCTCGTACGTGTGCCACTGCGCCTGCGCGATGAGCGCCGCGAAGGCCTGGTCGACAGCGATGAGCCCCTCGACCCAGCACATGCGCGCGACCCAGATCAGCTCGGCTTTGCGGTTTGCGAACACCATCTCCCCGGTGATGCGCGACCAGTCGCCGACGGGAGACGCGCCGAAGTCGACCGCGTCGACCGGAACTCCCTTCCGCCGCATGTACGCGACCGGTCCCTCACCGACGCCGGTCTTGTCGACGTGGATGTTGCGGCCGGGGATGGGGCCATCGGCGCCGGCCCACTCAAGGCGCAGCCCGAGGACGCGTTCCGCCGACTCGATCGGGTC
>JBBQCC010000367.1:0-3732 GCA_038318285.1 Planctomycetota bacterium | reverse complement strand
CCGCCCTCCTGTTCGCCCTTGCCGCCCCCCTGGCGCCGAATGCCGTCGCACTGCAGGAGGCGGTGGTCACGACCACCGACCTCTACCCGGGCGAATGGACGATCGAGCGCGGCGCGGAGCGCTGGCTGTGCTACCGCATCGTCGACGACGCCAGCGGTCGGCCGATCGCGAACGCGGAGCTCTTCCTCGTGCCGGAGCACCAGACGCCCCTCGCCGGGACGTTCTGGTCCACGCGCAGTGCCACGAGTGACGCCGAGGGCTTCGTGCGCGTCCGCGTCGACGACATCGCAAAGCCGTGGCCCATACAAGTCTTGCGCGCGGACGGGTACGGCGTGTCGTCGCGCAGCAATCCCGGCGAACCGATCTGGCGTCTCGCGCCGGCGCAGGACGTGCCCGTGCTCGTCCGCGATTGGCGCGGCAGGCCGGTCGCCGGCGCGGTGATCGGACTGTGCGGCAGTTGCGGTCATGGACCCGATCTCGTGAACGCGACTTCGGACGAGAACGGCATCGCGATCCTGCGCGGCATCGATCCCTTCAACGACATCGCCGACTTGTACTGTCAAGCGCGTGGCTTGGAGCTTGGTTACGAGTCGCTGCGCTGGCGCCCCGGTGATCCGCCCTTCGTGCTCATGTGCGAGTACGCACCGCCGCTGACGGGCAAGCTCGTCGATGCATCCGGACGCGGCATCGCGGGTGCGTACGTCGGCGTGCGCGACGTGCATCGTGGACCGTGGGCGAGAACGGGCGCGGATGGCACGTTCGAGATCCTCGGCGCACCCGACGGCTCATGGCCCAGCGCCGTCGTCGAGGGGCGCGATGTGTGGTTCCCGCGACCGGCTGCATATCCAGCTGTATTGCACGTTCCGGCCGCCGGGACGGAGCGCGAGAACGAGGGCACCGTCGACGACCCAGCGCCCGACGAGACGCCCGCCGTCGTCACGAAGCGCATCGCCGTGCGCGTCGAAGGTGGTGACGACGAGGGCGCGGTGTCGGTCGTGTTTCCGGGCTCGGGCCATCGCGCGGCCAAGGAAGGGCACATCGAAGTGCCGACATCGGGGCCGTTCGTGGTGTGCGTCGGCGATCGACGCTTGGCGTTCGACGGGATCGATGAGTTGCCGCACGAGCCGGTCGTGTTGCGCGACTTCACTCCGACGATCGTGCGCGGCACGGTCGTGGACGCGCTCGGACGCGCGGTGCCGGTGCGCGCCTCGCTCGCACTTCATGGCGACGAGCAGAGCACCGAAGTGCGCGCCCAGGACGGCGTGATCGAGTTCGCGGTGCACAAGACGGGCAAAGCACTGCTCGAGATCGCGCCCGAGGTGGCGGGCCTGCGAACGCGGCTCTTGCACGTGACGTTGCCCGCGCGTGGAGATGGTCAGCGCTTGGCTCTCGGGAAGCTCGCGTTGTCCACCGAGCCGCAGCTGCGCGTGCTCGCCGCCGACGGCACGCCGCCCGCCGGCGTGGAAGTCGGCATCGCTCGATCCGGATACGAGCCCGTAGGCGAGGACACCGTGTACCCGCTCGACAGCGCGGGCGGATGGTCGGGCCCCGACTTGGGCGCGGGCGACGTGATCGTGATCACGCCCGTTCCGGCCGCAGGTTCCGACGCGGTGGAGCAGATCCCCATTCCGTTCCGCACGGTGCTGACCGGAAGTGGACCGTGGACGATCACCCCACCGACAGGGACGCTGACCTTGAACGTGCGCGGGCTGACGGCGGACGACGAAGCGGGCGTCGTGGTCGGCGATCACACGGCGACGGTCGGCTTCACGAGCACGTGGATCGGATTGCCCGAGGGGCCGACGAAGCTGTGGATCTCGGCACCCGGACGCCAGACCGCGATCGTGACGACGACGATTCCGAAGTTCGGCGAGAAGACGCTGAGCGTCGAGTTGCTGCCGCTCTGACGGGGTCAGAAACCCCGTACGGAGTCAGGTGAAATCGGCCGGGGTTTCACTTCCGTGGCGCGCCGTCGCTGCCGGTGTAACCGAGGTTGTCCAGGCGTCGGCGCTGCTCGGGATCGAGTTCGAGCGCGTGCGCCGTCTTCGCGGCGGCCATCGCGCGTGCGTGCTGTTCCATCAGCATCGCGCGCAGCGTCGTGACACGCTCGGGATGCGACGCGGCGAGATCCTTCTGCTGCGCGGGATCCGCGTCGAGTTCGTAGAACTCGTTCTGCGACGCGCCGCGCGCGATCAGCTTCAGCGCACCGGCCAGCACCGCCTTGATCTCGCGCGAACCAGAGTGCACGGCCTCGGCGAACACGCGTCGTGCCGCGCCGGTCGACGTGAAGAGCGGAACCAGTGTCACGGCGGCAAGCCGGTCGGGTTCCGGGATGCCCGCCAATTCGCAGAGCGTCGGGAACAAGTCCATCGCCGACACGCGCGCGTCCACGACGCGCCCGGCGGGCACGTGATCCGGCCACACGATCACGAGCGGCACCCGCAACAGCTCTTCGTTCTGCGCATGACCGTGGTCGCAACTGCCGTGCTCCCAGAACTCCTCGCCGTGGTCCGAGTGCAGCACGACGATCGTGTTCGCGAGCTGGCCGCGCTTCTCCAACTCGTCGAGCAGGCGTCCGATCTGTTGGTCCGTGAACGCGATCTCGCCGTCGTAAAGATCCGACGACAGCTTCGCGACCTCATCCGACGGACGCCCCGCGCGCAGCGCAGCCAGATCCGGCGGCCAGTCCGCGAGCGCTTCGACACTGGTGCCCGCGAACTGCTGGTCGAACGGCGCGGGCGGCGCGTACGGGAAGTGCGGATCCATCAGGTGCACGACCGCGAACCACGCGGCGCCTCCCTGGTCGTCCAGCCAGTCCAGCGCCCGATCGACACCGTTCGCGGCGTTCGAGGCGTACTGCACGTAGCGCTGAAAACCGCGCTCGAGCCCGCTGGCGCGCGACAGGTACGTGTTGTTGTGGAACATCGCGGTCGCGTAGCCCGCTGCCGCGAAGCGCTCGGCCAAGGTGGGCATGCTCGCGGCCAGCATCTCCGTCGTGACCTTCCCTGGCTTGTCCTCGTCCACGCCGAACAGCGCGTCGCGCTCCGTGACGACGCCCGCGCGATGCAATCCAGGCAGCTGACCGGTGAACAGCGAACCGTAGCTCGGCAACGTCCACGGCGCTGTCGAGTACGCGTTCGCGAAACGCGTTCCGCGCGCCGCCAGCGCGTCGATGCGCGGCGATGTCGGTCGCACGTACCCGTAGCAGCCCAATCGATCCGAACGCAGCGTATCGACCGTCACGATCAGCACGTTCGGCACGTCTCCGCGCGCGATGGGAACGTGACGCACACCGCGCGGCAACGCGATCGCAGCCCGCACGCGGTCGGCATTCGGCGGCGGTGTCCCGACCCACTCCGCCGCCATCTCGATGCGCCCGCCGTCGAACGGCTTGGGCGTCGTCAGCCGCGTGCTGACCCAGGATGCGTTCGGGTCGGCGACGTCGATCTCGGTCTTCCAATCGAACGTCGACGGTCCCTCCGCATGGAACGAGACGCGCACCCGGCCCGTCGTGGGGCCGCCCGGCATCACCGAAAGCGCCGCCGCCGTCGCGAAATCCGGAGCGTCGTAGTGTCCGAACTCGACCTCGGCGCGCGATCCGACCGGGAACGTCCACGCGTCGCGTGCATCGGACAGGATCCGCGGCTCGCCGCTGCGCTCGCGCAGCATGTCCGCACGCGCATCTGCGCGCGGCGGTCGCGCGACGACGTCGACGCGCTCGGTGGACGGAAT
>JBBQCC010000366.1:0-3735 GCA_038318285.1 Planctomycetota bacterium | reverse complement strand
CGAGATGTTGAACGTCGCCGGAGTGCAGTAGTTCGCCGCGTTGCGGTAGCTGACCTGGTAGTAGCGACGAGCTCCGCTGGTCGGGACGAGACCGGTGACGGACACCTGCGGCTCGGCGCCCGTGGGCCACGAAGCCGAGTTGCCCGTCGCGGACTTCGTGCGGATCCGGATCTGCGTTCCGGACACGCAGCGGAGGCCATCACCGAACAGCACCGTATTGGTCGACGTGCCTTGGAAGAGCGTGCACGTCACGTTCGCCGGAACTCCGGCCACCGTGAACAGCATGTTGTCGCCGCCCAAGGACGTCGCGTTACCCGTCGCCGCCAGGCCCGCACCGTTCGAGTTCTGCGAGTTCGCGCAGCCTTGCTGGTACGCACCGCTGTTGCCACAGGGGCAGGCAAGACCGGATCCGTCGCCGAAGCAGAACGGCTCGTAGCCACCGCCGATCGGACGATCGTAGATCCCGCCGAAGACGTTGCGGTACGTGCCGACGTAGGTATCCCACGTCGCGCAGAATCGGTAGGAGTTGATCGCGCCGCCGGATCGCAGAGCCACGATGTCGGGCCGCAGGGACTGCGCTCCGCTGTAGTCGAGCGACTTGTGCGACTCCGCAGCGATGAGTCCACCATTGAACGGCGCGAACGCGCTGATCCAGATGTCGTAGTCGGTCTGGCTCGTGCTGTAGAGCTCGGCGTAGGCCACGACGTAGCGGAAACCGTCCGTGTCGACACAGCAGTCGCGCTGGTCCTGGAACAGTGTGCCCGGCGCGTCCAAACCCGTCAGCGAACCGCTCGCATTGACCGCGACGCCGTTGAGCAGCGCGTAGTAGATGTCGTCGTCACCGAAGTCCTGTTGGTAGACGACCAGGGTGCGGCCGTCCGCCGCGGGCGACGAGACGTGCGGGAAGTACTCGTAGCCGGGACCGTTCGTCAGCTCCGTCGAGGGGCTGACCAAGATGCCGTCCCAGGAGATGCGCGCCGCGCGGACGTTGTAGTTCGTTGCCGTGATTTCACGATGCCACACGACCGTCCAGGCTGCGTTCAGGCCCTGGTTTCCGGCGCACTTCGAGATCGAGGGGGACGTGTCCTTCGAACTGCCCGAGTTGTCCACGAGGAGGGTCTGCGTCCCGACCAGCGTCGAGTCCGGGCGGACGAGGCGCGCGTGGATGTCCCAGTCCGTGGCTATGAGATCGCGACGCCACACGACGCAGTAGTACGAACCGCCGGAGCCCTCGTACGTGTCGCCGCCGACGTCCGCGATGTACTTGGCTCCCGGCTGGTCCGTCGTGCTGATGAGGGTTTTCCAGCCTGCGACGAAGTTCACGGCGTCGATCGTCATCGCCCAGATGTTCCAATTCGGAAGGCCCGTGACGTTGGCCACTTGGGCGGCCATCAGAAACTGATTCGACCTGTTCAGATTCGCGCATTTGGGGCCGCGCCAGTTCTCGGGCGTATTGTCCAAATAGGCAAAGGACGAGTTGCTCCCATCCGCCTCGCGCAGCACGGCGTAGATGTCACCATCGGCCTGGCTGTGATTGAATTCGTAGACCGTCAAGTAGCGATTCGTGGTCAGGTCGTACGAGACCTCGGAGTTGTAGGTGTCCTGCGTGGTGGGGTTGGTCGCGAACGTCGTGATGACCGGGTCGACGACCAACGGGAATGAGGCGTGTTCGAGGTACTCGCGTCCAACGCGGATCTCGACGCCGCCCTCGATCAGGCGCGACGCGATCGGCTCGCGGTGACCGTTCGCTTCGCGCACGAATGCTCGGCCGTAGTGCACGGAACCGAGCTCGTTCGCGAACGTGATGCCGTCGGCCTGCTCCGAGCGCGTCATCTCGCTCTCGAGGCGCACGACGAAACGGAGGTCGCCGCCGGCCGGGCGCTCGGCGACGACGAACGTCTGCTCGACCGACTCGAGGCCGAGCTCGTACACCTCGTGGATCGGGCCGCGGTCGATCACGACGCGGTCGCCGTCGCGCACGGGCGCAGCCGCCGGCGCGAGCGGGATCTCGACGCCGTCCGTCGTCGCCGAGATGAGCGACAGGGACATCGGGAAGTTGCGCGGCGCCTGCGATCCGAGGAACGGCACGTACGTCGCGCCGTCCGCGCCGAACCCGGCCTTGTACGTCAGCCCGCTGACCCAGATCGAGCCGTCGCGTTGCGTCGTGTAGTAGAGCTGGTCCGTGGGCCGCCCGCTGGTTCGCACGCGCGTCTCCACGCCGTCCAGCGACTTCTCGGCGGGAGCGGGCGCCGTCGCGGGACGGACTCGCGGTTGGACCGCCTCACCGACGATCGCCGGCGGCGCGTCGACCTTCGTCGAGTCCTGGAACGGGATCGGACGCTCGGTGCGGGGAGCGTCGTTCGCCTGAGCGAACGCCGGCGCGGTGAGCGCGACGAGGAGTACGAGGTTCGTGCAGTGCTTCATGGGATCGGAGGGTTCGGGGTCGGGGCGGTCGTGCGGGCCGCGAATCCCGCGGCTCTGACGTTCCGTGCACCCCCAGATCGCGGGCTGGCTTCCGTGCCCGACACGAATTCGCCGTCGATTCGGGCGGACATCGCGAACCCAGAATTCCTGTCGGGCACGAAAGCCCCCTCGCGATCTCGGGGGGCATGCTCTGCGCTCTCCAGCCCACCCGCTCCCTCGGCCGCCGGCTGCATTCCCGCCGCCTACGGACGCGCGAGTTGCCGCGTTACCGCACCTCGGCTAGGGTCGTTGCTACGGCTTGGGCAATGGAGGAGCATCCCGCGGAGTTCACTCGATTGCTGCGGCGCGCGCGCGAAGGCGACGAGAGCGCGCGCGACGACCTCCTCCCCCGCGTCTACGCCTCGCTGAGAGCCATCGCGGACGGCGCGATGCGACGCTGGGATTCGGGCTCGACGCTGCAGCCGACGGCGCTCGTCCACGAGGCCTACCTGAAGCTCTTCGCGGGTGAACTGCCCGAGTTCGCGGACCGTGACCACTTCTTGGCGGTCTCGGCGAACGCGATGCGCAACCTGCTGGTCGATCGAGCACGCGCGCGCAAGGCGCTGAAGCGCGGCGGCGAAGCGCAGCGCGAAGCGATCGACGTGCTGCTGCTCGGTTTCGAGGAACGCTCGGCCGACGTACTCGACCTGCACGCGGCGCTCGAGGAACTAGCCAACTTCGCGCCCGAGGCCGCACGGGTCGTGGAGCTGCGCTTCTTCGGCGGGTCCACGGCCGAGGAAGCCGCGCGCGTGTTGGGCGTCTCGACGCGCAGCGTGGAGCGCGAATGGCGTAGCGCGCGAGCGTGGCTCTTCACGCGTCTTGGAGGATCGGCGGCGGACGGTCGGCCGTGAATTCGCAGCGCTGGCGGCAGGTGACGGACATCCTCGATCGCGCGATCGATCTGGACACGCCTGCTCGCGAAGCCTTGATCACGCGTGAGTGCGCTGGCGACGCCGCACTACGTGCCGACGTCGAGCGGCTGATCGCCGCGGATTCGAGTGTGCACGGATTCCTCGAACCCGTGGAGTTGCAACTGCCGCACGCACTCCCAGTCACGGCCGGCGCGCGCATCGGCGGCTATACGCTGATCCGGCGCATCGCTGCGGGCGGGATGGGTGTCGTGTTCGAGGCGCGGCAAGAGCGTCCGAACCGACGCGTGGCGTTGAAGCTGGTGCAGTCGGCGCTGGCGGACGCGTCCACGCTGCGACGTTTCCAGTACGAGGCCGAAGCGCTGGGGCGACTGCGCCATCCGGGCATCGCGCAGGTGTACGA
>JBBQCC010000365.1:0-3764 GCA_038318285.1 Planctomycetota bacterium | reverse complement strand
CCGGCGTGCAGAAGCCGCACATGGAACCGTCGTGCGCGACGAACTCCTGCTGCAGCACGGACAGCTTGCTCGGATCGCCGAGACCCTCGACGGTCGTGATCTCATGGCCGCGTACGTCGCAGGCGAGTTGGAGGCACGCGTAGCGCGGCTCGCCGTCGACGAGCACCGTGCACGCGCCACAGTTGCCGCGGTCGCACACGCTCTTCGTGCCCGTCGAAGCCGGTTCGAGTCGCGTGCGCAACGCGTCGAGCAGCGTCGTGCGCGGTTCGACCTTCAGCGTGCGCGGCGCGCCGTTCACGGAGAGCCTGATCTCGACCTCGCCGGCGAGCTCCTCGGGACCGCCAAGCATCGGCGGCGGCGCGAGTTCGACCGTGGACGCGGCGCGCGCGGACTTCTCGGTCGGCGTGCCCGTCGAACAGGCTCCGAGCAGCGCCGGCCCCAGGACCCCGCCCGCCGCGACCCCGCCGGCGTTGCGCAGGAAGAGCCGCCGCGAGGTGTTGGCAGCCGAGTCCGTTGCGCGGGAATCGCTCCGCGTGGGATCGGGCTCGTGTCCGGGCCCAGGCCGTGTTCCGTCCACCATCGCAGTTCCTCGTCGTCGACGCGCGCGGCTCGCTCCATGGTGCGCGCGGCACCGTGGAGAGCGCGCGGTCCACCGCGCCTCGCCGCAGCTCGAATCGTAGCGACCCACGCAGCGGGCACCAGCACGAGGATCGTGTCGCGCAACGCTTCAGCCCTGCTCCGCACCCGCGAACGTGTGCGCCGGCCTCGCGCTGGCTATCATTCTCCGTGCATTCAGGACTCCCCTGCACACCCCGTGCTCGATCGCCGACTGTTCCGGCGTGTAGCACACGAAAGGAATGCCGTGACGTTTTCCATCGACCGACGCCTCTGTTTGGCGGCGGCAGCCGCCCTCGTGGCGCTGACCGCACTCCCCGTCCGCTCCAACGCCTCTTCCACGGGCACGGACCTCGCGACCACGACCGCGCCCAAGCCGGTGCTCAAGTTCACCGGCATCCCGAACCAGAACACGACCGAGCTGGCCGAGAAGTACGCGCCGCTCGCGAAGTACCTGTCCAGCAAGCTCGACGTCGTCGTCGAGTACGTGCCGTCGGCCGACTACAACGCGTCCGTCGACGCTTTCAAGAACGGCGACGTCCAACTGGCCTGGTTCGGCGGGTACACAGGCTGCCAGGCGCGCGCCGCCGTGCCCGGCGCGCGCGCGATCGCGTGCGGCAAGGTCGACCTGAAGTTCAAGAGCTACTTCATCGCGAACAAGTCCGCCGGCATCGCGAAGTCGGAGAACTTCCCGATGGCGCTCGCGGGCAAGAAGTTCACGTTCGGCTCGGCCAGCTCGACCTCGGGTCGACTGATGCCGGAGTACTTCATCCGCAAGAACTCGAAGAAGAGCCCCAAGGAGTTCTTCGGTGCCGAGCCCAGCTTCAGCGGATCGCACGACAAGACGATCGAACTCGTGACGGCCGGTACGTTCGACGCCGGCGTCGTGGACTTCGCGGTGTTCGACAAGCGCGTGAAGGAAGAGAAGGTCGACCTCGACAAGGTCCAGATCATCTGGACCACGCCTGAATTCGCCGACTACAACTTCACGGTGCACCCGAAGCTCGACGTGATCTACGGCGAGGGCTTCACCGAGAAGCTGCAGTCCGTACTGGTCGGCATCGACGAAGAGGATCGTCACTTCCTGGATGCCTTGGATCGGTCCAAGGACGGTTTGGTCGCGTGCTCGAACGAGACCTTTGAAACCCTCCGCAAGACCGCCGTCGAAATCGGTCTCCTGCGCTGATCCGAGCGCCGGGAACGAGGCGCGCGCCGGCCCTGCGGCTTTCGAGCTGCACGGGGCCGGCGTCGTCTACTCCGGGCGCGCGGCGCTGACCGATGCACACCTCGCCGTCCGACCCGGCGAGGCGATTGCGCTCGTCGGTCCCAGCGGCGCGGGCAAGACGACGCTGCTGCGCCTCCTCGATGCGGCGCTCGCGCCGACGTCGGGCTCCGTCCGCATCGGAGGTCGTCGCGTGAACGAGTTGCGGCCCGCCGAGTTGCGAGCATTGCGTGCGCGGCTCGGATTCGTGCACCAGGACCTGGCGCTGATCCCGAACTACCGCGTGCTCGCGAACGTCCTCGCCGGCAGCTTGGGTCGCATGGGTTTTGCGAGGAGCGTGCGCACGATGCTGTTCCCAGCCCGAGCCGACGTCGAGCGCGCGGCCGCGATCCTCGAGCGCGTCGGCATCGGCGCGAAGCTCTACCAACGCACGGATTCGCTGTCCGGCGGCGAGCGTCAGCGCGTCGCCCTGGCGCGCGCGCTGTACCAGGAGCCGAGTGCCCTGCTGCTCGACGAGCCGGTTTCGTCCGTCGATCCGGCGCGCGCGCGCGACCTCGTCGATCTGGTCACCGAGATCTCGCGTGAGCAGTACCTGACGCTGGTCGTCTCCATCCACGACATCGATCTCGCACGCGAGCACTTCTCGCGCCTCGTCGGGCTGCGCGGCGGGCGCATCGTGTTCGACTCCCCGACCGCCTCGGTCGACGCGCGCGAGCTCGCCGCCCTCTACTCCCTCGAAGGGTTGGAACGTGTCGAAGCCTCGCGTGCCTACTGAACCGGCGCCGAGGCCCTTCCCGATCTCGCCGCGCATCGCGGTGGCGATCTCGATCGTGCTCGCGGGGCTCGTCGCTTGGCTCGCGATCGACGCGCCGCTCGCGAAGCTCGTCCCCAGCGAAGGCGGGCTCGACGTCGCGCGGCGCTTCTTCGCGCGCGCGCTGTCGCCCGCGCTCGACTACGAGTCCGAAGTGCCCGCCGGCACACCGCACATCCTGCTGCAGGCGCTGACTGCTGCGCGCCGCACGCTGGTGTTCGCCGCCGCGGGGATGAGCGCTGCGCTCGTGCTCGGAGTCGTTCTGGGGTTCCTCTCGACGACCGCGTGGTGGTCCGGCGACCTCACCGGCGGCGCGAGCCCGGCGCGACGCTTCTTCGCACGCACTGTGGGCCCGGCGATCTGGGCGACCGCACGCATCCTGATCGTCGGCATGCGCTCGGTGCACGAGCTCCTGTGGGCCGTGCTGTTCCTGGCGGCGTTCGGGCTGAACACCGCCGCCGCCGTCGCGGCGATCGCGATCCCCTACGGCGGCACGCTGGCGAAGATCTTCGCCGAGATGGTCGAGGAGGCGCCGCGCGACGCCGCGAATGCGCTGCGCGGCGCTGGCGCGGGACCGCTGCAAGTCTTCGTGTTCGGACTCGTGCCGCGCGCCGCGCCCGACCTGGCCGCGTACTCGTTCTACCGCTTCGAGTGCGCCGTCCGCAGTGCCGCCGTGCTGGGCTTCTTCGGTTTTCCCACGCTGGGTTACGCGATCGCGCAGTCGTTCGAGAACCTGCACTACGGCGAGGTGTGGACGTACCTGTACGCGCTCATCGCGTTGGTCGTCGCGCTCGAGCTGTGGAGCAGCACGCTGCGGCGGAGGTTCGTCGCATGAGCATGTCCACGGGCACGAGCAAGATCGACATCGACGCGCTGCGAAGTGCGCGCCCACGCAGCACGCTGCTGCGCGTGTCCGTCGTGTTGCTGTCTGCGCTGGCGGCCTACGCCTGGCTGGGCGGCGACATCGCAGTGCAGGATCTCTTCAGCGCGCGCCGTGCAGAGAACCTGGCGCGCTTCTGGAACGTGGATGTCGTGCCCTACGCCGCGCGCGGTCAGGACTGGTCGATCGCGCAGTACCTCGGTTACGTGAACGACCTGGGCCTGGATCGCGGCTAC
>JBBQCC010000364.1:0-3765 GCA_038318285.1 Planctomycetota bacterium | reverse complement strand
GCCTTCTCATCCCATTTGCTAGCCGTCGGCCTTCTGCCGCGACGTCACTTCGGCGTCGAAGAACCAGGCGTCTTCGGGCACTTCGTGCGGCTTCTGCTTCCCGGCGACTTCGAGCTTCAGGTCCGTCACCTTCACGCGGCGGCTGTCGAACTCGAGTGTGTAGAGGAAGTTCGCGATCCGCAGACGCTGGAACGTGCGTTCACGCGAGTCGGACTTGATGCGGTAGACCTTGTCCACGACGTTCTTCGTCCGCGGCTCCGTCGTGAACGTCATATTCACGTTGCCGATCTCGACCCTGTCCTTCGTCGCGACCTTGCGGATGTAGGTCTCGAGGTCCTTTTGCGCGTCCAGGTTGTCGTCCTTGAACGTCTTGGACAGCGCCGTGTGACGCTGCGCCGACTGCATCAGCTGGGTGGTCAGCGGTTCGATGCCCGCGAGGTTGTCCTTGAGGTCGGCGAGCTGCTGCGAGCGCTTCCAGCCCAGGAATCCCAGGACGAGACAGCCGATCACAGACACGAGGATGATCCCGCGCGCGAGGTTCAGGTTGGCGAAGAAGGACTTCATGGTCAGATCTTCTCCAAGTTGGCCTTCGACACGTCGACTTCGATCGCGAGGCCGACGACCCAGATGCCCTTGCCGTCCTCGAGGCTGACGCTGGGTCGGCGGTCGATCTTGCCGCGACACCAGGGCTGCGCCTCGGTGGCTTTGATGAAGTCCTCGTAGTTCTGCGTCGCTTCAACCGTGTCGCTGGCGAAGAAGGTGACGTCGAGCACGACGCGGACGTAATCGCCGTTGCCCTGCTTACCGACCGTGTAGGTCGACTGCACTTTGCGCAGAGACGGTCGTCCGCCCTGCTTGACCTCTTCCTCGAGCGTGCCGAGCACCAGGCTGCACGCGACGAGAGACGATTGCGGCTGCTCGACCGAAGCGTCCTGTCCGAGGTCCTTCTCCAGCTTCTTGATCTCGGTGTTCAGTTGGAAGTTGACGTACTTGAGCTGCTCGAAGTCCGTGCGCTCCGTGTCCGCGTTCAGATCCGTCAGGTACTTCGCCATCGAATCCGAGGGGTACAGCAGGTAGCCCTGGTGGCCCTTCTTGAGGTCGCCGATCAGGAACTTCTGCGCACTGTCGCGCCAGTACGCGACCTTGCGCTCGACGAACTCCGTCTCCTTCGTGAGGAAAATGAACCACACGCCGAGGAACGTGATCGCGAGCAACGCGACGACGGCCAGCGGCAGTTCGACCTTCTCGAACGCGCCCGCGAAGCGCAGCTCCTCGCGACGCAGATGCGGCTTCAGCTCGCCGCCGCCGAGTTGGCGCAGCGCGACGCCGTAGGCCACGACCAGCGGGCTGGAGCCCGTCGACGGTTGGCCGCCGTCCTGCTGGAACACGTCGAGCGTGCGCACTTCGATGTCCTGGATGCGGCTGCCCACGAGCCCGGGCAATTCGAGCCCGCAGACGTAGACGCCTTCGATCGGACGCAGGGTTCGCGCGGCCGAGACCGTGCGTCCCAGCTCGCGACGGATGCGCTTGATCGCCTGTTCGAGGCGTCGCGCCGATTCCTCGGGGTCGCGCGGTTCCAGCGGCGTGGCGTCCGCCGGCGATTCGCCTTCCGGCGGCACATCACCGTCGCCCGTGACGGGCCCCTCGCCGGCCATCGCGCCCAGCCGAATGGCGCGCATCTCGCGCACCTTGCGACCGTCCACGACGACGACGGACGTGGAGAGCTCGCCGATCTGCACGAGCACTTGCGCGTTGTCGGTCGTGCACAGGTCTGACGCCAGCGCCGCGTTGACCATTGCGCTGGTTTCGAGCTCGGCCTCGAGCGGCTCGATCCCGGCCTTCGTGCACAGGTCGAGGACCTTCTTGACCTCGGCCTTCGGCACGGCGGTCACGAGCAGCTCGCTGTGCTCGTCGCGCGCATCCATCACGTGGAAGTCGACAACAACGTCGTCGATGTTCCACTGCGGGAGCTGGCTCTCGACCTCGAACTTGATGACCTCTTCGATCTTGTTGCGATCGGAGAAAGGCACCTTGAGCGACCGGAACGCCGCTGTTCCGGTGTCGAGCGCCACGCCGACGTTGTCGAACGGGATCCCGGCCTCCTTGGCCGCCGCCTTCAGGATCGCGGCCGCTTCCGCTTCGGCGTTCTCACCGTCGTGGGGCAGATCGCCCATCGCGTACGCGGTGATCTTGTGCTTCTTCGGGCTGCCGTCGAGCACGACGAGCTCGTAGCGACGGGGGCCGATGCGCAGTCCGCAGGATCGTGCCATCGAGGGAGGTCAGGGATTCGGGCTGAGCGGGCCGGTGGAAAGCTGATCGAACTTCGCGCGCTGATCCTCGGGGAGGACGCGATCGCGAACGAGGCCGCGGTAGTAGCGGCCGCGCTCGCGCAGCTCGGTCTCGATCGAACTCATGTAGTGTGCCATGTGGCGGTCCTTGATTCCCGCCAGGTCCGACTCGTAGCTCTCGAGCACGGCGTGCAGCACCTCGCTGCGCTCGGGCGAGAGTTCGAAGGTCTGGTGCATCAGGGCCTCGTAGTCGGCGAACGTGCCCTCGCGTTGCGGCACCTCACGCGGCGCGAGCGAGCGCGCCGCCAGCACGCCCGCTCCGGCGCCCGCCGCGAGGCAGGAGATCGCCAGGATCACGATCGATCCGCGCAGGCCGATCATCGCCGGGCGATCCTCGATCGCGGGTCGGCGCTGCACTTCGGGTCGGCGCTGCACTGCAGGTCGATCATCGGGGACGTTCGGTGCTCACGGCGCCCGCCGCGGTGTGCGCGTGCTCGGCATTCTCGATCTGGTCGAGCTTGTCGAGAGCCTGATCGAGGGTCATCGTGCGTCGATCATCGGCGCGCAGGTCCGCCGAACTGGGGCGACGCAGGCTCTGGATCGCGACCGAGGACAAGATCGCCAGCACCGCCGCCGCGACGGCGAGGCGCAGGACGAAAGTCAGGACGCGGCCTTCGGTCGGTTCGACCGCCGCCACGACCGCAACCTCTTCCCAGGGCGCCGCCGCGACCAACGTGGGTCGCCAGCGCTCGCTCGGGGCCGGGTCCGGCACGGCGTCCACGCCGGCAAACGCCATCTGCGTCACGCGCGCCGCGAAGTCGCGCGGCACGGCGACGAGTTCCGTCGGCGCGAACCAGCGCTTCAGGTGCTTGCCCGCCTGGGCGCTCGCCCGGCACCCCGGACAGGCCAGGAGGTGCTTGCGCAGCGGGCCGGCCTGCGCCTCGCTGAGCTCGCCGTCCAGATAGCTCGGCACCAGCGGCCGCGCGTCCTTGCACACCATGGTTTCCATGTTCAGGCCCCCTCTCCGAATTCCGGATGACGCTGCAGCAGCTTCTCCTTGAAGCGCGCGCGGGCCCGGAACAGACGTGATTCCACCGTGCCGATCGAGATGCCGAGCATGTCGGCGATGTCCTGGTAGGCCATGTCCTCGAACTCGCGCAGGACGAGGACCGTGCGGAAGATCTCGGGGATCTCGGCCAGACATTCCTGCGTGATGCGCGCGATCTCCTCGCGCTGCAGACCCGCATCGGGCGCCAGTACGCGCGGATCGGCCGCCGACGGCCCGCGGGTCAGCTCAGGGTCCTCGACCGAGGTGACCGGCGAGCGCCCGCGGCGCTTCATGACGTCCAGGACCGTGTTCACCGCGATGCGGTAGATCCAGGTGTAGAAGGACGACTCGTGCTGGAAGCTGTCGAGCCGCTTGAACGCCTTGAGGAACGTCTCCTGGACGATGTCCTCCACGAGCGCCGCGTCGCGG
>JBBQCC010000363.1:0-3773 GCA_038318285.1 Planctomycetota bacterium | reverse complement strand
CCTTCCCGCCCGGACGACGGGTTCCGATCGCGCGGGCTGCCCCGCACCCGTTCAGGCCTTCGCTTCTCCACCCCAAAACTTCCGCACGAAGCCCATGCACATCAGCGTCGAACCCCGTGACGAGTACGCGATCCTCCACCTCCGCGGCGAGTTCGACACGTTCTACGTGACGACGCTGCAGCAAGAGATCGACGCCCTGGCCAAGGCCGGCATCGTGCGCGTCGTGCTCAACCTGCGCCTCGTGCGCTACATCAACTCGACCGCCCTCGGAGCGCTGGCGAAGATCCGCAAGCAACTCGAGACCGCCGGCGGCAAGGTCGTGGTGTCGCGCCCCTCGCCGTTCACGCGCGACATGATGACCAAGGTCGGCTTGGATCGCGTCCTGGGCATCTACGACTCCGAAGAGGCCGCGATCGAAGCCGTGACGGGCGGAGCGGCTCCCGCGAAGTCGACGGCGGAATCGCACGAGGACCAGGCCGCGACCGTTCTGTTCTCGCCGGTCGACACGTCGCGCATCGACCACTTCCTGCCGGACAGCGCCGGCCACGCCAAGCTCGGCAAGGAGAAGTCCGCCGCGGCCGCGTGGAGCGGCGCCGGCCGCATGTCGTCCATCGACGTGAACGGACTGCGCTTCACCTGGAATGGCGGCTCGACGGGGCTGACGCCCTTCTCGATGGGTCAGTTCCTGGCGCTGGGCACGGAATGGCGCCTCAAATTCCGCCTGCCGATGATGGCCAAGGGCTACCGCGAGGTCGTCGCCAAGATCACCGAGGTCGAGGAGCGTCCCGAGGGCTTGAAGGTCGGCTCGACGTTCAAGCAACTCGACGCGACGACGCGCGGCGAGATCGAGGGCTACGTGCAGGATCTCGCCTACCTCAAGGACGAGCTGAAGCGCGCGACGGACGCCTGATCCGGCCCGGATCGACTCAAGAGTGCGGCGTGGCCGTCACCGTGCGCGGTGACGACGTGCGCGCCACGGCGGCGCGCGAAGCCAGGGCGAGCGTCTCGAACCGACGCGCGACGCGCGGCCACGCGTACAGATCCTCGGCCGCCGTGCGCGCGGCCTGCGACCAGCGGCGGCGCGCCTCGGGTGACATCGCCGCGCGCTGCAACGCCTCGTGCCAGGCCGTCTGGTCGCCGGCGCGCACGACGAGGCCGAAGCGGTCGTGCTCGACGAGCTGTTTCAGGTTCGGCCGGTCGGACACCAGGATCGGCAGCCCGCAGGCCATCGCGCGCGTGATGTTCAAACCGCGCACGCTGTCGTCCAGCGCCGGGATCGCGAGGAGCGTGCTCGACGAGAGCAGGCCCGGCAGCTCCTCTGCGCGCGGCAGACCGGTCCAGTGCACGCGCGACGCGATGCCCAGGCGATCGATCAGCGCGCGCAAGGCCGGGCGCGACGGCCCTTCGCCCGCCAGGACGAGCGACCAGTCCTCGCGCTGCCCCACGGAGCCGGCGAAAGCGCGCACCAGCACGTCGAGGCCGCGCGCATCCGCGAGACGTCCGACGTAGAGCAACATGCGCCCGCGGATGTGGTGACGCGTGACGATGCCGCTCGTCAGCCCCGGCCGGTAGAGCGCGAGGTCGACGCCGGCCGGCAGAACTTCCACGTCGCTGGGAGGAAATCCGTTCGCGAGCACACGCGCACGCGCGACGGCGTCCAGCGCAACGACGTGCGTCGCCGCGGAGCGAATCGCGCGGCCCCACACGCGCCGGCCGAGTTGCTGCAAGAGCCACTGTCGACCGCGCAGGTCGCCGGCCGCGGCTTCGACCAGGATGAGCGGAACCCCGAGCTTCTTCGCCGCGCGCGCGGCGACCCATGCGGCGGCGGACAGCGAGTCGTAGGCGACGATCGCGTCGGGTTGAAAACCGGCAACGCCGACGACGTCCTCGGCCATCGGTCCGCCGTCGACCTCGGGATCGCCACCCGATCGCGGCAACGCGTTCGGGGGCGCGCCGAAACCGCGCACGGTGTGTCCCGCACCGAGCAGTTCGCGCGCGAGCTCCGGTGCGTGCGCGCCCCACTTCCGTCCGAGAGTGAACGGGTTGACGACGATCGCGATGCGCAGCGGGTGGGACACGTTGGGGGGAATGTGGACCGGCGAGAGCGCGCGATCGAGTGCGGGGTGAATACCACTCGGCCGCGCGGTCGCGCGCGTCTTTCCAAACATCCTTTCGGGGTTCGGCGTGCTCGATCCTGAACGGAGTGAGCGATCGCGCGGAAGTTTCGCGATGCGCGCGGCGGAAAGAATTCCCGCGATTCAAGGGACCGTCGGAACCACTCGATCGACCCCCCGCAACGAGATCCCCACCATGAGCCTCCACCGAACCCTGCGTCACCTTCCGCTCCCCGGCACCGAACGCGCACCGCGCGCCCTCTTCGTGGGCCGCTGGGGTGGGCTGCTCGAACGCACGGGGTCACCCTGCAAGTCGTTCGCGGAGGCGCGCCTCGCCCCCAAGGCGGGCGAACTCTTGTTCCGAGCCACCCAGAGCGGCTGGCGCCTGTACCTCGTCGGGAACGAACCCGACGTCGCGCGCGGCAAGGTCTCGGATACGGCCTGGGAGGGCTTCCAGGGCGACCTGCACGCGCACCTGCGCGGCCTCGGGATCCCGGTGGCGCGCGACTACGCCTGCCTGGACCACCCGCAGACGGGCAAGGGCAAGCACAAGCGCGAGTCCGTGTACCGCTTTCCGAACACAGGGGCGCTGTACCACGCGCTCCAGGAGGACGGGACGGACCTGCGGTCGAGTTGGATGCTCTCCGACGACGTCCTGGAGCTGGCCAGCGCCTCGCGCGCCGGCGTGCACACCCTCGCGATCGGCGTGTCGACACGCGCGGTCGAGGGTCCGCTGGAGGTCGAGTGCGAGCAGAGCGCGACGACGTTGGCCGAGGCCCTGCAAGTTCTTCTCGCCGGCGACGCGCTGCGACGGGTCTGAGCAGCGACTGACGTGAGCGACTACTGCGCGGCGATCCAGCCCGCGTGCAACGCCCAGGCGACGCAGCCCGCGAGCACGATGCGGTAGACGCCGAACGGCACGAGCCCGTGCGTCGAGAGCCAACCGACGAGCGCCTTGACCGCGATCCAAGCGAACACGAACGACGCGGTGAACCCGATCGCCACGTTCGTCCAGCCGTAGCTCGCGATGACTTCACGGCCGCCCGAAACCGCCTCGTGCGCGGTCGCGGCCCCGAGCGTCAGCACGCCGAGCAGCAGGCTGAATTCGACGGCGGCGACGCTCGACATCCCCAGCAAGATCCCCGCGCCGATCGTGACGAGGCTGCGGCTCGTGCCCGGTGCGAGCGCGAGGCACTGCGCACATCCGATCACGATCGCCTGCACGATCGAGATGCTGTCGACGTCTGTGCCGGTCGTGTGCACGCGCCGCAGCGGACGGATCAGCAGGATCGCTATGCCGCCGAGCAGCCACGCGATCACGATCGGCCACAACCCGAACAGGACGTCGTCGATCCAGTCGTTCAGCGTCAGACCGACCACGGCCGCCGGAACGAACGCCGCGACGAGGCGCACGAGCAGGCGCCGACCGATCGGATCGCCGGCGAACAGACCCGCGAACGCTTGGCGCACGCGCGGCCAGTACAGCGAGAGCACCGCCAGGATCGCGCCCGACTGGATGCCGATCGAGAACGCGCGGTTCGCCGCGTCGTTCGGCAGCCCGAGGATGCGGCTGGTCAGCACGAGGTGACCCGTCGAGCTGACCGGCAGGTACTCGGTGATCCCCTCGACGATGCCGAGCAGCAGGGCTTGCCAGAATTC
>JBBQCC010000362.1:0-3816 GCA_038318285.1 Planctomycetota bacterium | reverse complement strand
TACGAGGCCGGCGTCGACGTCGACGCCGCCGGCGAGGAGCGCCCGTTCCTCGCGATGGAGTACGTGGACGGCGCACGGCCGTTGACCACGTTCGTGCGCGAACAATCGCTGGGCTACCACGAGCGCGCACGCCTTTTCGTCGATGTCTGCGCCGCGGTGCAGCACGGCCACGACCGCGGCGTCCTCCACCGAGACTTGAAGGCCTCGAACGTGCTCGTCGACGCGAGCGGCGCGGTCAAGGTCATCGATTTCGGCATCGCCAAGGTCCTGGGCGATGAGCACACACGCGCGACGCTCGCGGGCGAGCTCGTCGGAACCCTTGCATCCATGAGCCCCGAGCAGCTCGACGGGGACATTGCCGCGCTCGACGTACGCAGTGACGTCTACGCGCTCGGCGCTCTCTTCTACGAGACCCTGTGCGAGGTACCGCCGATCGATCTGCGCGGGCTGTCTCTGTCCGAGGCGCTGAGCAAGGCGCGCACCGCCGTTCCTCGAGCGCCGACGGCGATCCGAGCGGACCTGCCGATCGAGCTGGAGTGGATCGTCCTGCGCGCGATCGAACCCGAGCGCGAGCGCCGCTATCCATCCGTGGCGGAGTTCGCCGCCGACATCGACCGGTTCCTGCACGACCAGCCGCTGTACGCGAGCCCGCCGTCGACCGTCTACCGCATGCGCAAGTTCGTGCGCCGCAATCGACTCGGGGTGATCGCCGGAGTCGCGATCCTCACGGCGATCCTGGGCGGATCTGTGCTGGCGCTCGTCGAACGCGATCGCGCGGTCGCTGCGCGCGATCGCGCCGAGGGTGCGGAGGCACTCGCGACGACGCGACTGGAACGCCTCGAAGCGGAAGCGAACACAAATCGCGAACTCGCCGAATTTCAGCGCAGCATCCTCACCAGCGCCGACCCCGACCGAGGTGGTCGCGACACGCGCGTCGTCGATGCCCTCCGCTCGGCGAGCCTCGATCTCGACGCGCGGAAGGGACTCGAGCCCAAGCTGTGGCTCGCGCTGCGGCACTCGATCGTCGACGCGTACATCTCGCTGGGCTTGATGCGCGACGCGGCACAGGAACTCGACCGGATGCGGCCCGTGTGGGAGGCCGCCTGTGCGCCGGACGACAAGGAACGGCTGGGCCTGGAACGCAAACAGTTCGAGACCGAATCGAGTATGGAGTCGCTGGGTCCTCGACTCCCCGAAGTGCTCGACGGGCTCGCACGAGCGCAGTCTGCGCCGGAACCCGCCGTCGGCGAGGTTGCGCGCTGGCAGTTGCTGGCCGGACATGCCTTGGTCGATCTCGGTCGCTTCGACGAGGCCGAGGAGCTCGTGACGAACGCTCACGTCGCGCTCGCAGCGAAGTTCGGCCCCGCGTCGTCAATCGCGATCGAGACGCAGCTCAGCGTGGCGGGAATCCTGGGTCAGATGCGCCTGCTCGAGCAGTCCGACGCTCTGCGACACCGCGCGCTCGAGATCGCGACCGAGGAGTACGGGCCCGACCACCGGTTGACGCTCTTGTGCCTCGAATCCGTGGCGTACTCGGAGGGGATGCTCGGGCGACCGGCCGAGGCGGCCGCGATGCTCCGCGAGGTCGTCGACGCGCACACGCGCCGCACTGGTGCGGGCTCGACCCAGGCCCTGTCCGCGCGCCTCAGCTTGGTCGAATTCCTCTACCAATCGCGTCGTCCGGCCGAAGCTCTCACCGAAGTCGATCGAGCGCTCGCGGACGGCTTGGATGCGCTCGGCGAGCGAAGCGGGGTCGTCCAAAACGCGCGAGTCCGCCGCGCGTCGATCCTCCTCGTGCTGGAACGGATCGACGAGGGCATCGCGTGCTTCGAAGATGCACTGCGCACCGCGATCGCGAACTCCGGTCCCGACGACCCGGACACGATCGAGATCCATTCGCAGCTGGCATTCTCATTGTTCCGCATCGGCCGGTTCGATCAGGCGCTGCCGCACTGTCGCGAGACGTGGCTGGCGTCGTGCCGGACGCTGGGCGAAGAGAATCCGATCACGTTGACTCGCGGCAACGGCTACGCCGTCGTTCTGGCGCAGTCGGGTCACGAGGCGGAGGCCGTACCCGTTCTCGAGTGGTTGCTCGCAATCCAAGAACGCAAGCTCGGCCCCACGCACGAGGACAGCATCCTCACTCTGAAGAACATGACGATGATCCAGCTCGACGCGGGCGACCTCGAAGGAGGGGCGTGCTCCGGACAACTCCTGGTTGCACGTGCCGAAGCGGCGGACCCGCGGAACATGGTCGCCACGGCCGGAGCGCACTGGGCGCTCGGACACGCGCTCGAGAAGCGCAACGAGCTCGAGCCGGCCTGGGAACAGTTCGCGATCGCTTCGCGACAATGGTCCGAGAGCGAGTACGCCGATACCGAGATCGCGATCTTCGGACTCATCGACGAGGCTGGGGTCCTCGAGAGGCTCGGACGTGCAGCCGAGGAGTTAGCGGTTCTCGAGAGCGCAGCGGCGATCGCACTGCGCACAGGGCTCGCGCCCAGCATCCGCTCGCGTGCGATCACCGAGTACGCCGAGGCGCTGCAACGGAGCGGCGACGAGGTGCGGGCGCGCGCGCTGGCCGAGATGGTCCTGTCCGGATGGACGGAGATCGAGCCGAAGATCCGCGCACAGGCGGAACGCATCCTCCAGCGCGGGTGATGCCGGTGTGGCGCCGTACGTGGTCCCCGCCTACGTTGTCGCGCGATGGAAGCCTCTCCGGACGACCTCGCGCCCCGCGACCGCTACAAGTTGCTGATCGGTTGCATCGTCCCGCGGCCGATTGCCCTCGTTTCGACGATCGACGACGAGGGCCGCGTCAACCTCGCACCGTTCTCGTTCTTCGCCGGCGTCGGCTCGGACCCGATGACCGTGCTCTTCTGCCCAGCGAACGCTCTCGACGGCAGCGAGAAGGACACGTTGCGCAACTGCAAGCTGCGATCGGAGGGCGGGACCGGCGAGTTCGTCGTCTGCGCATCGGTCGAGGGGTACGCGCGCGAGATCGCCGCCGCGGCCGAGCCATTGCCGCACGGCGAGAGCGAGTTCGAGCTCACCGGCCTCGCAATGGCCGCGAGCCGTCGCGTGCGTGCGCCGCGCGTCGCGCGGGCGCCGTGGGCGTTCGAATGCGAGACCATGCAGGTGATCCGAACGAACCCCGGCGTTCCGACCGGCGGGAACATCGTCATCGGGCGCGTCGTGCACGTGTACGTCGACGATGCGCTGATCGACCAGCGCATGCACGTGGACGCCGAGCGGTTGCGCGCGGTCGGGCGCATGGGCGGATTCGGTTACGCCACCACGCGCGACCGGTACGAGATGCCGGCCGGGCGCGCGGCTCTCGAGCACGAGAGCCCATTCCTCTGACGGGCCCGCTCGCCTTCGAACCTCCTGGCGACCCGCGCGCCGTGCGTGTATACGGTGCGGGAGGATTTCGAGATCACTCGAGGAACTGAATCATGCTCATCGCGACCGCACTCCTCATTCCCGCCCTTGCCACGAACCTCGCTCCCGAGCCGGAGACGTCACTGACGGCGTTCCTCGCACCCGTGGCTTACCAGAGAGGCTCGAGTACGAAGCGCCCGACCGCGCCGAAGGAACTGCAGTGGAAGTTCGTCGAAGTTCACGCGATCGCCCAGGACATCGACGTCCTCGACAACTATCTCGGCGGGTTCGGCGTGCGCGGAGCCTGGGAGTTCAACGATGGACTCTTCGTTCGCGGCGGAGCCGACCTGCTCACAGGCGGCGAGACCGGCAAGCGCTACAACATTGGCTTCGGCCAGACCGTGTCGATCCGCGAGGACGCCAGCGCGTTCGCGT
>JBBQCC010000361.1:0-3825 GCA_038318285.1 Planctomycetota bacterium | reverse complement strand
GCCCCTCCGCGGGTTACTCGACGCGAGTCTGGGGAGGGTGCGCGCGAGCGCGTTCCGGGGGCGTCCGGACGCCTCGCGGACCTCGACGTGGAGCCCCGCATCCGCTACCCTCTCCCGGCTCGCTGGAGCGCGCGGAAACCCGTGCAAAACCGCTGGGTTCCAGCGCGTTTTTGGCCCCTTCGACCGTCGATTCCTCCCGCCGGAAGCCCCTGCGGAAACCCTGTGCGCAACGTCTGCAATCGCTCCGGAAACGTGTCGGATCCGTCGTGGAGGAAACCCCACTTCTCCGCACCCACGCTCGCCTCGCTCGCCGCGACGTGGACACGTGTGGATGAATCCGCCCTGTTCCACGCGTCTTGCACGTTCCCTCCGCAGGTGCCGACGTGTGCATCCGTCGACGCAACCCTCGCCTTCACTGGCGCTTCCACTCCGCACACCCGACCTTCTCCACACCCGCGCACGTCCCTGATGACGATGACGGGAAGAAATAGAAGGATTGGGATCTTCAAACCCATAACCGTTCGAACTGCCCTCGACCGCTTGGAGCTCTACACATGAAAGTCGTGTGCGATCGCGAGAAGCTGCGCGAAGGACTGGCGATCGTGAACAACGTCGTCCCCTCGAAGAGTCCCAAGCCCGTGCTCGAGAACGTGTGTCTCGTGGCGACGATCGACGGGCTCGAGATCCTCGGCACCGACCTGGACTGTTCGGTGCGCTACCGGATCCCGATCGGTGAAGCGCGCGAGGGCGACTCGAAGGACGAGAAGGTGCTGCGCGGTGGTGTGCTGCGCGTGGACGTGCCTGGCGTTGCTGTGGTGCCGGCGCGCGTCGCGCTGGACTTCGTGCGGGATCTGTCGGCGGACGAGGTCGTGCTGTCGACGAACGAGAACACGTTCACGATCCAGGGCGGCGAGGACCACTGCGGGCTCGTGACGGTCGACCGCGACGAGTTCCCGGTCATCGCCAGCTTCGGTGATCAGGCGACGGTGGCGGTGCAGGGCGGGGCCTTCGTGCGGGTCGTGCAGCGGACCGCGTTCGCGGCGGCGCGCGAGGCCGGCCGCTATGCGATGCACGGCGTGCTGACGGAATACGAGGACGGCCAGTTGCGTCTGGTCGCGACGGACGGACGTCGACTGGCGATGTCCAGCATCCCGGCGGAGCGCCGCGGCCCGACGGAACGCGCACGGCCGGCGATCGTGCCGACGAAGGGCATGCAGCTCTTCTGTCGCGTGATCACGGACCCGCTGGAGTCGGTGCAATTGCACCTGGGCGAGAACCAGATCGGCCTGAAGACGAAGAACGCGGAGATCTTCGCGCGGCTCATCGACGGCGAATTCCCCAAGTACTCGGCCGTGATCCCGCGCGAGACGCACAACTTCATGGAGGCGAACGCCGACTTGCTCGCGCGCAAGCTGCGGCTGGTCGCGAACGTGACGGGCGTCGAGGCGCGCGCGGTGAAGCTGCGCGTCGAGAAGACCGAGCTGGCACTGTTCGGCCAATCGGTGGGGCGCGGCGACGCACGGGCACAGATGCCCTGCGAATTCAAAGGCACGCCGTCGGCCGAGATCGCGTTCAACCCCGACTATCTACTCGAGGGTTTGAAGAACTGCGAAGGCGACGTGGTGAAGCTCGAGTTCAACGAGAAGACGAGCCCGGGCAAGTTCACGTTGGCCGAGAACTACATCTACATCGTCATGCCGATCACGGTCGACGCGTGAAGCAACCGGTCGGGATCGATCAAGCGCGGAACGATCGCGAACTGCGCGAGGCCTTCGAGCGCGTGGAGCATGGCGGACGCAACGGATTGACTTCGTTGCAGGCCTCCCTCGGTTCGTACATGAAGGAGACGGGATTGACGCGGCGGCGCACGGAATCTCCCGTGTACGCGGCGTTCGACGCGGCGGCCGGATCGGACTTGGCGCGCCGTGCGCGGCCCGTGAAGTTCTTGCGCGGTGTGTTGACGGTGGAAGTGGACTCTGCCAGCCACCTGCACGAGCTCGAGTCGTTTCGCGGCGAGGAGTTGCGCGCTGCGGTGAATCGCCAGATCGGTGCGAACGACGTACGCAAGATCGCTTTCAAGCCCGCTCTTTCGAGATGAGTGACCGACGGATGACACAAGAAACGATGAGCGAGAACTACGACGCACAGTCGATCACCGTCCTCGAGGGGCTCGAGGCGGTGCGCGTTCGTCCGGCGATGTACATCGGCGACACGGACGTGCGCGGTCTGCACCACTTGATCTGGGAGGTGGTCGACAACTCGATGGACGAGGCGCTCGCGGGCTACGCGCGCCACTGCTGGGTGACGATTCGTGCGGATGGTTCGATGGCCGTGCGCGACGACGGCCGCGGCATCCCGGTCGACATGCACCCGACCGAGGGCATGCCCGCGGTCGAGGTCGCGCTGACGAAGCTGCACGCCGGCGGCAAGTTCAACAAGAGCTCGTACAAGGTGTCGGGCGGCTTGCACGGCGTCGGCGTCTCGTGCGTGAACGCGCTATCGGACTGGCTCGAGGTCGAGGTCGCGCGCGGCGGCAAGCTGCACCGGATCCGCTTCCACCGCGGCGCGAGAGAGAAGGCGTTGGCGGTCGTCGGCGATGCGACGGGCACGGGCACGCAGGTGACGTGGAAAGCCGACCCGACGATCTTCACGACGACCGAGATCGATTACGAAATCGTGTCGAAGCGCCTGCGCGAGTTGGCCTACTTGATGGGCACGCGCAATGTCTCGATCGACCTGCACGACGAGCGCACCGGCGCGAAGGAGCACTTCGAGTTCCCGCAGGGTCTGGTCGCGTTCGTCGAGAACGTGAACAAGAACAAGACAGCACTGCACCCCGAGATCGTGCACTTCTCGAAGACGGTGCCCGGGACCGAGAACCCCGACCGCGAGTACGAGGTCGAGCTCGCCCTGCAATACACGGACGCGTACCAGGAGACGGTCTACACGTTCGTCAACAACATCAACACGCACGGCGGCGGCACGCACCTGGCGGGTCTGAAGGGAGCCTTGACGCGCACGCTCACGAACTACGCGAAGCGCGAGAAGCTCGTGAAGGACTCGGAGGAGATGCCGACCGGCGACGACTTCCGCGAAGGCATGACGGCGATCCTGTCGCTGAAGGTTCCCGAACCGCAGTTCGAAGGTCAGACCAAGGACAAACTCGGCAACCGCGAAGCGCAGGGCATCGTCGAGTCGGTGGTCAGCGAGCTGCTCTCCACCTACCTCGAGGAACACCCCGCGGTCGGCAAGGGATTGGTGCTGAAGTCCGTGCGTGCGCAGGCTGCGCGCGAAGCGGCGCGCAAGGCGCGCGACTTGGTTCGGCGTAAGAGCGCGCTCGCGTCGGGCAACTTGCCTGGCAAGCTCGCGGACTGTCAGTCGTCGAACTTGGACGAGAGCGAGCTGTACCTGGTCGAAGGTGACAGCGCCGGTGGCTCCGCGAAGATGGGTCGCGATCGGCGCTACCAGGCGATCCTGCCGTTGAAGGGCAAAATCCTGAACGTCGAGCGCGCGCGGCTCGACAAGATGCTCTCGCACTCCGAAATCCAGATCATCATCGCCGCGATGGGTACGGGCATCGCCGATGAGTTCGATCTCTCGAAGCTGCGTTACGGCAAGACGATCATCATGACGGACGCCGACGTGGATGGATCGCACATCCGCACGTTGCTGCTGACGTTCTTCTTCCGGCACATGCGCGAGCTCGTCGAAGCGGGTCGCCTCTACATTGCGCAGCCGCCGCTGTACAAGCTGACGACGAAGAAGGAAGCGCGTTACGTCACCTCGGACGCCGAGCTCAAGCAGATCCTGATCGACCGTGGCGTC
>JBBQCC010000360.1:0-3827 GCA_038318285.1 Planctomycetota bacterium | reverse complement strand
ATTAATCGTCGGGCGACGCGCTGACGCCGCGCTCGGCGTACGACCCGCGCATCACGCGGATCGGGAAGTGGCTGCGTCGGTACAGCCTCGATGAGCTGCCCCAGTTCTTCAACGTCATGGCGGGGCACATGAGCATCGTCGGGCCGCGCCCGGAGATGAACTTCATCGTGGACCAGTACGGGCCGCTGGAGCGCGAGCGCCTGCGCGTGAAGCCGGGCATCACGGGCCTGTGGCAGATCTCGTATGCGCGCGCAGCGGCGATCCACGAGAACCTCGACTACGACCTCTATTACATCGAGAACCAGTCGATCCTCCTGGACGTCGTCATCATCGCCCTGACCGGTTTCGCGGTCGTCAAGGGTTCGGGCGCTTACTGAGCCTGCCTTGCGCGTCCTGCACGTCATGGAGTGCACGATCGGCGGCACGCGCCGGCACCTCGTCGACGTCGTGCGCGGACAGCGTGCGCTGGGTCTCGACGTCACGGTCGCAGCGTCGGCGTTGAGGCAACCCGACTTCGAGCGGGATCTGGTCGGTTTCGAGGCGCTGGGCGTGCGCGTGTACCGCATCCCCATGGTGCGGTCCCCGTCGCCGATCGTCGACGCGCGTCACTTCGCCGCGTTGCGCCGTGTCATCCGCGCGGAGCGACCCGACGTCGTGCACACGCACGCCAGCAAGGGCGGCGCACTGGGGCGCTTCGCTTCGCTCGTGGAAGAGCGCGGTGCGCGCGTGCACACGCCGCACACGTTCGCGTTCCTGTTCGACGCGATGTTCTCTGCGCCGAAGCGCGCGCTGTTCCGCGCGGCCGAGCAGAGCCTCGCGGGCTGCACGGACCGCGTGATCGCCGTCTCGCCCTCCGAGGGGCGCACGATCGCTGCGTCGGGTGTCGTGAGCCCGGGCTGCGTGCGTGTCGTGTCGAACGGCATCGATCCGCGGCCCTGGCTCGATGCGCGCCCGGTGGCCCGCACGGAGTTGGCGGCGGACACCGCGGCGCCGATCGCACTCGTCGTGGGCCTCCTGAATGCCGCGAAGGGACAGTCGCTGGCGCTCGCGGCACTCGCGCGGCCCGGGCTCGAGCGTTTGCAGGTCGCGTTCGCCGGTTCGGGCGAGGACGAGGCGCGACTGCGCGACGAATCGCGCGAGCTGCGCGTCGAATCCCGCGTGCGGTTCCTGGGGTTTCGCGGCGACGTGCCGGCACTCCTGGCGGCGGCCGACCTCCTCGTGCTGCCGTCGCGCTGGGAGGGCATGCCCTACGCCGTGCTCGAGGCGATGGCGGCGGCGAAGCCTGTTGTCGCGACCCTGGTGGACGGCGCGCGCGACCTCGTGGAGAGCGGCGCGACGGGCGAGCTCGCGACCGCGATCGACGTCGACGCGTTGGCGAGCGCGCTGCGCATCCAACTCGCGCGAACGCCGGCGGAGTGGCGCGCCCAAGGAGAGCGCGCTCGCTTGCGCCTCATGGAGAGCCACTCGGCCGATGCGATGGTGCGCGGGCTCGTCGACGTGTACGCCGAGGCCCTGTGAAGATCCTACACGTCATCACGACGCTCGACGTCGGCGGCGCGGAGATGCACCTCCTGGCGCAAGTGCGTGGCCAAACGGCGCGCGGACACACCGTGCACGTCGCCTGGTTGAAGGGACAGGGAACGTTGGCGCCCGACTTCGAGCGTGCCGGCGCCGTCGATGTGTCGCGGGCTTCGCCGTTCGCATTGTCCGGACGCATGCGCGGCATGGACCTCGTGCACACGCACCTCTTGAAGGCCGACGCGCTGGGCGCCGTCGCCGCGACCTTGGCCGGAGCGCGCGGGCGGCTCGTCTCGAGCAAGCACAACGACGAGCAGGTGTTGAAACGACCGCTCGTCTCGCGTGTGCACGGCGTGCTCGGGAACGTGGCGCAGCGCGTCATCGTGCTGTCCGACCACGTCGGTCGCTTCGTGGTCGAGCACGGCCGTGTCGAGCCGACGCGCATCCGGCGCGTGTACTACGGCCTCGATCCGGCGCCATTCGAGGCCGCCCGGCGCATGCCCGACGCGGAGCGCGCTGCACTGCGGGCCGAGTTCGGCTTCGGTACGCGCGACATCGTGTTCGTGTGCGTCGCCCGCTTCGCTGCGCAGAAGGCGCACGACGTGCTGCTGCGAGCATTCGACCGTGCACGGCGATCGGACCCAACCGTGAAGTTGCTCCTCGTGGGCGACGATCCGTTCGGCGACTGGCGCCACAAGGCCGAGGAGCACGCGCGCGCCCTCGACCTCGGACCCGCGTGCGTCTTCGCGGGCATCCGGCGCGACGTGCCGCGCGTGATGGCGGCCTCCGATGCGTTCGTCATGTGCTCCTTGTGGGAGGGTCTCGGCCTCGTCTTCCTGGAGGCGATGGCGACCGAGTTGCCGGTCGTGGCCACCCGCGTCTCGGCGGTGCCCGAAGTCGTCGTCGACGACGAGACGGGACTGCTCGTGACGCCCGCAGACGACGTGGCGCTGACCGACGCGATGCTGCGCGTCGCGCGCGACCCGGAACTGCGCCGGCGGTTCGGTTCAGCTGGCGCGCAGCGCGTGCGCGAGGTCTTCGGGCTCGACCGGATGGTCGACGAGACGCTCGCCGTCTATCGTGAGCTCGAACCCGGATGAAGCCGCTCGCGCAATCGGAAATAGATTCCAGATCCAGCGCGACGGCGGCCGATGCCGGGCTGACCGATTCCGTGATGCAGGGACTCCTTCCGACGACGGGGCCGGATCGCCGCAAGCAGCGGACCCCGCGCTTCTCGACATTCACGCTCGGCAGCGGTCGGCGGCGCGGCATCCGCCGCAGTGAGGAGGCCGAGGGCGCGTTCGTGGACCGCTACGACGCGGGCTTGCTGGCGGCGCTCTTGTGGATCGCGCTGATGAACGCCAGCGACAGCTTCTTCACGCTCGTCCACCTACAGAACGGCGGGACCGAGGTGAATCCGGTCGCCGCGATGTTGCTCGAGACCGGACGGACGGGCTTCGTCCTGTTGAAGTCGGCCGTGATCGGCACCGCGTTGCTCGTCCTGTGCCTGCACAAGAACTTCGCCTTGGCGCGGGCGGGGATGTGGACGGCGGCGGCGGCCTACACGCTGCTCGTCGTGTACCACCTGGTGCTGTTCCTGATCTGATACGGTCCAGGGAGCGGTCGCGAGGCGCGCGGGACTTCCCGCTTTGCGCATGGAGAGCGGAAGACTAGGGTCCTCGCTTCGTCCCACGATCATGCCCTGTGCCGCCCCGAATCCGTCGCGACCGCGTCGCATCGTCGTCGCCGGTGCGGCGGGCCTGATCGGTTCGGCGGTCGTGCGCGCGCTCGACGAGCGCAGCGCAGGGGACGAGCCGATCCCGTGTCTCGCGCTGGACCGGCGCGCGGCTCCCGGCGTCGTCCGGGGCGAACTCGACGACGCCCTGGTCTGGCGGCATGAACTGGCGCGGAACGGCGGCGCGGACGCGATCCTGCTGCTCGCCGGCGTCGTCGGCGTCGCGCGCGTGCTGGCGGATCCCGAGGCGGCGCGTCGCGGCAACCTCGCGCCGGTCGAGGCCCTGCTCGCATCCTTGGAACACGTGCCGGACGCGGACTTGCCGCGCATCTTGTTCGCGTCGTCGAGCGAGGTCTACCTGCCCGCGCGTGCGCCGCTCGCCGAGACCGATCCCGTCCGCGCGCCGGACGAGTGCGGTCGGTGGGCCTACGCCGCAGCCAAGATCGCCGGGGAACTCCGCCTCGCGAGCGCGCGTGCATGGCCGCGCGGGCGCGAACCTGTCGCGCTGCGCTTCTTCAACGTCGTCGGCCCCGGGCAGGAGTCGGCGCAGGGCATGGTGCTTCCGAACTTCGTC
>JBBQCC010000359.1:0-3849 GCA_038318285.1 Planctomycetota bacterium | reverse complement strand
CCAGGGGCGAATCGAACGCTCGGGCAAGGGCTACCGCTCGACGTGCACGGATCCGGCGAACTGGCACGACGGCCGGACGCCCTGATCCGAGCGGCGCTTCCAGCGCACGGACGCGCGACGGTACTTGCGCGCTGCCGCACGACTGCACTTGCGCGCTGACGCGCGAGGGTGCTTGCGCGCTGACGCGCGAGGGTGCTTGCGCGCTGACGCGCGAGAGTGCTTGCGCGCTGACGCGCGACGGTGCTTGCGCGCTGCCGCACGACTGCACTTGCGCGCTGACGCGCGACTGCACTTGCGCGCTGACGCGCGACGACAATCGCTGGCGCGCCGCGCCGGCGACGTCAGTTGCAGAACGTCGCGCTGAGCCCGTTCGACAGGTTGAAGCCCGCGCCGCCCGCGGCCGGGTTGCGGTACCAGCACTGGAATTTGCGCGTCGATCCCGCGGGGATCATCGCGGGCCCGGTGAGGCTCGGGAAGTTCAAGAGGCGCGTCATCACGCCGCCCGCGCTCGCCGGCTGGATGCCGAGACGCACGGTGGTCCCGCCCACGCAGCGGAACCCGTTGCCGAAGACCTGCTGCTGTTCGGTCGTGCCGAAGAAGAAGAGACCGTTCGTGTTGGGCGGCAGGCCGCTGCAAACCAGCGTGAAGTCGTTCGCGGCGATGCTGACCGTGCCGGTGTTCGAGATGATCGCCGGCTGTCCGGTCGAGTTGTTCACGGCCGCGCAGTACGTGTAGGGCGAAGCGCAGCTGCCCGTGAGCAGCGTGGTCCAGATCTCCGCGCGACCCTGCAGTTGGAAGCTCGTCATGTTGTCCGGCGCGCCGATGCCGATCTCTAGCCCGGGTTGACCGTCGAGGTTGCCTAGACCGTCGACCGAGTAGCCGAACTTGTCGCCGTCGTTCGTGCCCAGGAATGTGTGCAGCACGTTGCCCGTCGCGCCGTCGAGCACCCGCACGTAGCCCTTGAACGCGCTGTTGAACTGGTCCGCGCCGACCAGGATCTCGGACTTTCCGTCGCCGTTCAGGTCGCCCGCGTCGCCGCACGCGATGCCGAAGCGATCGCCGATCGCGGCGCCGGGGTGCGTGCGCACGAACGCGCCCGTGGCGCCGTTGTAGAGGCTCACGTAGCCGACGCCCTGCACGAAGATGTTCGCGTCCTGCGTCGCGCCGACCAGGACGTCGCGCACGCCGTCGCCGGTGAGGTCGGCAACCGATGCGACGGAGACGCCGAAGAGGTCGTTGCTGGAAGGCGACGGGATGGTGTAGAGCACCGCACCCGTCATGCCGCTGTAGACGCGCACCCCGGCGGTCAGCGTGCTGACGATGAAGTCCGCGCGACCGTCGCCGTTCACGTCGCCGATGCCGTCGGCGGAGAGTCCGAGGCGCATCGCGTCGCTCGAACCGGTCAGGTTGTGCAGGATCGCGCCGTTCAGGCCCGAGTAGACGCGCACGACGCCGCGCTGCGTGCCGCCGCCCGCGGCCTCACGGCTGGCGGCCAGGATGTCGGGGCGACCGTCGTTGTTCACGTCGCCGATGCCGACGACGAGGAGGCCGAGCTTCTCGTTGTCCGCTGCCCCGTCGAACGTGAGCAGCGTCGCCCCGTTCGCGCCGGAGCGCACCGTGACACGACCGCGGTTGTTCCCGATCGACGAAACCTGGGGTGCACCGATCACGATGTCCGCGAAGCCATCGGCGTTGACGTCGCCCGCGCCGTCCACGGACGTGCCGTAGGCGTCGCCGTTCGTCGTGCCGTCGAAGGTGTAGAGGATGGAGCCGTTGGCGCCGCTGAAGACGCGCGCGAAGCCCTGGCCTGCGTTGAGCACGTTTCCGCTCTCCGGCGCGCCGACGACGTAGTCGGGGCGACCGTCGTTGTTCACGTCCCCCGCCGAGCGCACGCTCGTGCCGAAGCGGTCGTTGGCTTTGTCACCGAACTTCGTGGTCAGGAGGACCTGCGCGCTCGAAGCCGTGGCGAGTGCAGCCAGCGCGATGCCGGCTCGGGAAGCGAAGCGGATGTCGGTCATGGTGAAAGTCACGGTGAGAATCGCGGTGAGAATCGCGGCGGAGGCCCGCGGGTCGCGCACCGAGTCGTGCCCATGCGGAAGGGCTTTCCCGGTGCGGATCGAGGATGAGGCTTTGTTTCCGGCCGAAACGGGTCCTGCGCCAGCACCCGGAGTCAGCCTGCATTCAGTCTATCCCCACTTTTGGCGGTGCCGCCAATCGCGCGGGCACCCTGAGGGGAAACCGTTCTTCAGTGCGGACCGCGCGCCTGGGCGACCAAGTGGCCTGCTTCGGGCAGCAGCAGCTCGCGCCAGGCCAGTTCCAGCGCCTTGGGCGAGCCCGGCAGGGCGACGACGACCTTGCCCGCGATCACGCCGGCGCACGCGCGCGAGAGCATCGAAGCGGCACCGATCTCGCGGAAGCTGAGCATGCGGAACAGCTCACCGAAGCCCGGGATCGAGGACTCGAACAGGCCTTCGAGCGTCGGGACGGTGACGTCGCGCGGCGCGATGCCGGTGCCGCCGGTGAGCAGCACGATCTCGACATCCGCGCGCGCGATCGCCTCGCGGACGGCCGCTTCGATCTCGGACGCTTCGTCGCGTCGGATCGCGCGCCAGCTCACGACGTGACCGGCCGCCTCGATCGCGTCGACGAGGAACGGTCCGCCGCGGTCCGAGCGTTCGTCGCGCGTATCGCTGACGGTGACGACGGCGAAGCGCAGCACGCGCGGAGCGTCGGACTTGTGCTGCGTGAGGCTCATGAGGTGCGACGTCCGCTCGGGTTCACGAGTTCGCTCTCGCGTCGAAGATCGCGCGCATCCGGCGTACGCGCGCGGCCTCGACGGGGTTCGCGACGCGGCCGTCGACCTTGAGCGACGTGCCGACGATCGCGCCGGCAGCGTACTCGAGCAGCACCGCCGCATTGTGCTCGTCCAGTCCCGAACCGATGAAGACCGGCACGTTTCCGGCCGCATTGTAGGCTTCCCGCACGCGCGCAGGATCCGGCGGACGACCTGTCGCGGCGCCGGAGACGATGACGCCGTCGCACAGCGCGCGCTGCACGAGATCCTCGACGCACTCAGCCAGCGTTTCGCGCGAAAGCGGCGTGGCGTGCTTCACGTGCGCGTCGGCCAGGATCGCGACTCCCGGCGCGAGGCGTGCGCGCTCGCGCAGCGTCTCGAACGCGCGGCCCTCGACGAGGCCTTGGTCCGTCACGGCGGCGCCCGCGTGCACATTGACGCGCACGAACTCGGCACCTGTCGCGGCGCACAACCCGAGCGCGGCGCGCGCGTCGTTGCGCAGGACGTTCACACCGACAGGCCGGCCATCGGCGATCTTGCGCACGGCGGCGATCGCGAGCGCCATCGCCGCGACCGTCTCGGGCGGAACGTGCGTCGGGTGGAACGGGACGTCGCCGAAGTTCTCGACGATCAGCGCGTCGCAGCCGCCCTCCACCAGGGTGCGCGCGTCCTGGACGGCGGCAGCGACGAGGCTCGCCAGCGGGTCGGTGCCGACGGCGGTCGGCTGGGCGCGGGGCGAACCCGGCAGGGCTCCGAGGTGCACGGCGCCGATCAGGAACCGGCGGCCCGGGCGATCGGTGAGGAAGACCGTGCTCGGCATCGGGGTGCGCTCTGCGCGAGTTCTTGGACGCGCTCTGCGCGGGGCTCGGTGACGCGCTCGCGCTCGGACACGCTGCGCGCGTCCCCTGTCACGGCTGCATGCCGCGGGGTCCCCGCGCGGCCTGCCGGCGCGACCGGGTGGCAGGCCAACAGGTGGGAGATGGAGCCAGAGACGGGATTTGAACCCGTAACCTCCGCTTTACGAAAGCGGCGCACTACCGTTGTGCTACTCTGGC
>JBBQCC010000358.1:0-3855 GCA_038318285.1 Planctomycetota bacterium | reverse complement strand
AGCCACGAGTACTGCGACTGCTGCATGCGGCCCTTCGGCGCGAGCCAGTACTCGCGTGCGAAGTCGCTGAAGAAGAGCGCTACCGTGAACAGGCCGACGACCGACGCGCCGACGACATAGGTCCGCGTGCGCCGCGAGGCCAGCACACTGCGCAGACTCCACGTTTCACCGCGGATCCACGGTGCAAGCAGTGCGACGATCGCCGTGCCCGCCACGCAGAACACGACGCCCTCGTGCCAGCCGTACGCCAGCACCGACGTCGCGATCAGCGCGAGCGCGGCGCGGATCGACATCCTGGTGCTCAGCTCTTCGCGCGTGACGAGCACGCGGTGCGCGATCACGAGGAACGCCAGGTACCAGCACGTGAACCCCGCCTGCCCCCAACCCGTGCGCGACAGGAACGCGTGCAAGGGCGACACGGCGACGAACGCGGCCGCGAGCACGGCGAGCCAGCGGTGCGCCGGCAGGCTGCGGCGCACGAGCCACCCGACGACGAGCGTCGTCAACGTCCCGAGGATCGCGCTCGACATGCGCAGCGACGCGAGCGTGTCGAAGCCCATCCGGTACAGCCACCGGCACGCGATCTGGTGGAGGTAGCTGTGCTGGTACGAGTTGGTGGGGTCGTCGTAGAGGCCGGCGATCTCGCGCGCCCAAGCGACATCGTCGCGCAACCACGTGATCGGATTCCCACCCTGCGCCAATGTGTGCAAGCGCGCCGACTGCATGTACGAACCGTCGTCGGGCCCCACGCGGAACGACGTGATGTCGTGCATGCGCAGGTAAGCGGCGAGCAGCACGACGGCGGCCAGCGCGAAGAGCCACAGGGCTCGCGCGTTCGTACGCATCGGTGCGAGCGCCGTGCTCACGCCGAGGTCAGTCCACCAGCGCCACGCAGTCGAACTCGAACAGCGCGCCGCGCGGCAGCTCGTGCACGGCGACCGTCGAGCGCGCCGGCGGTGCGTCACCGGTGAAGTAGCGACCGTAGACGGCGTTCACGGCCGCGAAATCGCTCATCTTGACCAGGAACACCGTGCACTTCACGACGCGCGAGAAGTCGGTGCCCGCCGCGGTCAGCACGCCCTTCATGTTCTCGAACGCGCGCTCGGCCTGTTCCGTCACGTCCTTGCCGACGATCTCACCCGTCTCGGGGTGCAGCGCGACCTGTCCCGAGCAGTGCACGAAGCCGCCGGCAACGATGGCCTGGCTGTAGGGACCGATCGCGGCGGGTGCGTGCGGCGTGGAGATCTTCTGGCGCGTCGTCATGTTTCAGCTCCTTCGGAATCGCAGCAGTGCCTCGGCGACCGCCGGAGGCACGAACGGGCTCGCGTCGCCGCCTGCGAGGGCGATCTGACGCACGAGGGTGCTCGAAACGTGCGCGAAGCGCGGCGCGGGCGCCAAGAGGATCGTCTCGAGCCCTTCCGACAGCTCGGCGTTCGTGCGCGCCATCGCGACCTCGAAATCGAAATCGGCGCCGCCGCGCACGCCGCGGACCAGCACGCGGATGCCGAGCCGGCGCGCGGCATCCACGACAAGGCCGTCGATGCGCTCGACTTCGACGCCCGTAAGGCGCGCGGTGGACCGGCGCAGAAGCTCGACGCGCTCCTCGATCGAGAACAGCGTCTTCTTGTCCGCGTGCAGCGCCACGCCGACCACGACGCGCGGCGCGAGCCGCAGGGCGCGCTCGACGAGGTCGAGGTGCCCGAGGGTCACGGGGTCAAAGCTGCCGGCAAACAGGATCGCGTCGGTCATGGGCGGGACCCGCGAGAGGATGCGCTCGTGAGCCCGCGCTGGAAAGGATCGAGATGGTCCGCGACCGCGACGGATCCCGAGCGTCCAGGGGATGTGGACACCCCGCGCGCACCGTTTCGACCGTTTCTGTGGGCCGTTCCGGCGTTGGCCGTCGGCGGTTGGCTGGGCGCGACCGAGCCCGCGATCGAGCTCTCCGCGTGGCGCTGGGCGGTGCTCACAGGCCTCGTTGCAGCCCTTGGCGCGGCCTTCGGCGGTGCGCGGGTGCGGCTCGCCGCCGCGTGCGCGCTGCTCGCGGCTCTGGGCGGCCTGCGCGCGCGGGACGCGCTGTCCGCGCCGTTCGATCGGGTCGGTGCGTTCGAACCGCGGCGCGAATTCGACGGCAGCGTGCGCGGAACGCTGCGTCCCGGTCGCCTCGACGTCGAGATGGAGAGCGGCCTCGTGGAAGCGGGCGAAGCCATCGCGATCCGCGGCGGGCGGTACGCGGCCGAGCGCGCGCGCGGACCGTTCGCGGCGCCGCCGCCGCGGTCCGACGCGCCGCGCGTCGAGTTGCTGCCGGACGAGATCGTGCGCCTCGCGCCGCCCGCGGACGGAACGGGAGGAGCGGTCGAGCGCGCGCTCGAACGCTGGCGCGCCGCGCTCGGAGAACGTCTCGGTGCGATCCAGGACCGCGAAGCACGCGGCATCGTCGCCGCGCTCGTCTTGGGCGACCTCGGCGGGCTCGATCCCGACGTGCCCGACCTCTTCGTGCGCACGGGGACGTTCCATGCTCTCGCGGTCAGCGGCGTGCAGGTCGTGCTCGTCGCCGCAGTGCTGCTGGCGCCGCTCGTCGCGCTGGTCGGCGTCCTCGCGCGGCGTCTCGGACCGCGACGCGCGCACGTCACGCGCGAAGCTGCGCGGGCCGCGGCGCTCGCGCTGTACGTGCCGATCGCGGGCGCGGGTCCGCCCGTGGCGCGCGCGGCGCTGGCCTTCGCGCTGGCGCGCATGGCGCCGCTGATCCGTGCGGACCGCGCAGCGGTCGTGCGGGTGCGCCGTGCTCCGACACGCACGGATTCCGCCTGGATTGCGGAGGCTGGCGACGACGGCGAGCGGATCCACGTTGCGGCCGAATCACGTAACGAAGCACGCAACGAAGCACATGGCGATGGCGTCGAACCAGCGGCGCTCGAACCGGTGGCGGCCGATACGCGCGCAGCGGTGTGTCCCCTCGCGCGCCGCGCCGACGGCGTCGCGCTGTGGTGCTTGGCGCTGCTCGTCGAGTGCACGCTGCACCCGTGCGCTGCTGCCGAGCTTTCCGTGCAGCTCTCCTTCGCCGCGACGCTCGGTCTCGTGCTGGGCACGTCACCGTTGCGCAGGATCCTGCGGCTGCCAACGCCGCGTGCCGTGGACGCGCTGGGCCGACCGCGCTCGCCGCTCCAGCGCGCGTGCGTCGTCCGCGCCGAGGTCGCGTTCGTCGGCGCCGTGTCGGCATCGCTGGCCGCCGTCGCCGCCACGCTGCCCTTCGTGTGGTGGCGGCTGGGCGAGTGGGCTCCGCTGGGCGTGTTCGCGACGCTCGCGATCGCCGGGCCGGCCGCCGTTCTGCTCGCCTTGGGTTGGCTCGCGGCCATCGCACCCGGCTGCGTTCCGGACGTGCTGTTCGTGCTGCCGGCGCGGGCGATGATGGGCGCGCTGCGTGTGTTCGATGCGCTGCCGGGCACACCCGAGCCGCTGCCACCCAGGCCGGCGTGGTGCGTCGGCGCGGCGATCGTGCTCGGATTCGCGGCACTCGTCGCGCGCGAGTCCGCCGTGCGCCGGCGCGCGGCACGGGCGGCGGCACTCCTAGCCGCCGTGCTGCTCGTGCCTTGGACGACGGCGCCACGCACGCTCACGATCGACGCGCTCGACGTCGGCCACGGCACGTGCTGCCTCGTGCGCGCACCTGGATGGGGCACGTGGGTGTTCGACGCCGGATCACGAGACCGCACCGAGGTCGCGCGCGCCGCGATCGGTCCGGCGCTGCGCGCCTGCGATGTGGGCCGGATCGGCGTCGTGCTGACTCATCCCGACCGCGACCACGACGGCGCGGTGCCCTGGATCGTCAGCCGGTTCGCGGTCGCGGCCTACGCCGGT
>JBBQCC010000357.1:0-3862 GCA_038318285.1 Planctomycetota bacterium | reverse complement strand
CACCGCGCATGGATGGATTCAACTGACACCGAGATCACCTGGCAGGTGAGCGTCGTCGCGGCCGCGTCAGGGCAGGACGACCTCGACCACACCCCCGGACACCACGCGGAACGGGACGTCCGCACGGGAACTGCCGGACGCGTCGAGAACGCGCAAGAAGTACTCGTAGGGCAGGAGGACGAGCTCGCGCTCCTCCGCGGCGAGCTCGCGCACGCGGCCGTCGACGACGCCCGTTTCCGTGCGCGTCCGGTGCCAGAGCTCGAGCCGCGCGTCCGCCGGCTGTGGCGAGGAGCACGTGATGCGCACGCGACCTGTCGGCCGGACGAGCGTGGTCCCGAGATCGATCGCGGCATCCTGCTCGACGGGCGCGATGCCGAGCTCCGCGACGCCGGCGTGCGCGACGACGATCCAGCGCGCGAGCCCGATGGCGACGAGGCTCGTTTCGTACGCGCCCGTCGTCGCGTCGACGAGCCAACCGCCCTGTGCGATCGCGTCGTCGCGGATCTCGTGCACATACGCTCCGACGAGCGGAGCTCCGCGCGCATCGAGCACGGTGCCGCGCAGCGATCCCAGCGCCGCGGTCGCGCCGACGTCGACTTGAACCAGGAACTCCTGCGGTAGGCGCGCGTCGATCGCGAGCTGCCGGTAGACGTGCCCGTCCGTTCCGCGGAAGACGGTGCAGTCGAGGATTTCGGACGGAAACGCGTCGATCGTGCACGTGCCCGCACCTTGGACGAGCGCGATCGTGCGCCACGCGGGGCCCGCGTCCGTTCGCGCGTCGAGGACGACGACGATGCCGGCAACGTCTCCCGCGCGCACGTCCTGCACGCGGATGGACAGCGGCGGCCGCGCATGCAGGGTGATTGATGTCGTCGTCTCGCCCTGCAGCTCGAGCTCGAGGATCGTGTCCGCGCAGCCATCGTCCGGTCGCGGTCCGCGCGCGAAGAGCCGCGTGCTCCCCGCCGGGATGCCCGACAGCCGGAAGCGTCCGTCTGCGTCGGTCCGCGTGCCGGGCGGCGTCTCGCGGTGGAACTCGGGCTGCGGCGCGAACACCGTGGCATCCGCGACGGTGCTGCCGTCCGCGCGGCGCACGTCGCCGCGGAGCGTCGCGCCGCGATCGAGCCGGACTTCGATCGCGACGCGCGGCTCGACCGAGGGCACACGGTCCGTCCTGAGCAAGAACCCGGCGGCGCGCACGTCGATCTCGTGCTCGCCCAGCGGGAGGTTCGCGAGCAGTGCGTGTCCGTCCTCACCGGTGCGTGCGCCCACGGCCGTATCGCTGGACAGCACACCGTCTTCGCCGCGACCGAGTCCCTTACGGCGCTTGTCGGCCTCGACCAGCGCGCCGACGACGGGTCGACCCTCGGCGTCGATCACGCGCACGTCGATGATCTGCTCCGGTCCACCGAGCACCAGGTCGAACGCGCTCCCGTCCTCGGCGATCGGCACGTTGTACGTGCGCGAGTACGCGTGTCCATCGGCCTTCGCGCGGATCGTCACGCCGCCCGCAGGCGGCTCGAAGATCGGCGCGCGCATGAGCTGCGCCGGATCGACCTCGATCGTCGTTCGTCCCTGCCGGTCGGTTTGCTGCGGCGGGAGGTCCGGCAAGTCGAGGGACGCGGTGATGCGGACGAGGGCGTCTGGGACGGGCAGACCATCGGGGGCGACGACGCGCACGGCGAGACGGCGCAGGGGAACGGCGGGCGCAGGGGTGGGGGGAGTCGGCTCGATCGCCGCTGGCGGCGCGGCCACCACGGCGCGCGTGCTCGACTGCAGATCGCCGGCGATCTCGGCCGGCGCGGGCTCATCCGGCGCGGGCTCGTTCGGCGGAGTGCGCGTTTCGGGGACCGCGGCGGCGATTTCGATCGGCGCCGTCGGGTGCGCAGGACCGGTCCCGAGATCGAACGCGAAGTAGACCGTCGATGCGACAAGGATCGCCGCCGCAGCGCCGAGCGCGAGCCGGCGCGGACTCGCCCACGCCGCGTCGCGCGGCTGACGCGACATGAGCAGCATCAGGCCGGACCACATCGAGCGATCGCCGGCATGTCGACGGTCGAGCGCGCTACGCAGCTCCGCCAACCCGCGGCGCCTTTGCGTACGAACCGTCTCGAGCGGACGACCCAGCGCGACGGCTACGGCTTCCAGCGTGCGCCCGTCGAAGTAGTGCGCGACGAGGACGGCGCGCGACGGCTCCGAGACCTCGTCGACCGCTGCGCGCAGCAACCGCTGCGTCGCGAGACGCGCGTCGATCTCCGCGTCGAACTCGGCCTCGTCGCGTACGGCGACGAGCGCTTCGACATCGGCGCGACGTCGCTCACGCCGCACGCGCTTCTGCGCCAGCCGACGGACGACGGTACGCATCCATTCGGCCAGCGTGCGCACTTCTCCCGGAGGGCGGTCGAGCGCGGCGAGCCAAGCTTCCTGCACCACGTCGTCCGCGTCGGCGGGGTCCTGCAGCAGATGGCCGGCGAGGCGCCGCAGGTCGCTGCTCAACTCGAGCAGTTGCGCGTCCTCGAGCGAGAGCGAGTCGGCGCCGGACTGCGATTCAGCGTGCGCTTCGGAAGTCTCCGCAGAAGTCCCGCTCGGGGACCGGCGTTCGGGACGAGAGGTCTCCTCGGATCGCTCTTGCGGATCGTGCATCGTGGGGGAGGTTCGGGGACTGCGAGTCGACGTGTCGGATCACGGGCGCAACGTGCGCGCGAAGTTCGGCGGATCGCCGAACTCAGAGCGTGCGCAGAAGGCGCACGCTTTCGCGGCGCGCAGCATCGCCACTAGATTGTGAGGGCCCGCAAGCTCGAGTTCTTCACGGGCCCTCAGTGTGGACGCTCGAACGATTCGGCCAAGTTGTGCGTCTCTGGCAGCGCACTGACTTTGAGGAGTATTCTCGTCCCGCGTGTCGAGCGCGACTACCAGTGCACGTTCAACGCGTTCGACAGGTTCGCGAAACCACCGACGGGTGCAGAGCAGAACGTCGGGCTCGCGTCGCGATAATAGAGTTGGTACGTCCGCGTCGCGCCCATTGCGATCGGCGCACCCAGGCTCGCGGATCGCGCCAGGATGCCGAGATCTCCCGGTCCGGGTGCAGCAGTCGCTCCCAGGGCCGCAGTCTTCGTGTACAGCCGCTGGACCGAGCCGCCGACGCAGCGCAGGCCATCGCCGAACACAGTCGGTTGCGAGAGCGACGTCGATCCTTGAGCGAACACGCAGAGCGAGTTCGGTCGTGTGCCAACCACGGAAAGGATGAGCGTGTCGGGCAGTGTCGAGCCGCTCGCCGTGAGCAGCGCACCGCCGGTCGCGCTGGCGTTGTCGCAGCCGCGACCAGCCGATCCGGAGTTCCCGCACGGACAGGCAACGGGGCCGGAACCGTCACCCGCGCAGAAGCTCCGCACGTCTTCGCAACCGCGCAGGAGAGCCAGCCCGAGACTGGTACTTCCGTCGAGCGCGCCCACACCGCCCCCGACGAAGAGCGCGTCCGTTCCGGCGATGTCGCGGATGGTCGCGACGCTGGACGCATAGTTGGTCACGCGGAGCGGTGCGGTCCAGGTCGCGCCGTCGAACCCGCGGAGCGCATCGAAGACAAAGCCCCCGCCTTGCACGAACACCGTAACGGTTCCCAGGGACCACAGACGCGAACCGGCGCCCGATCGATCGTCGAAGACGGTGAGCTGCCCGCCGAATTCGTGCCCCGTCACTCCGGGCACGGGTTGCCACGAGACCCCGTTCCAGCGCGCAATGCCGTTGAAATTCGGCCCGGGAGTGATCCAGTTGCCCACCGAGTACAGGAGCGGACCCAACCCGTCGTCGTAGGACGCCAGCGAAGTGCCCCAGCCCGTGAATGCCGTCGCCGTCCAGCTCACGCCGT
>JBBQCC010000356.1:0-3927 GCA_038318285.1 Planctomycetota bacterium | reverse complement strand
TGTGCATCTCGCCCTTCATCGGCGGGCAAGAGCCGACGTCGATCGACACGCAGGCGACGGCCGGTCTGACGAACCTGCTCGTGCCGGGCGATCCGAACGGCGCGCCGCTGCAGGGCATCCCGCCCTCGGGCCTCCTGACGCTGGAGCAGAACGCGTACTTCCAAGGGCCCTCGCTCGAGCAGGCGACGGTCGCGGCCTGCCTGCAGTTCCAGATCCGCCAGCAGATCGGTCACTACCTGTACGTGATCGACCGTGCTCGCCGCGAGATCGTGGTGCTGAACAGCAACCGCATGACGGTCATCGACCGCATCGTGACGTTCGACCCGACGTCGCTCGGGATGTCGCCGAACCTGAACTTTTTGGCGGTGGTGAACCAGTTGAGCGACCTGGTGTCCTTCCTGGACATCAACCCGAACTCGTCCACCTTCCACCAGATCGTGCAGGAGACGATCGTCGGTCGCCGCCCGCGCGGCGTCTCGTGGGAACCGGGCAACGAGGACATCCTCGTCACGAACGAGGGCGACAACACGATGTCGATCCTGTCGGCCTCTTCGCTGACGGTGCGCCGCGTGGTCGGCTCGCAGCTCAACCAGCCCTTCGACCTCACGACGACCCCGCGACAGCAGTGCTGGGGGCTCTCGCGCAACGTGTACTTCGCCTACATCCTGAACCGGAACGGCAACGTCACGATCTTCGAGTCGGGTCCGAACTCGGTGAACGGCTGGGGCTACGACGACATCATCGGCGTCAGCACGGAGACGTTCCTGAACCCGAAGGCGATCCAGGCCGACCCGCTCGACCTGCGTTCCGCGATGTGGATCGCGCACGAAGGCCCGATCAATGCGCAGGGCCAGCCCGGTCCCATCGGTACGCCGGCGCTGTCGAAGTTCGTGCTGATCAGCGGCTCGCTGGGCCAGCTCCCGCTGAACTTCACGTCGCTGACGGTGCCGCAATTGCGCGACTTGTCGTACGGCGTGCAGGTCTCGTTGGGTCAGAACCGACTGTCGGGTCTGCCGGTCGACCTGGCCTTCGACGACCTGCGCGTGTTGTCGGGTCTGCCGAACTACCAGTCGACGTTTTCCTCCGGTCCGCCGGCGCAGTCGAACGGCAAGCACCTCGTGCGCGGTGCGTGTCCCAATGGGCCGATCCAGAACACGAGCGAGACGACGTATCTCTTCCTGGCGGTGCCGAATCCGATCGGCGGCACGGGCGTCGTGGACGTGATCCTGCTCGACGGCACCTTCGGTCGCGTCGACACGAACCCGTTCCAGCCCGGGATCCAGTCGATCCCGGCGCCGGACGTCCAGGTCGTCTCGAGCTTCTTCCGCCAGTAGGCGCGTCGCGAGCGCGCCTCCCGATCCCTCGCTCGCAGCCCGCGGGGCTGAGAGCGGGGGATCGGCGCTTCGTCGGGTCCCTCGCGGCGGGAACCTCGGGGGCGGGCTCCCGTGCCGGCGACCGAGGCGATTTGGGGGCTGGTGCGGGGCCGATTCGCGGGCAAGTCTCCGGCGCATCGGCCTCACACGCGCCGGATCCCGCGCCGGCGGTGGAAGTGTTCGCAGGCGAGCGCGGAGCGCACACCTCCTGAGCGCAAATCGCGCATGCTGCTGTGCTCTTCCCGTCACGAGTGGCGGAGAGGCCGCCGTGGACCCGTTCGGGGCGCTAGCGGCCGGAGCGGCACGGCAATTGACCCTGTCCGGCTTCCGGGTGCCTCCGCACTGGGATCGTGGAGGCCGGACCGGGCTGGTCCCACGAGGCACGTGCTGGCAAACTGACCGCCTGCGGTCCGTGCGACCTCTCCTCTTCTCTCCCCCCCCTGCGTCCACGCGCGTGAGCCCGAACTCGACGCGCGTGCCGGATGTCCCTTCGAGCGATCCCGGAACGCAGATCTCACACGCTGGCCTCAACACGCGGACCTCTTCACGATGACTTGGAACAAGCTTGATCTGCGCGCCTGCCCGGTCGGCGCCCTCTTCGTGGGCGCGGGCCTCTTCCTCGGCGGCTGCGGCGGCGGAGGGAGCGGTGGCTCGAGCAACGCGGGTTCGATGGACCTGCTGCAGGTTTCGAACGGTTTCGGTCAAGTGCTGCCGCACAAGGTGCTGCGCCTGAACCCGAACGGTACGGCGAGCACGACGCTGATCTCGGTGCGCACGCTGTCGGACCTGGTGTCGAACTTGAACTCGACGAACCCGGTGCAGCCGCCGCCGCAGTTCCCGACGACGGCGACGCTGCCCAGCGGCGCGGTCGGCAACCACTTCCTGTTCGCGGAGTTCACGCGTCCGGTGGACGTCGACTCGGTGATGGATTCGTCGCCTTCGGCGCAAGCGGTGAACGGTCTGCGCGGCTCGATCCAGCTCGTGCAGGTCGACCCTTCGAACGGCAGCTCGTCGCTGGTGCGGGCGCGCGTGTTCATCGGGATGGTGGACGGCGACGACGTGGTCGCGGCGACGTACGCGGGCGCGCCGAATGCGAACGGTCAACTGGAGCTGCAGCCTTGGGTGCGACGCTCGACGTCGACGGGCGCGGTGACGGCGTTGACGGTGGACGGCGCGACGCCGGGCTTGGGTTTCCCGGGCACGGAATCCCTGTTCGCCGGTTACGAGGCGCTGATCCGTCCGGGCACGATCATTTTCGTGGCCGACACGGACGACAACCTCTCGACGCACGAAGTGTTCCCGAGCGCCCGTCAGCTGCGCATGTCGATCTCGACGGAAGTGCAGAGCACGCAGGGCAGCCCGCTGGTGCGCACGGCGCTGGCGTCGACGACGGTCGGTGAGGACACGCTGCGTCCGGAAGTGGCGACGACGCCGCCGCCGGATCAGCAGGCGGACGTGACGCCGGGCGACGGCGACACGAACGTGGATCCGATGACGTCGATCCGCATCGCGTTCACGGAGCCGGTGCAACCGACGAGCGTGGGCAGCCTGCCGAACGGCTTGCCGCCGACGACGAGCCCTTCGGTGTTCGTGGAATTCGGCCCGCCTGCGGCGCGCGTGCGCGTGCCGTTCATCGCCGCGCCAGTGTCGGTGTTCGACCTGACCCGCTACGTGCTGACGCCGGCCTTCAACTTCCCGGGCGAGGGCCCGCCGGACCTGCAGTGCGGCGTCTACAACGTCGTCGACGTGACGGTGAACGCGAACCAGATCCGCGACTTGGCGCCGGCGCAGAATCGCAACCTGCTGACGGCGGTGAGCACGTTCGAGACGGGCGAGGGCCCGGGCTTGGTGAACGCGCCGGTGACGCCGGACGCGATCTACGTGGGTCGCGTGGGTGCGATCCCGGGCATCTCGGTGATCGACCTGAACGGCTTCGGTCAGTCGACGGGCAATCCCGAGTTCGACGAGAGCTACCTGACGTTCGCCGAGGGTCGCTCGAACTTCCCGAACAACCCGAACGTGCGCCTGCAGGGCGGGCTGATGCGCCCGCAGTTGACGCCGGGCGCATGCACGGTGAACGGCGGCTCGGCGGGCGTGTTCACGCTGACGCGTGACAGCGCGCTGAACAACGTGCTGATCCGCGCTCCGCTGCTCACGAACGTCACCGACATGATGATCGGGCACGCGCTGGACAGCGCGTTCAACAACGGTCCGCAGCCGTTCGGCTGCCAGTCGGGCGGCGGCAACCTGTGCGCGCAGGACGGCAAGAAGCTGGTGTCGCCGACGACGAATGGTTCGGGCAACACGATGGCGCCGACGCAGCAGGGCCAGTTCGGTGCGCTGGGCGCCGGTGCCGAGAACCTGATGGGCTGGGCACCGCACCCGAACCCGCCGGCGCTGGTGTTCCCGCCGCTGTGCATCTCGCCCTTCATCGGCGGGCAAGAGCCGACGTCGATCGACACGCAGGCGACGGCCGGTCTGACGAACCTGCTCGTGCCGGGCGATCCGAACGGCGCGCCGCTGCAGGGCATCCCGCCCTCGGGCCTCCTGACGC
>JBBQCC010000355.1:0-3937 GCA_038318285.1 Planctomycetota bacterium | reverse complement strand
CGGATCGCTCGAAGCCGTCGTGACCGATCCGCGCGCCTCCAAGGTCGTGATCGTGCCGATCGAAACGAGCGCGGACGGTGTGGTCCGCTTCGGGGCGCCGCACGAGTTCGAGGTCGGCGGCTCGCCGATCCAACTCGCGCTCGTCGCATCGCAGAAGGGCGCGAGCATCGTCGCCGCCGCGCTGTCCGACGCACCGCCGCGCGGCGGTTGGAGCACGTGGCGCCTCACGCGCACCGAGCTGACCGAGACGTACCACCAGACGATGGACGAGCGTGCGCGCGCACTGGCCGTCGACGCCGCGACTGGAACGCTGGCCTACGTCGGCGGCGCCGACTCCAGCGGCGCGTTGTCCCTGTACCGCCGCGACACGTCCGGCGGCGGAAACCTCGGCTACGGCGGCACGTTCGCTACCGGCCTGCGCGCGTTCGCCGTGCGCTGCGCCGACCTCGACGGCGACGGCCGCGGCGACGTCGTCGTGTCCGCGCAGAACAGCCACCACCTGAACTTGTGGCTGGGGGCCGCCCCGGCGAGCGGCCCGGCGTTGACGCGTTTGCCCGACATCGGCGTGGGCACCGGCCCGCTCGAGGTCCTGCTGGCCGACCTCGACGGCGACGGCGTGCCCGAGATCGTGTCCGCCTCTGCGTTCAGCGACGAGATCGCCGTCGTGCACCTGCGCTGACGCTGTTCGTAGCGAACCGGCGCGGCGCGGTCAGCGCGGTTCGGGCTTGTCGTTCAGCGCGCGCAGCATCGTCGTCAGCCCGAGCAACATGCGCAGCGACCCGAACGCGTTGTTGCCGCCGCGCGCGTTCTCGACGCGGCCGAGCAGCACGCCGTACGGGCGGCCGTACTCGGCGATGCTGCTGCGCAACACTGCGGCATAGAGCGCGCGCGTCAGATCGGTGCGCAGCCCGAGATTCGCGCCGTACGCGGCCGACAGCCCGTTCAGCAGGTTCTGCGGCGTACCGGGGAAGTCGCCGACCTGTTGCGCGTTCGCGAGCAAGGGCCGGTAGTCGTGCACGGTCAAGTCGCCCCACGCGCCGTTGCCGTACTGCTCGCCCTGCACGTGCGCGTGCACGGCATCGAACAGGACGGGTTCGATCTCCTCGCGCAGGCTCGGGTCCACGCGCACGAGATCCGCGGCGATCCGCCAGCAGCGCACTTGGTCCGCGGCGACGTTGCCGCCGAAGCGCGTCGCGTCCTGCCACAGCGGGAGGAAGTGCCGCAGCCCCTCGATCGCGAAACGCCGGAAGAACACGTCGTCGGGGCGCGCGCGCGCAATCGTCGCGGCGCGCGCACCGTAGTGACCGAAATCGTCGTCGAAAGCCGGATCGATCTCGTCCCACACGCCGGCCCAGTGGTGCGTGAACTCGAACACCGCCAGCGCCTCGCGCGCCGGCTTCGCGAAGCGATCCTCGCCCGTCAACGCGGCGAGTCGCACCATTTGGCAGGGCACGTCCAAGCGGCGCAGCCGACTGACGTCCAGGTTCACGGTGCCGGTCGCCGGCACATAGCTGGCCGCGATTTGCCCAACGGGCAGCAATCCGTGCGCGAGCACGGTCTCGCCGATGCGCACCGCAGCTGCGCGTGCGCGTGCGCGGAACGACTCCGGCCCCTCGCGCGCGACGTCGATCAGGAACCCGAACGCCAGCGCGATCTCGATCGGGCGGTCGTCGACACGCACGTCGGTTTCGGCGTTCCACAGGCAGGGCAGGCCCGTATCGGGGTGCAGGCCGAGCGACAGCGCGTCCTCCAGGTAGCTCTCCAGGAACGCGCGCCAGCGCGGCTCGTCGTGCGCGACGAACGCGTCGAGCAGGTTCTCCTGCAGCGGGAAGAACGGCGAGGACGGAAAGACGGGGCCCAGATCAGCACCCGTGACGACGTCGAAGCTGCGCGCGACGAACTCGGTGTGCCGCGGTCCGACGCGGTCGAGCGCGCGCTCCTGCCACGTCGTGAAGATCGCATCGAGCTGCTCGACGACTTCCGATTGCAGCCCGTTCTCGTCGGGCAGGGGCAACGCCACGTCCGCGCCGAGATCATCCCAGCGCGCCACGCCGTCGCCGTCGCCCGCGAGGCGCACGAGGAAACGCGGCGTGGGTGCACGCCCGAGTTCGCGCTCGATGTCGGCGGCGTGGATCGTGAACTCGAGACTCGCTTCGCCTGCCGAGCGCACAGGAAAACGCGCGACCGCGCCGCTGCCGTCGACGACCGTGACGACGCCCGCGCCCGTGACGCGACCGCACAGTCGAAAGCCGGAGAGCAACGGCGCGTAGGCCGCGATCGGTTGCTCGGCCTGCTCGCCGGGTCCCGTGCGCAGGCGCGATCCAGCCTGCGGGGAGGTTTCGACTTGCGCGAGGCCGTTCGTGGTGCGCCACCAGGGCACGAGTGCCGGGCTCGAAGCGGATCCGCGCTCCTCGAAGTCGCCGTTGCGCAAGGCGTGCCAATAGGCGGTCTCCTCCTGGTCGGGCGTGCCGGCGTTGGACGCGCTCGCGACCGGCGCGAGCAGGTTCGACAGCGCGAAGACGCCCAGAGCCACACACGCCGCCCCGGCAATTCGTCCCGGAAGCGTCGCTGCCTCTGTCGGATGCCATCCCATGGCCGCTATCTTGTCGCGCTTCATCGCCGGGGCCAGCACGCCCGATGGAAACCTCGCACACAGGCGCGCCCCTCCCCACGCGCCGGCACGCCCCACCCGCCACCATGAAGACCTACCGCGTCGTCGAACTCCACGGAGACGGCATCTCCCCCGAGTTGTCCCAAAGCGTCCATGCCGTCGCCGACGCGCTGCCGTGCCGCATCGAGTTCGTGCCCGTGGACCTCTCCGAGCCGAACCGCGCCCGCAAGGGCCGCGCGATCTATGCCGAGGCCGCGGCGCTGATGCAGGAGCACCGCGTCGGACTGAAGTACCCCACGGCGACGACCGCCGAGAGCCCCAACGCCGTGCTGCGCGACATGCTCGACTTCGCGGTCATCCACCGCCCCGTCGCGACCATCGCGGGCATCGAGACCAACTTCAAGAAGCCGCTCGACATCGACGTCGTGCGCATCGCGACCGGCGGGACGTACGAGGATCCCGGGCGCCGCGTAAACAAGGAGACCGCCGTGTCGATGCGCGTGATCGAGCGTCGGCCCAGTCAGCTCGCCGCGCGCTTCGCGTTCCGCTTGGCCGAGCGCCGCGGCACGCACGTCGTGTCGGCCAGCAAGTACACGATCCAGAAGGAGACGGACGGCCTGTTCGAGGAGGCCGTCTCCGAGGTCGCGCGCGAGTTTCCGCGCATCCCGCACCGCAAGGAGCTGTTCGACTCGCTGCTGGCCGGCATCGTGATGCACCCCGAGCGCTACGCCGTCATCGTGACGCCCAACGAGTACGGCGACTTCCTGTCCGACGCGGCGTGCGGCCTGATCGGCTCGATCGGACTGGGCGACAGCTCGAACTACTCGTTCGAGGACAGTGGCGACACGCTCATCGCGATGTTCGACCCGGCCGGAGGCACGGCGCCCGACATCGCCGGCAAGGATCTGTGCAATCCCAGCGCGGCGTTGCTGTCGCTGGCGAACTTGCTCTTGCACGTCGGCGAGTCGGAAGCCGGCACGCGCGTGCGTGCCGCGGTGCTCGATGCGATCGCGGACGGTCGTTCGACGTCGGACATCGGCGGCAAGCTGTCGACGACGGAGTTCACGCACGAGGTCGTGCGCCGCGCGGGGCTTGCGAGTTCGCGCGCCTGATCGGCACGCCGAGACGCTTGCGGCGGGAAAAAGCTTCCTGAGTCGGCGTCCACACCGCCAGGAGGCGGGTGCGGCGCGTGCGCGCATCAAGGGCCTCGCGGGCTGGGTCGATACCTCGGGGTCCCTTCCGTTCCGAGGAATCCACACATGCCGTCCGACTCGACCGGGAACGACCCGGTGGCCCTGTGCGTCGTCGCCGACGCGAGCCTGCGCA
>JBBQCC010000354.1:0-3949 GCA_038318285.1 Planctomycetota bacterium | reverse complement strand
GACCGCCAACGCGCCGGAGCAGTCGTCGTTCGCCGCGCCCGTCACCGCCGGCATCAGCGTGAACGACCCGACGCCGGGCGTCGCACCGCCGTTCGGGTAGAGCCCGACTTGGATCGTGTAGGTCTGGCCCTGCACGGCCGGGAAGCACAGTCGGCTCGTCAGGAAGCAGCGGTCGTCGTTGCAGGCCAGCGCGGGTCCGCTGGGACAACTGCCGCCGGCGTAGACCGCCACCTTGGAGTCGAGCGCGGGGCCGCCGCACAGCGAGAGATCGACGAGGCCGGAGAACCCCGCCGTCCAGCGGAACCACAGGTCGTTCGCGATGGCGGTGTTGCCGAAGAAGGTGCACGCGGCTTCGCTCTGACCTTCGCTCCCGGTCGTGGCGAGCGTGTCGTCGAACACGAACGGCCCGGAACCCGAGATCGTCAGCGCGCTCGAACACGCGTCGTTCGCGGGCGGATTCACGGGCTGGATCTCGAAAGTCCCGCTGCCTCCCGGCGCGCCCCCGCCGTTCGGATACGTGCCGACCTGGATCGCGTACGTCGCGCCCGCCGTCACGGGGAAGACGACGCGGCTCTGGTACCCGCTGGACCCGCAGGCGTCGTCGTTGCAGGCGATCGCGCTCGCTGCCGGGCAACCGGATGCGGCGTACACCGCGACTTTCGTGTCCACGGACTGGTTGCAGGTCGAGATCGACGCGGTGCCTCCGAACGTCGCCGTCCACGCGAACCAGATGTCGTTCGCGATCGCCTTGGAACCCCACTCCAGGCAGTTGGAGTTGCCTTGTCCTTGCGCGCCGGTGGATGCGAGCGAGTTGTCGAATGCGAACGATCCGACGCCCGCGATCGCCGTCGGGCTCGCGCACGAATCGTTCGAGGTCGGCTGCGAGAGGCGCAAGGTGCCCGCGCCGCCGTTCGCGCCGAACGGATAGAGCCCGACCTGCAGCATGTAGCTCGCGCCGGCGGTCGCGGTGAACACGACGCGGCTCTGGAAGTTGCACGCGTCGTCGTTGCACGCGATCGCGCTCGTCGTCGGACAGCCGAAGGCTGCGTACACGGCGAGCTTCGTGTCGATGGACCCGCTGCACGTGTCGACGATCACCGGCCCGCTGCTGGGCGACATCCAGCGGTACCACACGTCCTGCACGATCGTCGTCGAGCCGAAGAAGCTGCACGCGGCTTCCGATTGCCCCTGTGCGCCGGTCGTCGCGAAGCCGTTGTCGAACGCGAACGACCCGAATCCGCTGATCGTCGTGGCGGCGAAGCACTCGTCGTTCGGCGGAGCGGACGCGGACTGGATCGTAAACGTGCCCTGACCGCCGAAGTTCGTGAACGGATAGAGGCCGAGTTGGATCGTGTAGTCCTGTCCGGTCACGACGGGGAACACCACGCGGCTCTGCAGGCCGTTCGCACCGCAGAAATCGTCGTTGCACGCGAGCGCCGCCGTCGTGGGACAGCCCACGCCCGCGTACACGGCGACCTTCGTGTCGACGGGGTGGTTGCAGCACACGAGCTCGGCCGTACCCGTGAATCCAGCCGTCCAGCGGAACCAGACATCGCGGTTCAGCGCGGTCGATCCGAAGAACGCGCACGCCGACTGCGTCTGACCTTCGGGTCCGGTCGTGGCCGCGGAGTTGTCGAACGCGAACGGTCCTGCTCCGACGATGTCCTCGGGCGTCGCGCACGCATCGGAGCCGCCCGCGAGGCTGGAGAGCGCAGGGAGAACCGGCTGTGCGGGTGTCCACGATCCGGGAGTCGGAGGCACGGCGCCCGTGCTCGCCAGCCCGCGCTGCCGGCGTGCGCGTCCCGCGGCATCGATCTTCGTCGTGCGCTCGGTGCTGGGCGCCGGAGCGGCGCGGGTGTCCCCGGCGACGAGGTGGTCTCCAGCCTGGGCGGATTGGAACAGACTTGGCTGGGAGAGGGCCGCGACGAACAGCAGGACAGCAGGGGAGTGGAAGCGGTTGCGCATGGTCTCTTCGGATCGTGCGCGAGCGATCGTTCGGATGGCCTCCGGTGAAGTGAGGCGCTGCGTGACTGTGCCCCGGAGCTGCGCTTCGGCGGGAAAAGCGCGCGCGACGGGTACGCAGTGCGAGCAGGCTAAGGGCGAGCGCCGGATCTAGCGACGATCCATGCGCTGAATCCCGATCGGCGGAGAAGCGCATCCGAGTTCACGCGCTATGGCGATCGGTGTCGGCGCCGAGCCGTGCGGCTGTCCGACTTTCGACCGATACCGAGCGTGGCGTTTCCCGCTGCGTGCTGCACTGCGGCGTTCGGCATCGATCTCGGAGGCCGCGGATGCCTGTGACGCGGTCACCCACGTCGCGGTCCCTGCCTGCGCGAAATGCGGACAGGGCGATCCCGCGCGTGCGGGATCGCCCTGTCCAGAGAGCCGTTCACCCCCGAGTGGGGAGCGCACGTTCTGGGCGCAGGACCCCGTCGCCGGGGCCCTCGCCGAGACCATCACTGCCAGACGATCGACAGGCCGTTCGACAAGTTGAAAGTCGACGCCGTGCAGAAGACCGCCGCGTTGCGGTACCAGATCTGGTACACGCGCGTGGCGCCCGACGGAACCATGCCGCGGACGGAGACCGGCTGGTTGCCGACGCCCGGGTACTGGCTGATGCCGCCCGAGTTCGTCTTGGTGCCGAGGCGGATCACCGACCCGCCGGCGCAGCGCAGACCGTCACCAAACACAGTGCCGATCGGAGCCGTGCCCTGGAAGTACAGCGCGCTGGCGTTCAGCGGCATGCCCGAGCCGTGCAGCACCACCGTGTCCGCGCCGACCGTCGCGACACCCGTCGCCGCCAAGTTGCCGCCACCAGCGTTGATGGAGTTGGCGCAACCGTTGCCCATCGCGCCGTTGTTGGCGCACGGGCAGGCGATGCCGGTGCCGTCACCGAAGCAGTAGGCCGTGCCCGTGTTGCCCGGACCACAGTTCGGACGCACCAAGTAGTTGCCCGGGAAGCCGGCGCTGGAGACCGACTGCGGCGGGTACTGGTTGTTGAGCAGGTTCATGATGTCGATCGTCGGCGCATTCGCGCCGAAGAAGTACGAACCCGGACCGCTGCTGCAGGCCGTGCCGCCGCCCGACTGGTCGAGCGGGGAGACATACTCGCCGGCGTTGTGCGTGACGAACGCACCGACGAAGAAGATGCCGCTCGCGATGACCGGCGAGTTGAGCGTGACGACCTGGAAGACGTCCGTGTCGACCGAGCCCAGGCTGACCGCCGCCGTGCCCATGCCCAGCAGGATCGCGTCCGAGGGGTCGCCGTCGTCGTTCGGGTCTTCCCAGACCGCGACCGTGACCGGACCTTGCGGGGTGTAGAAGCCCGGGAAGAGCGGGGTGCCGAAGGTCGTCTGGACCGAGGAGACCGTGACGTTCTGACCGATGATGCCGTACCCGGCCATCCACGCGAACGTGCCGCCGGCCGTCCAGCCGACCGAGTTCTCGGTCGTGCCGTCGTCCACCGGCGCGCAGGGCGACGTCGGGGGAGCGACCGGCGTGAACTGGAACGTGCCCGTTCCACCACCGGTTGCGCCGAACCCGCCGATCTGGATCGTGTAGGGCTGACCCGCGACGGCGCTGAAGCACGCCGCGCTGACCAGGCCGCACGAGTCATCGTTGCACGCGATCGCCGGGCCGGTCGGGCAGCCGGCGCCGTTGTACACCGCGACGCGCGAGTCGTAGGTCGTGGAGCCGCACAGGCTGACTTCGAACGTCGACGTCGCCGTCGCCGTCCAGGTGAACCAGCTGTCGTTGTAGATGGAGGTCGAGCCGAACGCGAGGCACAGCGGCTCGGCTTGGCCTTCGGCGCCGGTGGAGCCGAGCGTCGTGTCGAACGGGTGCGGTCCAGCACCGACGACGTTCGTCGGCGTCGCGCAGTTGTCGTTCGCCTGCGGCACGCTGACCGACATCGTGTAGGTGCCGCTGTACTGGACAGCGTTGAAGCCGC
>JBBQCC010000353.1:0-3973 GCA_038318285.1 Planctomycetota bacterium | reverse complement strand
GGGTCGCGCGCATCAGCACGGTCTGCGAGCCGTCGTCCTCGTCGAAGATTCGATCGATCTCGCCGAACACCAGCACGGGCATCGTCGCGGAACGTTCGACCGCTCGCGCGAGCGAGTCGCCGGATTCGGCCTCGAACACGCGCTCGGGCTGCTGTGCGTGCAAGGTGGCGAACGTCTTCACGGCCTCGGCGCGCGCATCCCACCAGGGCAGCAGGCGGTCGTAGGGACGTGCCGCGCTCGGCGTGCCCTCCGTCTTGGGCTTGTTCGTCGCGGGATCCCAAATGCCGAGGTGTTGCGCGCGTGCCTTCTCCTGCGCCGCGGCGAAGACCGCGTGGTCGATCTCGCTGTAGCCGTACTTCGTGAAGTAGGGGCTCTTGCCGAGCTTCACGAGCAGCAGGTTGAAGTCCACGCCGTCGGGGAGGATCACGTGGCACAGGAGCCGCCCGTAGACGTCGCGATGGTTCTCGCGGCCCTTTGGAAAGAGCAGTCCGACGCGCACGGGCGCGCCGTCCTTCTCGAAGGACTTGAAGTAGTCCTGGGCCCACAGCGCGCAGGCTTCGCCGAACACCGTCTGCGGCTTCGTGGCGCTGCCGGCGCCGCTGCCCAGCTTTTCCTCGGTGTCGACGCTGAGGAGGCGCAGCTTCTCGACCTTGTCACCGACCTTCACGTGGATCGTGTCGCCGTCGACGACGCGGACGACGTCGCCCCACAGCGTGACCTCGGGCCGCGTCGCTGGCGCGAGCGTCGTGCGCTCGGCCGGTACGGCTGGCGCGACCTGGGCCTGCATGGCGGGTGCGGCGGGCGCGCGGGGTGCGATTGCAGCGTGCACCGCGGGCGCGGTGGAACGCGCAGACGTACAGGCGGCCAGGAGGGCGGCGAGAGCGAGCAGGATCGGACGCATGTGGGCTCCAGAGTGCGCCGTCGCATTGGCCCGACCGCGCAAGGCCCGTAGGATACCGCCGCCATGAGCGATGGAAACGCGGGACAAGAAGGAACGGCGGACAAGCCCGCGGTCGAGCCGAAAGCACCGGGCGGCGTGACGTTGCGCGGGACGCCGGTCGCGCCGGGGCTCGCGCTCGGCATCGTGCACCGCAAAGACCACGACCTCCTGCGCACCCCGCCGACGCGCGTGCCGCTGGAGCAGGTCGAGCGCGAGCTGAACCGGTTCCACAAGTCGCTCTCGGACTCGCGGCGTCAGCTCGACACGCTGAAGGAGCGCCTGAAGGGGCGCGTGCAGCCCGATCAGGTGCGCATCCTCGACACGCACCTCGCGTACCTCAAGGACTCGGTTTTCCTAGCGGACGTCGAGAACCTGATCTTGAACGAGCAGATGAGCCTCGAGGCCGCGATCGGCAAGGTCATCGCGGACTTCGACCGCATCTTCCGCCTGGTGCAGAGCGAAACGCTGCGCGAGCGCGCGGTGGACCTGCGCGACGTCGGCATCCGCGTGCTGCGTAACCTCGAGAAGGATTCGGGGCCCGAGGGCACGAGCATCGCGGCGCCGGGCGAGTATGTGCTCGTCGCGCGCGAACTGTCGATCGTGGACATGTTCAACCTGGCCAACGAATCCGTGCTGGGCATCGTGACCGAGGAGGGCGGGCTGACGAGCCACGCGGCGATCCTCGCGCGTTCGATGCGCATCCCGACGCTCACGGGCGTCGCAGGATTGCTCGAAGCGGCGCGCGAGGGCGCGTATGCGATCGTCGATGCGACGGAGGGGCTCGTTCGTCTCGATCCCGACGAAGTCGTGCGCGCGCAATACGGCACGCGCACCAAGGCCGAGAAGGATGCGCCGCCCGCGCCCGAAGGCACCACGGCCGCGTGGGCCCGTCGGCGTGCGCGTACGCGTGACGGCGCGGCGATCGAGGTCACCGGAGCCGCGGGCAACCTGCCCGAGGTGGACGCGGCGGCGAACCTCGGCCTGCCGGGCATCGGGCTGTACCGCACGGAACTGCTGTACCTGATCGACCGCGAGCAACCGTCGCTCGAAGGGCTGTGCGCGCACTACGCCTCGGTCGTCGAGCACGCGCGCGGCACGCCGGTCACGTTCCGCCTGCTGCACGTCGATTCCAGCCTGGAAGTCGGGTACATGCACGACGCGCGCGAGCTCAACCCCGCGCTCGGCCGCACGGGCGTGCGCAGCCTGTTCGCGCGCGAAGCCGTGCTGCGCCGACAACTGCAGGCCTTCCTGCGCGCCGTGCCGCACGATGGCGACCAGCGGCTACGGATCGCGGTACCGTTCGTCGTCGACTGCGGCGACCTGCGTCGGCTCAAGGAGATCTTGTTCGAGGAACGGTACGCGCTGCGCCGCGCTGGCGTCCCGTTCCAGGAGCAGGTCGAGTTGGGCGCGATCGTGGAGACGCCCGCGGCCGTGCTGGGTGCGCGTGACCTGGCGCGCGAAGCGGACTTCCTGGTCGTCGGCTTGGATTCGCTGCAGCAGTACATCCTCGCCGCGGACCGCGAGAACCACGGCCTCGCGCGCGCGTTCGAATCGCTGCATCCGTTCGTATTGCGCGCGCTCGTGTCGATCGTCGAAGCGGCCGAGCAAGCTGCGCGACCGCTCTCCGTGTTCGGCGTGACCGTCACCGATCCTGCGAACTTGCCGTTCCTCGTTGGCATCGGTTTCAAGAGTTTCTGCATCCCGCCCGTCGCGTTGGAGATGTTCGCGACGCAGCTCGCGACGATCGACGCGCGTGCCGCGCGTCGCACGGCGGCGTTGGCGTCGCGTGCTTCGTGCGCCGCGGAGACGCAGACGTTCGTCGAAGGCTATCGCCACGGTCTCGTGCGCTGAGCGCGCGCGCTCGATGAAGGCTCGCGCCGCGCGCGCGAAGGTGCCCGTGCGTTCGAGGTACCGCGACCGCTGCTGCGATCCGCGGAACATCGCGTGTGCGAGGACGCGCGATGTTCTGCACGGCATGCGCGCCGAGATCGACACGCGGATGCGGCGTGCGTGCTGCACGAGTGTGTAGACGGTGGTCACGAGCCAACTGGCAAACTGAAAGTGCAGGCTCGCAGCGCGTGATGCGTGGCGCGCAGTACGAGCCCCGAACAGCGCGGCCCGAGCAGCGCGGCCCGAACAGCGCGGCCCGAACAGCGCGGCCCTGCGTGCCAAGTGACTTCTCGGGCGAGGCGCAACGCCTCGCAATCAGGCACGATCCGAGCTGCGCGAGGACCCGACCGGATCCTCGGCGGCGGCCGCCCCTAGGAGGCGGACGGAGCCTCGAATCGGGCCGGAGAGGGGGACGAAACCACTCCGATCCGGGAGCCTCTCGGGTCGAAATGGCAGCCGATCGGGGCTCGAACCGCCTTTCCCAGTATTGGGAACTTGCGCTTTCGTTGTGGATACCGGCCCGCTTGCGCTTGTGGCCTCTCACAGCACTAGATAGCGTGCCCCTCGCCGAGGAACGACCGGTTCTCGGGCCCGCTGTTCAGCCCCTCCCGCAAGGGTCCTAGGCTGCCCAGAGGCGTCCTCCCGGTCGCTGGACTGGTGTTGTTCTCGACCACCGGGGGGGTGGGCGGCCAGTTTGGCATCCAGGCATTCATCCCCAACGCCCCGTCGCCTCGCAGCGCCGGCCAGGCAGGCAGCCCATGCCCGATGAGGAAAAAGACCGTTTCACGTCCCGTCTCGCGATGATCCCGGGCGTGCGCCCGATGCCCTCGGTCGGGCAGTGGATCCTCCTCCATGTGGACCATCCGACGGAGCTCGCCCGCAGGGTGAATCGCCGTCTCGCGCCAGGAGTCATGAGCGTCCCGCGCCAAGTCGACGGCGCGGTGCGGATCTCGGTCGCGGATCCGTGCCAGAACGAGCAGATGCTGCGCGCGCTGCGCGAACTGGTCTGAACCCACGAGCCGGCGCGCGGCCGGTGTGGCGCGCCGGGCCGGGGGTGGAGAACATGTCGCGCCCCCCCCGCCCCCAGAGCAGCGTATGGGACGGCTGCCCGCCCGCGCAACCCACCGCCCCCGCGCCATGGGG
>JBBQCC010000352.1:0-3983 GCA_038318285.1 Planctomycetota bacterium | reverse complement strand
AACCTGCCGAGAACGAGCACGGAGTCTCGCCCCCAGGCTCGCCCGGACCCGTCGCTCGTCGCCAACCCACCCCACGCACGCAACGCAACCGAAGATGAAGGCCATCCACCATGACCGCTATGGACCGCTCGAGTCGCTGCGGTCGTGCGACGTCGACAAGCCTCGCGTCGCCGCGGGCGAAGTGCTGGTCCGCGTCCGTGCGGCTGGCTTGCACGTCGGCGACTGCTTCGCCGTGCGCGGCGCGCCTGCGCCCGTGCGACTCTTCACAGGCTTGCTGCGGCCCAAGTGCGGCATTCCGGGCTTCGACCTGGCTGGCGAGGTCGAGCAGGTAGGCCTCGGTGTCGAGCGCTTCCGACCGGGCGACGAGGTGTTCGGCGCGGCGGAGGGAACGTGCGCGGAGTTCGTCGCGGTCAAGCCGTCCACGCTGGCTCACAAACCGCGGGACTTTTCGTTCGAGACCGCGGCCGCCATGCCGACCTCGGGGCTCGCGGCGCTGCACGCGCTGCGCGACGTGGCCAAGGTGCAGGCCGGCCAGCAGGTTCTGATCAACGGAGCCTCGGGCGGCGTGGGCACGTTCGCGGTGCAGATCGCCAAGTCGTACGGCGCGATCGTGACCGGCGTGTGCAGCACGGCGAACGTCGATCTGGTCCGCTCGCTGGGCGCCGACCACGTGATCGACTACACGCAACAAGACTTCACGCGGTGCGGACCCTCCTACGACGTCATCCTGGACAACGTGGAGAATCGCTCCCTCGCGGAATGTCGCCGCGCGCTGCGGCCGGATGGCCTGTTGATCTTGAACAGCGGTTCTGGGGCGACGGGCCTGGGACTGTGGGTGCGTTTGCTCAAGCCGGTGCTGCTGTCACCGTTCGTGCGTCATCGGCTGCGCCGCTACCTCTCCACGCCGAACGCAGTCGACCTCCGCGCGTTGTCCGAACTCGTCTCCGCCGGTCGTCTTCGCCCGGTGGTCAGCCAGGTCTATCCCTTGGCCGAAACCGTGACCGCGCTCCGTCAGATCGACGCGGGTCATGCCCGCGGCAAGCTGGTCATCCGCGTTGCGGAGTGGGCGTAGGACATTCCAGCGCCCGAACATTCGGTGTCGGGCTCATCCCGGAGTTTCGCGGGAGCCGTGCTGCGGCTCTTGCGGCACGCAGAGAGCGTCGTCCTGTCGGTCGTTCGGCTGCGATCGCATCGGTCGTAGCTTCGACGGCTCGTTTCCGAGTCGACTCGAGCGAGTCACCGCCTGGGTCCGCCTGCCCGAGCCTGCTCGGGAAACGCGCTGAGGATCCCCGGCGCGACGGCGCGAACTCGAACTCGCGCGGCCGCTATCGGCGCACGGCGAGGCTGGCGAGCCCCCCGTCCATTCCCAGTACTTGGCCCGTTGCCCAGGTGGCGTCGGCGGACAGCAGCCAGTCGAGAAGTGACGCAACTTCGTCCGCCTCGCCGATCCGCCCGAGCGCGTGCAGCTTGGCCGATGCCTCCAGGGCCTGCGGTGACGCGGTCAGGCGTGCGCTGAGCGGCGTTCGCACGAGGCCCGCAGCCACCGCGTTCACGCGCACGTTGCGCGCCGCAAAGCTGGCTGCGGCCGAGCGCGTCAGGCCCTCCACTCCGGCCTTCGCCGCAGCGATGGCCTCGTGATGGGGGAGTCCAATGCGCGCCGCGGCCGAGGACATCAAGACGATCGAACCGCCCTCGCCTCGACCCATCGCAGGCGCGGCGGCACGCACGAGGTGGAACGCCGGGAGTAGGTTCTGGTTCAGCGCTTCCACGAACTCGGCCGTGCTCGTGGACTGCACCGGTTTGATGAGGATCGATCCCACGAGGCACGCAGCGCCGTCGATCCGTCCGGCCTTTTCGAGCGCGCTATCGACGGCAATGCGGACGGATTCGGCTTCGCGCGCATCGCAGACCACACTGGCAGCCCCCGTCGCGCGGGAGAGTTCCTCCAGGCGGCCCTGGTCGCGCGCCAGAGCAAAGACGGTCTCTCCCCGCTGCGTCAGGCGCCGCACCAGGGCGCTGCCGATGCCGCCCGTCGCTCCCAGGACGATGTGGACGCGGCTGGTCATGCCGGTCGTATCAGAGCCAGGAAATAGTTCCGCGTCGCCTCGTCGTGGCGGAACAGGCCGGTCATCCGGCTCGTCACGGTGACCGAGTCGGGCTTGTGCACGCCGCGGGTGGTCATGCACTCGTGGCGTGCTTCGAGGACCACTGCGACGCCGCGGGGTTTCAGAGTGCGCTCGATCGCAGAAGCGATCTGCGCCGTGAGCTTCTCTTGGATCTGCAGCCTGCGCGCATAGAGATCCACGACCCGCGCGAGCTTGCTGAGGCCTACCACGCGCCGGTCGGGCAGGTAGGCGATGTGCGCTCGGCCGACGAAGGGCACCATGTGATGCTCGCAGTGCGATTCGAACCCGATGTCGCGCACGAGCACCATCTCGTCGTAGCCCTCGACCTCTTCGAAGGTTTTCGAGAGCACGTCGTGCGGATCCTGCCCGTAGCCTCCGAAGAACTCAGAGTAGGAGCGGATGACTCGCTCCGGTGTTTCGCGCAGTCCCTCGCGCTGCGGATCGTCACCGGCGTACGCCAGCAGGGTCCGAACGGCCGCTTCCGCTTCGTAGCGTGAAGGCCGCGGCAGGACCGGCGTGACCGGCCGCAGCACGGTCGGGGATTCCGGAGCACGCTCGGGGGCTGGACGATCGCTCGAGCGGAGGAAAGACGGCGCTGGCTGCATCATGGTCAAACTTCCTTCTGACAGACGGTTCGCGTCGGCGGCGCGCTCGGATGCAGGAGCGCGGGAATCCGGCGAGACCTCGCGGAACCGGGCCGCGGGCACATACCGCGCGGCCAAGGGTGAGCAGCGCGCGGACGGACCCGCCTTGCCAACGTGAGCGAGAAACCGTCAAGCGACCCCTTCCGTGTCGAGGGCCGAACATTCCCACCGAACCGTCGCGCGACTTCGATGGTTTCGCGGGTTCTCGGCGGCGCGCGAGTACGATCGCCGCAGAAGTGGCTTCGCATCCGAAGTACGCCCGGGGACCGGCCGGTCCCTGGATCCTGACGATCGTCTTCGTCGTGGCGGTCCAACTCGCGATCGCCCTCGGCTCCGCGCGCGGAATGCGGCCCGAACTCGTGGCCGACCTGCGCAGCTTGCAGTTCGTCGCCGTCGCGCTCCTCGCACTGTTCCTCGTCGTCCGGCTCCACGTCGTCGTGTGGCGCCGTCCGAAGATTCTGCCGCTGTCCGTGCTGGCCTGGTGGCTCGGCGTCGAGCTGCTCGTCGCGCCGCACCTGAGCTTCGGCGGCTGGAACCTGCACTACCGCCTGATCCACGAGCTCGACCATCGTCCGACGGAGGTCGGCGGGCGTTTCAATTCCGATTCGATCGTCGCGACCGAGGAGAGCAGCGCGTTCCGGCCGGAGGACCTGAACCTCGTGTTCCTCGGCGATTCCTTCACGATGGGGTACCTGCTCGGGCCCGGCGAGGACGCGTTCCCGGCGCTCGTGGGCGCCGAACTTGCGCGCCAGCATCCCGACCGGCGCATCCACGTCGCGAACTTCGGTTGGGTCAGCTCCTCGCCGTTCCTCAGCTACCGGCGGCTGGTCGACACCGGTGAGAAGTATGCGCCGGACGTCGTCGTGATGGCCGTGGACATGACCGACTTCGCCGACGATCTGCGCTACGAGCGCGTGCTCGAACAGCGCGGCATCTACTGGCTCTACGACAAGATCCCGCTGACCCTGCGCATGTTGCAGGCCGTCTCGCCGAAGACATTTCGCGAAGTCGCCGCGCGCTCGGTGGGCGGCGTCCCGGCGCGGCGCTTCTTCATGACGGACGCGCCGCTCGAGGAGACGCGCGCCTGGATGCTGCCGCTCGCGGCGAACTGCGATCGGATCGCAGCGTGGTGTGGCGTGCACGGCGCACGCTTCGTCTTGGTCGTGCTACCCCGCTCGTACCAGTACAGCGCGCGCGAGGTTCCGCACAACAC
>JBBQCC010000351.1:0-4121 GCA_038318285.1 Planctomycetota bacterium | reverse complement strand
CGACTTCACCGCGTCCAGAGATGAACGCGAAACGAGCGAGCTGCCGAGTTGGTCGACGACGCCCCACAGCTCGGACTCGACGGCGCGCACGTCCGCGGGGTCTTTGACCATCGCGTACACGCTCCACAGACCCGGATCGCGTGAGTCCCCGAACGACGCGCCCAGCATCTGGACACGCTGCTCGTTCAATACGAGCTTCGTGTAGATCGGCGAGGTCGAGCCGAAGCCCAGCTCGCCGACGATTCCGCCCGCGACGGCGAGCCGGTCGTTCGGGTCGAACGCCGGGCTCTTGAACGACATCACGAGCAGCGGCAGCGTGCGTGCCTCGAAGGGAACGTCGATGCGCCGCATCGCGGTCTGCTTCGGTTCGACGGGCACTCGCGGCGCGACGTAGCCCTTCTTCCACGGGCCGTACTTCGCACGAATCTCGTCCAGCGTCGCCTTCGGATCGAAGTCGCCGGTGACGACGATCACGACGTTCTCGGGCCGATAGAACCGTTGGAAGAACGTCTTCGAGTACGCGTACTGCTTCGGCATCGCGTCGATGTCGGCCTTGAAGCCGATCGTCGTGTGCTTGTACGTGTGCGCGTCGAACGCCGCGTTCTGCAGCGATTCGAACATGACGCTGAACGGATTCGATCGGCCCTTCTGGTACTCGCCCAGGACGGCGCCCGACTCCGTGACGAACTCGGGCTCGCTGTACTTCAAATTCTGGAATCGGTCCGACTCGATGTCGATCACCGTCGGCAGATCCTGCGTGCCGACCGACATGTGGTAGGCGGTGTAGTCGTCCGTCGTGTACGCGTTCGCGTCCGCGCCCATGCCGTTCACGATCCCGTCGTACACGGGGCCCGGGCGCGTCTCGGTACCGCGGAACATCATGTGTTCGAAGAAGTGCGCGAAGCCCGTGACGCCTTGCTCGACCTCGTCGCGCGATCCGGTGCGAACGACCGTCCAGTACGACGCGAGTCCATCGCTGGCCATCGGCACCATGACGACGTGCAATCCGTTGTCGAGCGTGGCGCGCTGAACGGCGAAGGGGAACGTCGCCTCGGACGAGCGATGGGCGGGCTTCGATTTCAGGGTGGTCGCCGTGCCTTTGGAATCGGAGGTTTGGTCGGCGGTCATGGTCGAGCAGCTGATCGAACCGGCGGCGGCGAAGCCGGCCGCGAGCAGGATGGAGTACTTCATCGGTTGCTGGGGTGCCAACCCGCGGACACCGGTGTCCGCGCGGCGGGTCGAGGAGGGTAACGCTCCAGACCGACCGCGTCCCGAAACTCAGCGTAAACGCCGTGCGATCCCTTCCGCGAGGCGTTCCAGGGCGATTGGACTCTGCGTGAGGAACAGCGAGGGCTCGACGAGTTCGAGCTCCATGACGCGCGGGCAGCCACTCTGGTCCCGAGCGACGTCCACGCGCGCGTAGAGCATCTCCGCGCCCGCCGCCGCCAGCGCGCGCGTCGCCAGAGCGCGCTCGTCGTCTTCGATCGGAAGCGCCGGCGACACACTTTCGACATCGTCGCCGAAACGCGGCGACTTGCGCACGGCGTGCGTGAACTCGCCGTCGATCCACACGAGCGCGCGCTCGCCGTGTCCTTCGACGGAGCGCACGTAGGGTTGCACGAGCACGTCTCCGCACGTCCGACGCAGGTGCTCCATGTGCGCGTGCGCCGCCGGCAGCTCGTCCGCGCCGAAGCGCAGCGTGCCGTACGACGCGGCTCCGACCGCGGGCTTGACGACGATCTCGGTCCATCCATTTCGATCGAGCACGCCGCGCAGTGTCTCGTCGTCCGCGCGGCGGACGAGCGCAGTCGGAACGATCGGCACGCCGCGCGCGTGCAACTCCAGGAGATACCCCTTGTGCAAGTTGCCCCGCACGACGGCGGCCGGGTTCCACAGCGGCGCGGCACGCTCGACGCGGTCGATCCAGGCTCGGAACGCCAGCAGGTCGTGGATGTAGTCCCACGTCGAGCGGATCACCGTCGGCACGGGTTCGTCCCAGCGCTCGGCCGGATCGTTCCAGGCGGCCATACGCGGCCGGACTCCGCGGGCGCGCAGAGCGTCCAGCAAGATCGCCTCGTCCGCATCGGGCTCGGGCAGGGGGCGACACGTCGCGATGCGCAGGTCCATCGCCGGATCCTAGCGCCGCTACGGCCCGAGGCCCCGAGCATCCCGCGCGCGCATCCCGTATCCTCGCGGCGGCCAGAAAGCCCCCGCGTGCGCGTCCTCTTCGTCTATCCGAACCTCTACACGCAGATGGGGTTCAACCATGGTCTCGCGTCGCTCTCGTCGGTGCTCAAGGCCGCGGGCCACACGACCCGCCTCGTCAACCTGAACGAGAACCTGCCGCCGGTACCGACGGCGGACGATCTGTGGGACATCGTGCGTTCCTGGCAGCCGGGGATGATCGGGTTCTCGTGCCTGACGCAGCAGTACCGCGCCGCGCTCGACATCGCCGAGGACCTACGCGCGCGCGCCGCGGCTGCGGGCGTCGAGCTGCCGCCGCTCGTCGTCGGCGGCATCCACCCGACGATGGTGCCGCAGGACGTCATGGCCGACGGTGTGTGGGACCACGTCGGCGTCGGCGAGTGCGAGGACGCGCTGGCGGAACTCGTGCGGCGCATCGAAGCCGGCGAGTCACCCGAGGACGTGCGCAACTTCGTCTCGTGGAAGGGCGGTGCGCGCCCCGAGATGGTCGCGCGCGGCACACACGGGCCCGAGCAGTTCGCGATGAACCCCGTGGGCGAGTTTCCCGACTTCGCGCGTCTGCCGATGCCCGACTACGAGCTTTTCGACGTGCAGCGCATCACGGACCAAAAGCACGGTTGGTTCGGCCTGATCACGTCGCGCGGTTGCCCGTACCGCTGCACGTACTGCCTGAACCACAAGATCGTCGATCGCTACAAGGCCGAGTTGGGTCGCAGCGTGAAGGACATCGGCTTCTTCCGCTTCCGGCCGGCCGAATCGATGCTGGCGGAGATCCGGCACGTGCTCGCGACGTATCGGAATGTCGGCACGTTCATTATGGACGACGACCTGTTCACGCAGAACGTGCCGCATGCGCTGGAGTTCTGCGAGCTCTACTCGCAGAGTGGCATCGACGTCCCGTTCGTCGTGAACGCGCACGTGAAGCAACTCGACGAGCGCGTCGCCGAAGCGCTCGCAAAGGCCGGCTGTCGCATCCTGAAGCTCGGCATCGAGTCGGGTTCGCCGCGCGTGCGCAAGGAAGTCTTGAAGCGTCACATGACGCAGAAGGACATCTTCGAAACCGTCGCGTCGGGCGAGCGCCACGGACTGCACACGTCGGGCTTCGTCATGGTCGGCTTGCCGGGCGAGACGCACGCGGAGCGCTGGGAGACGGTCGACTTGCTCGCCGAGGTCCGCATCGGTCGCTACCGCACGTCGTACTTCTATCCGTTCCCCGGCACGGACGGGTTTCGACTCGCGGTCGACGGCGGCTACTTCGATCCGGCTGCACCGCGCGAATTGGCCGACTTCACCGAGGGTTCCATCCTCGACTTCGGCGCAGACGAGAACCTGTTCATCGATCAGCTCGGCAGCTTGATGCCGTGGTTCGTGAACAGTCGGCTCGATCGGTATCGCGATGCACCGGCGTCGGCGCGCTACCGACCGCTCGTCGAGCGCGTCTTGGCGATGAGCGCGAGCGAATGGGCCGCATTCAAGCCCGACGTGCGCTGCATCGACGCCGAGCTCGCCGCTGCGTGCGTCGCGGCCGGCGAGGAGCACTACGCGATCCGCTACAACGCGTTCATGGGCGTGCGCAGCGACTTCTACTTGGCCGAGGAGCGCGGGCTGGAGTGGACCACCGCTTCGGCCAAGCCTTCCGTGGAACTGCACGAAGCGTCGCGCGAGCAGTCGAATCTGCGCCGCGACGCCGCGTTGGCCGCGGCCGCAGCCGAAGTCTGCTGAGCATTCGGAACCGCAGCCCGTGACTCACCCGACGTCCTTCGCAGGTCTGCACATCGCGGTGCTCGGTGACGTCGTTGCGGACCACTGGCTGCACGCGCGCCCGTCGCGCCTCTCGCGCGAGGCGCCCGTGCTCATGCTGCGCCACGAGCGCGAGGAATTGGGCTGCGGCGGCGCGGCGAACGTCGCGCGGATTC
>JBBQCC010000350.1:0-4131 GCA_038318285.1 Planctomycetota bacterium | reverse complement strand
CTCGTCGACCTCGGCGACGAGCGCGCTCTTCCACGAATCCACTTCCTCGCGCACGCGATCGGGTGCGGTGCCGCCCACGACGTCGCGACGCGCGAGCACGGCCTCCACGGACAGCTCGCGCGCGAAGTCGATGCCGTCGAGTTCGGGCACCAGTTCGACCAGCGTGGCCTGCGGCAGGTCCTGGATCTCGCAACCGTGCTCGATCGCGGTGCGCACGACCGCTCCGGCGCGTTCGTGCGCCGTGCGGAACGCGACGCCCGTCTTGACGAGCAGGTCGGCGAGGTCCGTCGCGTTCATGCCGCCCGATTCTGCGGCCTCGCGGCAGCGATCGGCGCGGTAGCGCACGTTCTTCACGAGCAGCTCGGCGATCTCGACCTGTTCGACGACGGGCGGGACACCCAGCAACAGCGCTTGCTTGTCCTCCTGCAGGTCGCGGTCGTACGCCAGGGGCAGGCCCTTCAACGTCGCCAGGAAACCCGTCAATTCGCCGATCGCGCGCCCGCTCTTGCCGCGCAAGAGCTCGAACCCATCGGGGTTTTTCTTTTGCGGCATCAGGCTCGATCCGGTCGCGATCGCGTCGGAGAGCTCGAGGAAACCGGCCTCGTGCGTCGCAAAGAAGATCCAGTCCTCGGCCAGTCGCGACAGGTGGACGGTGATCAGCGAACAGGCGAAGAGCGCCTCGGCCAGGTGATCGCGGTCCGAGACCGCGTCGAGGCTGTTGCGCGTCGCCGAGAGGAAGCCCAGGTCGCGCGCGATGATCTCGCGATCGACGGGAAACGCCGTGCCGGCCAGCGCGCCGCTGCCCAGCGGACACGTGTCCATGCGCGCCAGCATGTCGTCGATGCGGCTGCGATCGCGCGCGAACATCTGCACGTAGGCGAGCGCGTGGTGGCCAGCCGTGATGGGCTGCGCGCGCTGCATGTGGGTGTAGCCCGGCAGCGGCAGGTCGGCGTTCGCGTCGGCCAGGTCGACGAGCGCGATCATCAGATCGCGCAGACGCTCGTCGAGCACCTCCAGCAGCTCACGCAGGAACAGCTTCAGATCCGTAGCCACCTGGTCGTTGCGCGAACGGCCTGTGTGCAAGCGCTTCGCCAGGTCGCCGACGCGGCGTCCCAATTCGGTCTCGACGAGCGAGTGCACGTCCTCGGCGTCCGCGCCCTCGAACGGCGCGTCCGACTCCGCGGTCTCCTCGAAGATCTGCGCGAGCGCATCCGTGATCGCGCGCCCTTCATTCGCTTTCAGCACGCCCACGTCGACGAGGGCCTTGGCCCAGGCCATGCTGCCCGTGATGTCGGCGCCGAGCAGCGCGATGTCGTGGGGGAGGCTCTTCTGCCACTCGAAAAAATGCGGGTTGGCCTCGCCGGCGAAGCGACCGCCCCAGAGTTTGGTCACGAGCGCGCCTTCCCTGCAATCGCAGGCGAACGGGACCTGTTTCCTGCTGCTTTCGGCGCGCTGCCGGCGGGGCGAACCGTCTTATGGGCACCGGCCTTGGTCGTGCCCGTCTTCGCAGCGCCGGCCTTGTTCGCACCCGACTTGTTCGCGCCCCCCTGGTTGGCGCGGCGCACGCTCGCCGCGACCATGCCCGGCAGCCCATAGAGCTTCACGAAGCCCTTGCTGTCGGCGTGGTCGAACGCGGCGGACTCGCCGAACGTCGCGAGCGTCTCGCTGTACAGCGAGTTCGGGCTGACGGCGGACTGCGCGACGCACGAACCCTTGTAGAGCTTGACCTTCACCTCGCCCGTGACGACCTCCGTCGCCTTCGTGAAGAACGCGTCGAACGCCTCGCGCGCGGGCGCGAACCAGCGGCCCGTGTAGACGATGTCGGCGTACTCCGGCATCAGCTTCTCGCAGGCGCGGAACGTGTCACGATCGAGAGTCAAGGAGCGCAGCGTGCGCAAGCCCTCGAGAACGATCGTCCCACCCGGCGTCTCGTACACACCGCGCGACTTCATGCCGACGAGGCGGTTCTCGACGATGTCGATGCGGCCGACGCCGTGGCGTCCACCGATCTCGTTCAGCTTGGCGATCAAGACCTCGGGCACGAGGCGCTTGCCGTCCACGGAGACGGGCACGCCCTTCTCGTAGCCGACGGTGACGACCTGCGGCACGTCGGGCGCGCTCTCGGGGTTCGTCGACATGACCCACACGTCGTCCGGCGGCGCGTTGGCCGGATCCTCGAGCGCGCCACCTTCGTGGCTGATGTGCCACAGGTTGCGATCGCGGCTGTAGATCTTCGTGCGCGACGCTGTGATCGGGATCTTGCGCGACTCGGCGTAATCGATCGCGTCCTCGCGGCTCGTGATGTCCCACGTGCGCCAGGGCGCGATGATCTCGAGGTCCGGCGCGAGCGCCATGTACGTCAGCTCGAAGCGCACTTGGTCGTTGCCCTTGCCCGTGCAGCCGTGCGCGACGTATTTCGCGCCGATTTCGCGGGCGTAGTCGACTTGGGCCTTCGCCAGGATCGGTCGCGCCATGCTCGTGCCGAGCAGGTAGCGGCCTTCGTACACGCTCATCGCGCGCAGGTTCGGCCAGACGTAATCGACGAGGAACTCGCGGCGCTGGTCGACAACCTTGCACGATTTCGCGCCGGTTTTCTTGGCCTTCGCTTCGAGCCCGTCCAGTTCCTCCGCGCCTTGTCCGACGTCGCCGCAGACGGCGTGGACCTCGAGCCCGTGGTTCTCCTTCAGCCAGGGGATGATGATCGACGTGTCGAGACCACCGGAGTACGCCAGAACGACCTTGTCAGCCATGGGAGTGTGTTCGCGAGTGTGGTGTGAGTGTGTGTCTTCGAGACGAACGCGTCAGCGCTTCCCGCCCATGAGCAGCACGAGGATCGCCTTCTGCACGTGCAGTCGGTTCTCGGCGATGTCGTAGACGATCGAGTTCGGACCGTCGATCACGCCCGCGGTGACTTCTTGTCCGCGGTGCGCGGGCAGGCAGTGCATGAACAGCGCGTCGGGGCTGGCCAGCTCCATCATCTCCTCGTCGACGCGGTAGTCGTTGAATATCGTCGAGCGCTCCTCGATCTCGTCCTCCAGGCCCAACGATGCCCAGACGTCAGTGTACACGGCGTCGGCGCCCTTCACGCCCAACTCGACGTCGTTCGTGATCTGGATGTCGCTGCCCGTTTCACGCGCGATCAACATCGCTTCGCTCACGACGCGCGCGTTCGGCTCGTAGCCTTCGGGCGAGCACACCGAGATGTGCGCGCCGAGGCGCGCAGCCGTGTGCAGCAGCGAATGGCACGTGTTGTTGCCGTCGCCGACGTACACGACGCGGCGACCGCGTACGGTGCCCCAGCGCTCGGTCAGCGTCATGAAGTCGGCCAGTGCCTGGCACGGGTGCACGTGATCCGAAAGGCCGTTGATGACCGGAATCGAGCAATTCGCTGCGATTTCTTCGAGCGCACGCTGCTTGAAGACGCGGGCGACGATGCCATCCACCCAGCGCTCCAGGTTGCGCGCCATGTCCTTGAGCGACTCGCGCGAACCGAGGCGCGCGTCGCGGTGATCCATGAACACCGCAGAACCGCCCAGGTCCTGCATGCCGATGTCGAACGTGAAGCGCGTACGCAGCGAGTCCTTCTCGAAGATCATCGCGAGGCGCTTGCCCTTCAGCGCATTCGCGTACGCCGCGCGGTCCGCCTTGATGGCGAGCGCCGCGTCGAAGACGGTCTCGACGTCACCTGGTCCGAGTTGGGCGATCGTCAGCAGGTCCTTTTGAGGCAGCGTTCCGAAGGTCGTCGTCGTGGTCATCGTCGTTGGAGTCGAGCAGTCTTGGATGAAAGTCGTGTGAGGAACGTGGTGTCGGGAACATGACGGTGCGGACCGAAGATCGGCCCGCACCGCGTTGGAGCTCTATGCGCGGGCGGCGGCGGTATTCGAGGCGACGTGCGCGGATCCGGTGCGGTGGGTCAGCGACTCGCGCACGATGGCGAGGCCGCGCTGGATCTGCGCGCTCGTGATCACGTAGGGCGGCAGGAAACGAATCGTGTCGCCGCCCGTGCGGTTGGTGATCAGGCCGCGCTGGTACAGGTCCTTCTGCACATCCTCGGCGCCCTCCGCGAGCTGCATGCCCTGGATCAGGCCGCGGCCGCGCAGTGCCGAAATCATCGAGAAATCCTGCTGAATC
>JBBQCC010000349.1:0-4170 GCA_038318285.1 Planctomycetota bacterium | reverse complement strand
TCTACAACACGCGGCTCAAGCTGGGCGAGCACTTCCGCGTGTTCCCGATCTCGAATTGGACCGAGCTCGACGTGTGGGAGTACGTGAAGCGCGAGCAGCTCGAGCTGCCGTCGATCTACTTCAGCCACGAGCGCAGCGTGTTCGAGCGCGACGGGATGCTGTACGCCGCCGTCGAACAGGTCGAGCGCTATCCCAGCGAAGTCCCCTTCCGCGAGATCGTCCGTTTCCGCACCGTCGGTGACATGACGTGCACGGGCGCGGTGCGCTCGAAGGCCGTGACGATCGACGAGGTGATCGCCGAGGTCGCGGCGTCGCGCCAGACCGAGCGCGGCGCGACGCGCGCCGACGATCGCCAGACCGAAGCCGCCATGGAAGACCGCAAGAAAGAGGGGTACTTCTGATGTCCGGCGCAGGCGTGGACGGCGGGAGCATGGACGCGGGCAAGGGTGGCGATTTCGTGGCCATGGAGGAGGGCGCCGAGCTGCTGCGCTTCTCGACCTGCGGCAGCGTGGACGACGGCAAGAGCACGCTGATCGGTCGCCTCCTCTACGACACCAAATCGATCTTCGAGGACCAGTTGGCGCACGTCGAAGACGTGTCGCGCCGTCGCGGCGACGAGTACACGAACCTCGCGCTGCTGACCGACGGGCTGCGCGCCGAGCGCGAGCAGGGCATCACGATCGACGTCGCCTACCGCTACTTCGCGACGCCACGGCGCAAATTCATCATCGCGGACACGCCGGGCCACATTCAGTACACGCGCAACATGGTGACGGGCGCGTCGACCGCGAACCTCGCGATCGTGCTGGTCGACGCGCGACAAGGCGTGGTCGAGCAGACGCGGCGTCACTCCCTGATCACGTCGCTGCTGCGCATCCCGCACATCGTGTTCGCGATCAACAAGATGGACCTCGTCGATTGGGACGAGGGCGTCTTCCGTCGCATCGAGACCGAGCTGCGCGGCTTCGCGGCGCGCATGGACGTGGCCGACGTGTCGTTCATCCCGATGAGCGCGCTGCACGGCGACAACGTCGTCGACCGCAGCGAGAAAGCGCCCTGGTACAAGGGCCCGCCGCTGCTCCACCAGTTGGAGAACGTGCACATCGCGTCCGATCGCAACCTGATCGACGTGCGCTTCCCCGTGCAGTGGGTCGTGCGCCCGCAGAGCACTGCTCACCACGATTATCGCGGCTACGCGGGCCAAGTCGCGGGCGGCGTGCTGAAGACCGGCGACGAGGTCGTCGTGCTGCCCAGCGGCTTCACGTCGCGCGTCGCGAAGATCGAGACGTTCGACGGACCGATCGACGAGGCCTACGCGCCGATGTCGGTGACCGTGCACCTCGAGGACGACATCGACGTGTCGCGCGGCGACATGCTGTGCCGCACCGCGAACCGACCGATCGTCGGGCAGGATCTCGACGCCATGGTGTGCTGGATGGGCGACGCGCCGCTCGTCGCGAAAGGCCGCTACGCGCTGAAGCACACGACGCGGAACGCGCGCACGATCGTCGAGAGCATCGAGTACCGCCTCGACGTGAACACCGGTCACCGCGTGCAGGACGCCGACAGGCTGAACCGCAACGACCTCGGCCGCATCAAACTGCGCACGACCGCGCCGATCTTCTACGACGAGTACCGCCGGAACCGCACGACGGGCTCGTTCATCCTGGTGGACGAGGCGACGAACAACACGGTGGGCGCCGGGATGCTCCTGAGCGAACCGCGCTGAAAACCCCCGTACGGAGCCAGTTAAGTTCCGTCGGGGTTTCGCCCACGACGCCGCACAACGCGGAGCCTCCGGCGAAACCCCGACGGAACTTACCTGGCTCCGTACGGGGTTTTTCAGCACCATCCCGCCCATGAGTCCGGCCATTGATCTCGTCCGCTCCCTCTACGCCGCCTTCGCCGCGGGCGACGTGCCCGCCTTCGCGGCACGACTCCACAGCCAAGTCGTCTGGAACGAGGCTGAGGGATACCCGCTCTCCGACCGCAATCCGTATGTCGGGGCGGATGCGATCCTGGGCGGCGTGTTCGCGCGCACCTTCGAGATGTACGACGACTTCCGCGTCGTGGTCGGCGAGATCGTCGGCGGCCCCGAGGTCGTCACGATGTTCGGTCGCTACACCGGGAAGTGTCGCGCGAGTGGGAAACCGCTCGACGTGCAGTGCGCGCACACGTGGTGGATCACGGACGGGAAGATCGTCCGCTTCCAACAGATGGTCGACACGGCCAGCGTGGCGCGCGCGCTGGCCTAGAAGTCCGGTCAGAACGAGAAGCCCGCGACCAGCGCGACCTGACCGTAGTCCGCGTCGAGATTCTCGCCGTACAGATCGATGTCCGTGCCGAACAGGCCGCGCACGTCCAGGCCGAGGCTGAAGAGCGGCGTGAACTGGTACGCGACGCCGCCGTGCGCGTACACACCGAGCGAGCCGTCGTCGTCCTCGCCCAACGCGTCCGTATCGAACGCGACGCGGATCCACGAGAGGCCTGCGCCGACGTACGGACGAAACCGGCCTGTTCCGAACGACTTGCGCACGCCGCCATAGAGTTCGGCCGTCGCGGAGTCGATGTCGTTCCCGTTGACGTCGTCAGAAGCGGCCGACCCCATGATCCCGGCTTCCCATCCGACGGGCCACTGGGCGTACTCCTGACTGAACTCGACGCCGATCACGCCCTGGTCCTCGATGTCGCTCACCTCGTCCCCGAAGTCGAAGCTGCGAGCACCGAGGTAGCCCGAAACCTTGTTGGGACGGTCGAGCATGGAAAATGAAGTCGCGTCGCCGCCGCCTTGCGACTGCACGACGGCGCACGAGGCAAAGGGCAGGGCGAGGAGGGCTGCGAGGTACTTCATGGGATTCGTTCCGGCTGGAGCTTGCGGGCAACAGCGTGAGCTTGCGGGGGAGCGCGGCGCTGGATTTCCAGCGGGAACGCTAGCGCGATCGGCGCGATCGGCGCAACCCGCGATCGAAGCGATCCCCTTCGAAAACTCATCGCGGCTGAATAATCCGGGGTGACAGTCGATCATGCGGGACTCCGAGCCGCGCAGTCGCGGCTATCCTCCCGCGCGTGCTGCTCAGTGTGAACCCAGACTGGCCCGACGCGGCGTCGATCGAGCGCGCGGCAGAGATCCTCCGCCGCGGCGGCCTCGTCGCGTTCCCGACAGAGACGGTGTACGGCCTCGGCGCGAACGCGCTGGATCCGGCGGCTATCGCGCGCATCTTTGCCGCGAAGGGGCGGCCTGCGAACAACCCGTTGATCGTGCACGTCGCCGACGTCGCGAGCGCGCGCGAGCTCGTCGCCGATTGGCCCGAGAACGCCGAACGACTCGCGGCCGCGTTCTGGCCGGGTCCGTTGACGCTCGTGCTACGAAAGAGCGCGCGCGTTCCCGACGCCGTCACTGCGGGTTTGCCGGCCGTCGGAGTGCGCGTACCCGCGCACCCCGTCGCGCTGGCGTTGATCCGCGCAGCGAACCTGCCGATCGCGGCGCCCAGCGCGAACCGCTCGACCGAGCTATCCCCCGTCAGCGCGCGCCACGTCGAGAGGTCCTTGGGTGAACGCGTCGACCTGATCCTCGACGGCGGCCCGACGCGCGTCGGTATCGAGTCGACGGTCGTGGACTTGACCGGTGCGCGGCCGCGCATCCTGCGTCCGGGCACGATCGGCGCGCAGGCACTGGCGCAGGTCGTCGGTCCGCTCGACGAGACCGCGCACTCACCGCCCGGCGACGATGCGCCGAGACTCGCGCCGGGAATGATGGATCGACACTACGCGCCGCGCGCCCGGCTCGTGCTCGCCACCCCTGGCGACGACAGCGTGCGCGAAGTCTGTCGCGCGGCGCGCGCGCGCGGCGGCCTCGTCGGCAGCGTGTCGCTGGGCGGACGCGACCTCGAGAGCAATCTGGAAACCGATGTCGCCGTGCGCCTGCCGCGTGATCCGGACGCGGTCGCGGCCCGCCTCTACGAGACGCTGCACGCGTTCGACGACGAGGGTTGCGAGCTCGTCGTGTTCGAACGTCCGCCATCCGACAGCGCGTGGCGCGCCGTGCTCGACCGGCTCGAGCGTGCGGCGACGCCCGCCTGAAACACGCGAGGCCCGCCCCGAAGGACGAGCCCCGCGCTCGCTCACGCAATCCCTGCGTTCACGGGCATCCACCCGTCAGGTCCAAGTTCG
>JBBQCC010000348.1:0-4198 GCA_038318285.1 Planctomycetota bacterium | reverse complement strand
GGGGCGACTCCATGGAGAAAGGAAAGGGCTTAGCGCGGCGACAGGATAGGAATCCGCGAGAAAGTTCAGTCCGCCCTTCGGTGCGATCGTGTGTGTCCATCACTCGCATCTCCCCGTTACGATCCCTGCGGCGTCCCCCTTTGGCTGGCGTAGCCCAGGTTCACGATGACTGATCCCTCTCAGTTCGATCCGTCCATTGCCGCACAAGCCGAAGAACGCTTCGCGGCGTTTCTCGGGCTGCAAGACGCTGCCTCGGAGACTTCGTTCGAGGCCTGGATTGCCAGCGAGGCGGATGAGTTGAGGCCCGCGCTCTTGCAGCTGCACTCTGACTGGCTGCGCTTTCGCGCGGTGCTCGCCGGTGCGGCGCCGGGCGCGCCGACGTTCGGCCCGCCCTTGGCGCCCGCGTCGGAACCCGACGAGCCGCAGGGCGCGCATCTGAGCGCCGAGTTGCTTCAGCGCCTGGGAATCGGGCCAGGCACGACGGGTCGCTACCGCTATCGCTCACTGGTCGCGCAGGGCGGCCAAGGTGCGGTGCTGAAAGTCTGGGACGCCGAGTTGCGCCGGCCGCTGGCGATGAAGGTCGTGCTGGGCAAGGGCGAGGAGGCGCACACAGGCGAGACGCCCGAACTCGACCAGCGTGCGCTCGGCCGCTTCCTCGACGAGGCGCAGATCACAGGGCAGCTCGACCACCCCGGGATCGTGCCGGTGCACGAGTTGGGCGTCGACGCGACAGGCCGCGCGTGGTTCACGATGCGGCTGGTCAAGGGGCGCAGCTTCCAAGAGGTGATCGAGGCTGTGCACGCGGGCTCGTCCGAGTGGACGCTGATTCGCGCAGTTGGCGTGTTGCTGAAGGTGTGCGAGGCAATGGCCTACGCGCACGCTCGCGGAATCGTGCACCGCGACCTGAAGCCGGCCAACGTGATGGTGGGTCGCTACGGCGAGGTGTACGTGATGGACTGGGGCCTAGCGCGAGTGCTGGGCCAGGCGGACCGCAAGGACCTGCGGCTGACGACGCAGCCGGCGAGCGTCAGCGGTGTGAGCACGGCGCGCGGCGCACGCGAGGACGATCCGGACTCGCCTCTGTTCACGATGGACGGCGACGTGGTGGGCACGCCGGCCTACATGCCGCCGGAGCAAGCGCGAGGCGAGCTTGACCGAGTGGGCCCGCGCTCGGACGTGTACGCGATCGGAGCGATGCTCTACCACTTGTTGGCGGGGCACATGCCGTACGTGTCGCCGGGGACGAAGGCCAGCAACTACGCGGTGTGGCGCTGGGTGCAGGAGGGTCCGCCGGAGTCGTTGGCACGGCGCGCGCCGAAGGCGCCGGGCGAGCTGTTGGCGATCTGCGACAAGGCCATGGCTCGAGCGGCGGAGGATCGCTACGCGAGCCCGAGCGAGGTGGAGCAGGAACTGCGCGCGTACCTCGAAGGTCGAGTCGTGCGTGCGCACCGCACCGGCGTCGTGGTGGAGATGCAGAAGTGGGCGCGCCGCAATCGCGCGCTCGCGAGCACGGTCGCGGTGGTGTTGGTAGCACTCGGCGCCTATGCATCCTGGTGGGCCACCCGGCCGGGGACGCTGATCGTCGAACCGGTCGTGGCGGGGACGGCAGTCAGCGTAGACGGAAGCCTGCGAGGCACCGCGGGTCCGGGAGTGCCGCTGACACTGCGAGTTGCACCGGGTGACCACAGCGTGCAGCTGCATCAGGCGAGCCGCGACCTACGCGCGGAGGCCGTCGTGCACGTCGGGCGAGACGAGCGCGTTGTCTTCGATCGTCAACCGGTCAGCGATCTAACGCCAATCACGTTTCGCACGGATCCGCCAGGCGCGAAGGTGGTGCTCGTAGGATCCGAGGGCGGGACGACTCCACTGGAGGGACGCACGCCCTTCACCGCCGGCGTGCGTCCTGGTGACTACACCGCGCGCTTCGAGTTCTCGGGCGAGGCGCGGGGCGCGGCGCAGCTGCGCGTGGAACCGGGAATGCCGGACGAGATCGCACATGTCCTGCCACAGGGTCGTCTGCGATTGGTCCCACTGCACTCAGGAATCAGCGTGCAGATTTTCGCTGGAGATCAATGCGATCCCGATCGACTTAGTTACCAGAACGCGCTGCCGGCGACCGAAGAACTCGCGCTGCCGGCCGGTCGTTACGCTCTCTTGGCGACAGCGGATCATGACCGAGATTGGATGCTTTGCGAAGGCGCGCAAGCGATCGATGTGGATGCGAACTCGACACTGGAGCAGCAGATCTTCCTAGAGCCCCTGCGCCGCAGTTCGCTGGGCAGCCTCGGAGCCTACGACCCCAGATTCAGCCTCTCCTATCCGTTCGACGTGAATCACGATGGTGTGGTCGAGGTCATGACGACCACCAACGCCGTGGACGCTTTCTGTTCGTCCTTTCACGCCCCGCTTTCGCCCACCCTTCTTCCTCCGCCGCTTTTTTCCGGATGGGGTGTGGCCCTCGATGCGGATGGTGACGGACTCGACGAGTGGATTGGGCCAACGGCCAGCGAACGCTCGTCGACATTCGATTCCTTCTCGATCTCGACTCTCGGCTCGAAGGTCCTGCTCTCCGTGGCGATGGACGGCGAGGAGCACGGATTCCGGGTCCTGCCCTTGGAGGCCCGTGGTCCACAATCCCTAGGTGTGCTGTTCGTGAATCCCGTGTTCTCTAAGTCGGAACATCCGAACTCTCTTCACGCGAAACCGGTCGACCTGCACTTGCTCGGGGCGTCAGGAGTGGCGTGGACACGGAGGTTCGAGTCCGCGATCGACGATGTCTGGCTGGGCGACCTAATTGGGGACTTCCATCCCGAGATATTTGTAAAGACGCGGGGCGATCGAGGTGAGCTTCGTGGTTTGGATCTCGACGGCAACGCCGTGTTTCAAGTGCCGATGCCTGGAGTGTTCGGCACCTGCCTGGACTTGCGCATCGTCGACATCGACGAGGGAGAGAACAGGCAGATCCTTTTGGTACTGGAATCACTCGGCGCCTTGCACCTCATGCGACTGTCCTCGAAGGGTGGCGTGCAGTCCGATGAGATCATCGGGTCCGGGTTTTGCGTCGGCAGCCCCAGTATTCAGGATGTCGACCTGGATGGTCGCCTCGACGTGATCGCTTCGACCTTTGCGGATACCGGTCAATCGACTCTGAACCTGATCCGCAGCGGCCGTCCGCCCGAAGTGCTGCTCACCTCGTTCGGGTGGCTCGCGTGCGGTCGTCCGGTTCCCTGGCGCAGTGGTCTCGCAAGCTACGCGGCGGTGGCCGGTAGCTCCGCCGCGCCCGAGCTGTACCGCATTCCCTTCTCGGGCGCGGCCGCGCAGCGGATGGCGGCGCTGCCGCCTGCGAGGTGGGCTGAACCCTGCTCCGCCCAGCTGGACCAGGACTCTGACCTGGAGTTCATCTTGCGCGCGTCTCCGTGGAACTCAGATGCGAGAGTCGAGGATGGCGAGATCCTCATTCTCGACGCCGACGGGACGCGCCTGCGCGAGATCCAGCGCGCAGGCGGGTTCTTTGATACTTCCGACCTAGACCGCGACGGGATCGAGGAGTTGCTCGTGAATGGCGAGGGTGAGGAGGATCTCTGGGTCGTGGACGCGCGACGCGGGCAGCGTTCGACGATCAGGAGTGACGGGACCCTGAATCAATGGCCTAAGGCCGGCGACCTCGACGGCGATGGCTGTCCCGAGGTGATCGTTGGAGATGCGGGAATACTCACGAGTTGCGCGTTCGACGGCACGGTCTTGCTCGAGGAGCGCCTTGGCTTGGGAGTCGACTCCGTGCTGGTCCTCGACTCGACTTTGTCCTCGGAACGGTCCTCTCTGCTCATGCGCCGATGTCGAACTCTGACGTCAGGTTCGTTGTTCCTCCAGCGTTCGAGTTCACCAATCAGGCCTTGGGCGGAGATCCCCGCCGTCGCGAAATTGGTCGAGTCTCTCGCCGGTCAGGAAGCTCCCTCTTTCGCGCGATGGCTGGACAGGACATGGCCACACCTGGTGACGAGCAAGGTCGATTTTGACCCTGACCTTGTCGACTGCATCGACTACGACGGCGAAGACCATCTTGCTATAGTGTTCTTCGTTAGGCCCGAAGAAGGGTCCGCGGGTTCTCACTGTTTGTTCCTCTGGCGTGAAAGCGCGAGCAATCCGGAAAAGATCTTGCAGATTGACGCGGGCTCGAAAGACCGTGTCGTTTTTGACA
>JBBQCC010000347.1:0-4215 GCA_038318285.1 Planctomycetota bacterium | reverse complement strand
CGCACTGGGGAGCTTGGCCCTCCTGCCGTTCGTCACCGTGCTCGCGCTCGTCCTCGGCCTGGTTTTGAATCGCGCGGGATTCGTGTTGGCCGTACCGGCCGTCGTGAACGCGATTCTGCTCGCCGTATTCGGCGGCACGCTCCGGCGTGGATCCATGCCGATGATCGAGAGATTCGCGCGCCTGCAGCTCGCGCATCCGACGCCCGATCAGGTGCGCTGGTGTCGTGCCTGGACGTGGATTTGGTGCGCATTCTTCGCCTTGAACGGCGTCGCGGCCGCCGCGCTCGCGCTCTGGGCGCCGCTCGAATGTTGGGCGATCTACAACGGCGGGCTCGCCTACGTCGGCATCGGCGCGTTGCTCGCGATCGAGTGGACTCTGCGCCGCCGGCGCTTCGGTCCGGCGTGAACGCCGGCCGACAGCGATCGCCGGCGCGATGCGTCGCGGGAGGATTCGGTGGTAGTGTCCGCACGCAGCGCGTGCCGTTCTCAGCGGAGCGCATGCGGGAAACAGCGTGCTCGACGAGTTTCTGAACGCACTCACGAACGATCGACCCGTCGCGTGGATCGAAGGGCGACCGATCACCGGACAGCGAATGCGTGCCGCGATCGAGGCCGTCGCGAGCGCGCTCGCGCGTGAACAGCCACCGGGGCTGGACCACGCGACGTTCGCGTTCGGTCGCGACCGCGCGGCGTTCGCTGCGGCGCTGCTCGGGACTTGGCGAGCAGGTTTCGGTGCGACCCTTCCCGTGGGTGCCCGACGCGAGCTCGTCGCGCCCAGCTTGCGCAGTCACGGCACGGGGATCCTGCTGCACGACACGGGCGTTGGTCGCGGCATCGACGTGCCGGCGTTGATGGAGCGGGCTTCGCAAGTCGAGTTCGAGGTCGCACCCGTCGTCGCGCCTCCCTTTCCCGCAACGGCTCTGCGTACCGTCGGACCAGTCGCGTGTCGTTCCCATTTCGGTGTACCGATGGCCGACATCGACGGCCGCCCCGACTTGGCCATTCGAGGGTGGAACGAGCAAGCGTTGCGTGCGGAGCTCGATCGCCTCGCTCGCGACATCGAATGGCCGCGCGAGGGCTCGACCGTCTCCACGATGGCGCCTTCGTCGTTGCCGAGCGCTTTATTGGGTGTGTTGCTGCCGATCTTGCGCGGCGCCTCGTTCGCGAGCGCCGTTCCGCAGACCGCCGACGCCACGGGTCGGATCGTGCGCGCCTGCAGAGCGCGCGTGCTCGTCAGCGCACCGGCGCACTTGCGCGGGCTCGTCGCGTTGCCCGTCGGCGCGCTGGGCGAGTTGGAATGCGTCGTGTCGACGTGGGACGAACTCGATCCGGGATTGGGTGAGGAGTTGATCGCACGACACGGCGTGCGCGTGTACGAAGCGCTCGCGCTCGAATCCGCGCAGGGCCTCTCGTCGCGTGTGCGAATGCTGGAGAGCGACCTTTGGCGCACAACCGGCGTCGAGGACTGCGCCGCGGTCGAATCCGCGGCGGGCCTCGCGGCCGTCGTGCAGGCGCCGACGCTCGACCGCTCCGCCATCGAGCGCCTGTGCGGATCGACGAGAACTCGCGTTGCTCGCGTGGAACGCGTGCCTCGCGATCCGAACGGCGGCGTGGCGAGCGCCGACGTGTGGCGCAGCTTCGGTTGCGATGCGACGGGGGCTCCGCTCGCGCTCGACTTCGGCTTCGACGCACGCGGTGGCACCAACGGGTCGATCACGGTCACGGTTCCCGCGCACAGCGCTTGGTTCGAGGGGCACTTCCCCGGTTCTCCGGTGCTGGCCGGCGCCGTGCAGTTGCAGGAGATCGTCCTGCCGGCCGTGCGTCGAATCCTGGCGCGCGAAGTCGGGGTCGTCCGTTGGAGTGCGCTGAAGTTCGCCGCACGGATCCTGCCCGGCGACACGTTGCAGTTCGCGTGCACACCGGCAATCGACACGCGCAGCGCCAAGTTCGAGATCCGACGCGACGGCGAGGTGTGCACCACGGGCGCGATGACGTTCGCTTCGGATCGGATCGAGCGCGACCTTCGTCCGGAGCCCGGGCCTTGACCACGGCGCCCGTGTTCCGGCCGTGCGCGGTCGTGCCAACCTACGACAACCCGGCGACGGTGGCGGCGACCGTGCGCGACATCGGTCGGTACGGATTGCCCGTCGTGCTCGTGGACGACGGAAGCGCATCGCCCGGTGCGAGCGTGTGCCGCGCCACTGCGGAACAAGGCGACGTCGTCCTCGTCCGCCGCGCGCGCAATGGAGGAAAGGGCGCGGCTGTGCGCGACGGCTTCGATGTCGCAGCAGGTCTCGGCTACACGCACGCGTTTCAGATCGACGGCGACGGACAGCACGACTTGGGACGGATCCCGGCGTTCCTGGAGGCGGCCGCGTCGAACCCAAACGCGCTCGTGCTCGGGTATCCGACGTACGGAGACGAAGCGCCCAGAAGTCGCCGTTTCGCGCGAGGATTCATGACGTTCTGGGTCGCCTTGGAGACGGGTCGACGCAGCGAAGTGCGCGACGCGATGATCGGATTCCGCGTTTACCCGCTGCACGCCGCGCGGTCCGTGCGTGTGCGCGGCGAGCGCATGCAGTTCGACGTCGAGATCCTGGTGCACATGATCCGCGCCGGAGTTCCGATCGTGAATCTGCCCGTCGGCGTGCGCTACCTGACCGCGGCTGAGGGCGGCGTCTCGCATTTCCGGATGCTGCGCGACAACTGGAGCTTTTCGTGCATGCACGCGCGCTTGTGCACGGCGGGCGCGTTCGGGTGGATCCGTGCTCGGCTGGCCGGCCGCGGTTTCCCCTCGCAGGGTGGTTCGGCATGAGCACGTCGCGAAAGGACAGGACGAACGCCGCTTGGCTGACCGAGCGCGAGCGCGGATCTTTGTTCCTGATGCAGGTGTCGTTCCGCATGGCGACTCTGCTGGGACGGCGCGTGATGAAGCTTCCCGTCGTGCTCGTCGCGGGGTGGTACTTCGTGTTCGATGCTCGAGCACGACGCGCGTCGCGATCCTGGTTGGAGCGCGTGCAGGGATCGCGGGTGCGGTCGGCGCGCATCTACCGTCACCTGCGCACGTTCGCACAGGTCACGCTCGATCGCGTGTTCCTCTTGTCGGGGCGCGATGTCGAACTCCAGTTCACACGCAAGGGCGACGAACTCCTGCGCGCCCAGGTCGCGACCAGGCGCGGCGCCGTGCTGCTCGGGGCACACTTGGGCAGCTACGAAGCCATGCGCGCCGGTGGGATGCGCGACGAGGTTCCGATCCACATCGTCGGCCACTTCGAGAATGCGCGCATGATCAACGCGCTGCTCGAACGTCTGGATCCCGAACAGGCCGCGCGCGTGATCCACATCGGCGACGATGCCGTAGGCGTGATGACGCGCGTCCGTGCGCGCGTGGAAGCCGGGGACTTCGTGGCGTTGCTGGGTGACCGCGTCGGCCTGAACGACCGCGTCGTGCGCGTGCCCTTCTTCGGAATCGACGCGGCCTTTCCGCAGGGGCCCTTCCTGATCGCGCACCTGTTGCGCTGTCCGGTGTACTTGGTCTTCGGCATCTACACGGATCCGGGGCGCTACGACCTCCACTGCGAGCGGTTCGCGGATCGGATCGATCTGCCGCGCGCGGGACGTGACGAAGCCCTGCGACTCGTCGTCACTCGCTACGCCCAACGCCTCGAGCACCACGCGCGCTCTGCGCCGTACAACTGGTTCAACTTCTTCGATTTCTGGAGCAGATCGTGAGCAACCGACGTCCCGCGCACGCCGTCGAGTGGACGGCCAAAGTCGGTTTTCAACAGTGCGACCCGCTGGGAGTCGTTTGGCACGGCCGCTACTTCGAATGGCTCGAGGCCGCGCGCAACGAGCTGTTCGCCGGCCTCGGGCTGGACATCCCCGAGATCCGCGCGCTGGGCTATCGCATGTACGTCGTCGACGCCCGCTGCCGCTACATGGTTCCGCTCGCGTACGGTGATTCTGTGCGCGTGACCGCGTGGTTCACGGCGGTTTCGCCGCTCGTGCGTGTGGCGTACGACGTGCACGACGTGAAGAGCGGGCGTCGATGTGCTCGCGCGCACACCGTGCTCGCGACGACGGACACGGACGGCGTGCTGTGCAGCTCGACGCCGAGGGCGATGCTCGATCGCTTGCCGCGAACCGTCGGCGAGGTCGACGCGCCTTGAGGGCTGGTTGCGGCCCCGATAGGATCGATCGCGTCGAATCGGCCGG
>JBBQCC010000346.1:0-4216 GCA_038318285.1 Planctomycetota bacterium | reverse complement strand
GGGTGCGTCGGTGCGCACGACACGAAACCCCGTACGGAGCCAGGTGTATTAGTCCGGGGGGGGGGGGGAAGCGCGCCCCCGGCTGAGCCTCCGCGCAAACCCCGGACGAATTCACCTGGCTCCGTACGGGGTTTCGTGCATCGTGCGCGCACGGCTCCGTGTCGCGGCCGGCTCGCGCGATGAATTTGACCGACACGCCTCGCGGTCGACGCGTGCTCTTCACGGCCTACTACGCCGTCGAGGGCGCGCCGATCGGCTTTCTCTGGTGGGCGCTGCCGAGCCTTCTGCGATCCGCGGACGTCAGCACGGAGCGCATCGGCGCGCTGCTTGCTTGGCTCGTCCTGCCCTGGGCGCTCAAGTGGTTGTGGGCACCGCTCGTCGACTTGCTGCAAGGACCGCACTGGAGCTTGCGCGGTTGGATCGGCGTGACGCAGGTCGGCATGGTGTCGACGCTGCTCCCGTTGCTGCTCGCCGAAGACTTCCTGACCTCGGACCTGCTCGTTCCCTGTCTGCTCGCGCACGCGGTCTTCGCCTCGACGCAGGACGCAGCCATCGACGCGTTGATGATCCGCACGACGGAGACTGCCGAGCGCGGACAGCTCTCCGGATGGATGCAGTTCGGCATGCTGCTCGGGCGCTCGCTCCTGGGCGGTGGAGCGCTGCTCGTCGTTGCAGAGACAGGTCCGCGCGCGCTGATCGCCGTGCTCGTCGGCGTGGTCGTCGCCGGACTCGGACTCCTCGTGACATACCGAGCTCCGCTGCCCGAACGCAGGCGTTCGACAAGCGCCAGTGGAGGCGTCGTGCGTGACTTCGGCATGCACGCGCGCAGCGCGCTCGCGCGTCCGACGACATGGATCGGACTCGCATTCGCGGCCCTGGGCGGCGCTGGATTCGAGGCGCTGGGAGCGTTCGCCGGACCGCTCTTGACGGAACGTGCCGGCGGAGCGACGGACGTCGCCGGCCGCTTCTTCTTGATCCATGCCGTTGTCGCGATGGCGATCGGTGGCATCGCGGGCGGCCGACTGACCGATCGCATCGGGGCGCGGCGCGGAGCGTTGCTCGCCGGGTTCGTACTGGGCGTGAGCATCCTGGCGACATCCGCGGCGATCGAGTGGCAAACCTTCACAGGCCCCGACGCGCTGCTCCCTTGGCTGACCGCGGTCTACGTCGCGATCGGCTGGTTCACCGCAGCCAGCTACGCGCTGTTCATGGACTGGACGGACGAAAGGCTCGGCGCGACGCAGTTCAGCGCGTTCATGGGCGCGACGAACGTGTGCGAGTCGTGGTCGGCTGCCGCCGCCGGGAGGTGGATCCCGCAGGTGGGCTACGGCGCGACGTTCGGTGTGCTCGCGACGATCGGGCTCGCAGCGCTGACGCTGCTGTCGCTCGCTCGTGGAAAGCTCGGATCCGCACCCGACTCTCAGCGGTAGGCGCAGCTGAATGTGATGACGTCGTCGAGGATGCCGCGCCACCAGCTCGTGCGAGCGTCCCCTACTTGGCGAGCCCCGGCAGCAACTGCTTCACGCCCGAGGCCATCATCCCGAAGGCGATGGCCGTGAGTACGATGCCCATGATCCGGGTCGTGATGCCGACGGCCTGAGGGCCGATGCGATTGCTGAGCGGGGTCGCGAATCGCAACGCCAGCCACAGCACGGTCGCGACACCCGCGCACACCGCCGACATCAGCAGCTTGTCCATCACCGTGGGCAGATCGTGTGCGGTGACGACGACGGTCGTGATCGCACCCGGGCCCGCGACCAGCGGCATCGCCACGGGGACGACGGCGATAGAGTCGTCGACCGTCCCCTCCTGATCCTTGGCGTGATGGATGGTGCTCGGCTTCCCGTGCAGCATCGAGAGTCCCATGACCGCGATGATCAGCCCACCCGCCGCTTCGAAGGCCGGAATCGAGACGCCGAAGAAGCGCATGAGTGCTTCACCGGTCCAAGTCACGACGAGAAGGATGACCAGGATGGCGATGGCGGCCGTCCGCGCCGTCTGGAGCTGACGCTGCCGCGGCATGTCGGAGACCATGCCGGCGTAGATGGCCATCGTGCCGATCGGGTTGGTGATCGTCAGCAAGGCGACCGCGAACGTCATGTACTCACCCATGCGAAGGTCCTCTTGGAGAGCAGTAGCGGCAGGCACGCATTCGGAGATGACTCTCGCGTGGAGCGGAGCAGTCCGTGGTGAGAGTCACCTCGCGAGGCCGAGCACGCTCGAGCGCTGCAAGGAGGGCGACGGAAAGGCGGCGGAGGTGGCCTCCACGGTCATTGAACACGACTTTCCTAGCCTGACGCAGCAACGCTTGAGCGTGCTCGGTCGCAGCGGTGACTTGAATCACGTGCTGTTCGGTCAAGACTCGGTGCAGCCGGGATCGTCGAATACGCCCGCACGAATCGGCGATACCACGGAACTCCGATCGGTCCGCATCTCAGGGGTTCGCTGGGTCTCGATCCGTGCGGACCGACAGCGCCTCGAACCCGGAGACCACGTCGAACAGCTCCTCGTCGATGCCGCTCTGACGCCGGCGGTGGAACGATTCTCGCAGGTGCTCGAGCAACTCGTCGATGTTCTTGTCGGCGCGCTGCATCGCGGCCAAGCGGCTCGCGTTCTCGCTGGCGAGCGACTCGGCGCACGCGCGGAACAGCGAGATGAACAGGAACTCGTGCGTGAGTGCGTGCAGTGTCGCCTTGCTGTCGCCGAGGACCTCGGGGATCTTGTCGGTCGGCCACGGAACCTCGATCAGTCCGCGCAGCCAGCCGCGGTCGAGCGGGAGCAGTCGTCGGGTGGTCGCTGCATAACCGGCTCCGGCGGTCGGTGCGTTGTAGAAGACGTGCAATTCGTCGATGTTTCCCTGGTCGTGCAGCGCCTCGCTTTGCATCAGCAATTGAATGACGAGTGGCGCGACGGCCTGCACCGAATTCGGCACGGACAGGGATTGCTCGGGCGAGAGGCCGGCGTCCACGAGGCGGGCGTGAGCGCGCTCGCCGACCGCCCACAGCCGCACGCTGCTCGTTCGTGCGGCGAGGGTCTCGACCGCAAAGTCGACTACCACTTCGTTGAACTGCCCGACCAGACCCTGGTCGGAACCGAACACGACGACGCCGAGCACCGCGACACCGCGGGGTTCGTGCTCGCGCAACGCCTCGCGCCCGAGACGCCGGAGACACGCGCCGAGGCCCAGCTCCACGGTCCGGTAGTACTCGCCCAGCGCCAGCACGGACTTTTCGTACTGGCCGATGTTCGACGCAGCGAGCGCCTTCATCGTGCGCACGACGGACTGGAGATCGCTCGAGGTGGCAATCTTTCGGCGCAGTCCCGCAGTGCTTTCGCTCACGACTCCGGCGCTCCCGCGGCGCGGATCGGCACTGCTGCCCGCGGCTCCCCCCCCACGTCGTCGCCGGCTGTTGCCGACATGGAGGCGTTCGAGCGGGGTGACGCCGCGGGAGTCGCCGGCTGGAACGGCAGGAGGGCTTGGCGCACGAGCTCGACGATCAGCGTGCGGTCGGCGTCGGACAGGCTTTTCGCGGTCTCGAAGCGCGCGCTCACCTCGGCGGGGATGCCGGCGGCCGCCTCGCGCACGGCGTGTTCGGCGTCGTGCATCCGCTCCAGCGGCACCGTGTCGAACAGCATCGCACCCAGGCCGAGCAGCACGGCGATCTGTGCCGGCACCGACACGGGTGCGAGTTCAGCTTGCTTGAGACAGGCACGGATGCGTCGGCCGTGCTCCAGGATCTTCTTGCTGCTGTCGTCGAGGCGGGCGCCGAAGCGCGCGAACGTCTCGAGTTCCTCGAACTGCGCGTAGCCGAGCTTGAGGTCTCCGGCGACCGCTCGGTAGGCCGCACGTTGTGCCTTGCCGCCGACGCGCGACACCGACTTGCCGACGTCGACCGCAGGCAGCACGCCCAACTCGAACAAGGATGGTGACAGGTAGATCTGGCCGTCGGTGATCGAGATCAGGTTGGTCGGGATGTAGGCCGAGATGTCCTGCGCCTCGGTTTCGATGATCGGCAACGCTGTGAGCGATCCACCAGCGAGTTCCTGACGCAGGTGAGTCGAACGCTCCAAGAGCCGCGAGTGGATGTAGAAGATGTCGCCTGGAAATGCCTCTCGTCCCGGCGGGCGCCGGAGCAGAAGGGAGAGTTCGCGATACGCCCGCGCGTGCTGGGTGAGGTCGTCGTAGACGATCAACACGTCGCGGCCGGCCGCCATG
>JBBQCC010000345.1:0-4267 GCA_038318285.1 Planctomycetota bacterium | reverse complement strand
CGTTCGATGGCCTGCGCATAGAAGAGGTCGAGCTGACCGGGGCGGATGTACCGATCCGCGACGAGGCGGCCGAGCGGTCCGGGCGCGTCGCCGGTGACGCCGTCGGTGTAGATCTGGTCGTAGATGTCTTCGCGCAGCAGGCGCCGCACGTCCTGACCTTCGACGTCGCGCGACTGGAGGAACTTCACGAGCCCGACGACGCCGTTCGAGTTCTTGCGCATCCGCTCGAGGCTCTCGGCCACGCGCGCGTCGATCAGCTTCTCGTCGATGCCGAGCACGGCGCCGGCCTGCACGCGCAGTCGTCGGCGCACGGTGTCGTTCAGGATCTGCTGCTGCGCGTTGCGGAGTTCGGCGTCGCTCGTGAGCTTGCGCTCCCTCCGGACCCGGTTCAGTTCGCGGCGCATCTCCGACTCGGTGATCACGTCCTGGTTCACGACGACCATGATCCGGTCGACCGTGATCCAGTCCTTCGACGGATCCGTGTTCACCGGCGGCGGGACCGGGGTCGGGTCCTGAGCCAGTGCACCCAGCAAAGCGAGGAGGAGTTTCATCGTCTGCGCGGCATGGTGGGGGGCGCTCCGGCGCGGCGCAAGAGGCCTTCGAACCAACGCAAGGCCTGCGGACCGGTCTTGTGTCCCTCCGGGATCGCGAGGTGGACGAGCCCGGTGCGGATCGCGCGCACTTCGACCATGCGCAAGTCGAGGGCGCTCTCCAGCGCGACGCGGTCTGCGTACTCGAGCACGTACACGTCGTTGCGCCAGAGCAGTCGGCGCACGCCGAACTCCTCGAGCCGCGCCTTGAGTCGGAACAGCTTGACGAGGTTCTCGGCCTCCTCGGGCACGCGTCCGAACCGGTCGCGCAAGCCGTCGAGCGCGCGTTGCATCTCCGCGTCGTCATGGATCGCGCTCAGGCTGCGCAGAACCTCCACGCGCGTGCGCGAGTCGGGAATCCAAGCGTCGGAGAGAAAGGCGCGCAGTCCGAGTTCGAGCTCGGCGCCCTGCACTTCCTGCGAGGTGACGACGCCGTCGATGTCGATCTCACCGCCGGCGCGCAGCTTGTCCGTCGTCTGGTGCAGCAATCGGCAGTACATGTCGTAGCCGACTGCGGCGATATGGCCCGATTGCTCGGGACCGAGGAGGTTGCCCGCGCCCCGGATCTCCAGGTCCTTCATGCTGATCTGGAAACCCGCGCCTAGCCGCGTCAGCTCCTCCAGCGCCTTCAACCGTTCCTTGGCCTCGTCGCGCAGCGGCTTCCACTTCTCGACGAGCAGGTAACAGTGCGACTTCGCGCGGCCGCGACCGACGCGTCCGCGCAGTTGGTGTAGCTCGGCCAGGCCGAACTCGTCCGCGTGGTCGATGACGATCGTCCCAGCGGTCGGGATGTCGATGCCGCTCTCGACGATCGTCGTCGAGACGAGCACGTCCACGTCGCCCGCGATGAAAGCGTCCATGACGCGCTTCAGCTCGCGCGCGCTCATCTGGCCGTGGCCGATCGCGTACGAGCACTCCGGGACGAGGTTTTGGATGCGCTGCGCGATCTGTTCGATCGAGTACACGCGGTTGTGCAGGAAGAAGACCTGCCCGCCGCGGTTCTTCTCGCGCAGGAGCGCCTCGCGGATCAGCTCGTCGTCCTCGCAGAAACCCAGCACCGTCTCGATCTCCTGACGGCCCTCGGGCGGGATCGTCAGCGCGGAGATGTCGCGCAGTCCCGACAACGACATGTGGAGCGTGCGCGGGATCGGGGTTGCCGACAGGGTCAAGAGATCGATTTCGGCGCGCATCTTCTTGAAGTGTTCCTTGTGCGTGACGCCGAAGCGCTGCTCCTCGTCGACGACCACCAGTCCGAGGCGCGCGAAGTTCACGTCCTTCGACAGGATGCGGTGCGTCCCGATCAGGATGTCGATCTCGCCCTTGCCGACGCGGTCGACGATCGCGCGCTCCTCCTTGCCGGTCACGTGGCGCGACAGGGCCGCGATTTCGACGGGGAAATCGGCCAAACGCTCGCGGAACGTCGCCTCGTGCTGCGAAGCCAGAACGGTCGTCGGGACGAGTACGGCGACCTGTCCGCCGCCGCACACGACGCGGAATGCGGCACGGATGGCGAGCTCCGTCTTGCCGAATCCGACGTCGCCGCACAGCAGGCGGTCCATCGGCCGGTCCGCCGTGAGGTCGCCGCCGATGTCCTTGTCGGCCGTCTCCTGGTCGGCGGTTTCCGTCCAGGGGAACTCACGGATCATCTCGTCCACCAGCGCGGCGTCGAATGCCCAAGGAACGCGTTGGCGCAGCGCGCGCCGCGCCTGCACTTCGAGCAGTTCGGTCGCGAGGTCCCGGATCGCGCGCTCGACCTTCTCCTTGCGTCGCCGAAATGATGTGGACCCGATGCGGTCGAGCGGCGGCGAACCCGATCCCGTGCCGATGTACCGCTGCACGAGGTCGATGCGCGACGCCGGAACGAACAGCGAGACCTCGTCCGCGAACAGGAGGTGCAGGTGTTCCTCCTCGCCGCCGCTGCGCTCCATGCGCTTCAGGCCCGCGAAGCGCGCCAGACCGTGCACGGCGTGGACCACGAGGTCGCCCAACTTCAGCTCGAAGAACGACTGCAGCGCACGCACCTTGTGCGGCTCGCGCGTCTTCGCGGTCGACCGTCGCCCGACGATGCCGAGCAGCTCGCGATGGTTGACGACGAGCAGCTTCGCGGCCGGGAAACGGAAACCGCGCGCCAGCGATCCGACGCGTGTCTCGACGCCCGCTCCGCCGCCGTTTTCGCTCAAAATCGTGCCGAAACGCGTCTCCTCGGCCGGTGTCTGGCACAGCACGACGACGCGCGTTCCGTCCGCCGCGGCCTCGCGCAGCGCAGCCGGAGCCTCGCGCGCGCCGACGGCCAGCGCCTGCACGGAGCGCGAGTCGAAACCGATGCCGCCGGGCAGGCTCTGCAGGTCGAGCGTGCGGTGCTCGCGCACGAGCTCGTCCAGGTTGAGCAGCGCACGCGCGTGCCCCGCCGACTGGATGCGCAGCCCGCCCGCGCGGTCCTCGATGCGCAGCGGTTCGACGCGCACGAACACCGCGGTGGGTCCGACGAGGCTAGCCGGCAGCGCGCCGTGACCGTCGTCGACGCCGCCCGCGTCGGACGCAAGGCTGACCTGCACTTGCGTGTGCGTCGTGACGCTGCGCTGGTCCACGGGGTCGAACGTGCGCAGCGATTCGATCTCCTCGCCGAACAGTTCGATGCGCAGCGGCAGTTCACTGGCGAAGGCGTACAGATCGAGGATCTCGCCGCGCAGCGAAACCTCGCCCGGTCGCTCGGCCAGCGGCGTGCGCTGGTACCCGCTCGCGACGAGCCGTTCCAGCAGGCCTTCGGCGTCGAGTTTCTGTCCAATCTGCAGGCCGAGCCACTCGCGCTCGATGTCCGCGCGGCTCGGAATCGGCTGCAACATCGACACGAGCGACGCGACGATCATCCGCGGTCGGCTCTCGGGCGGACCCGCGAGCCGTTGCGCGACCTGCAATCGCGCACGCAATCCGGCCAAGTCGGCCTCGCCCGTCCGCAGCGCGGTGCCGACGCCCTCGCGTGCCGGCAACCACACGGGATCAGCGCCGAAAGCGGCCAAATCGTCGGCGAAACCCTGTGCTTCCGCCTCGCCCGAGGTGATGACGACCCACGGTCCCTGTGCGCGCGACGCGAGCCACGCGAGCACCAGCGCCTGCGATGAACCCCACAGGTTCCCGCACAGGACGGCGCGCGAACGCTCGAGCGCCGTCGCCAGGCGCTCGAGTTCCGACGCCTCCGCCGCGGACGCGTCGAACACGGCCGGTGCGCGCGCGCTGGACGCGCCGCTCGACTTCTCCGCTGCGACGCTCACGCCGACCTCGCCTCGGTCCTGTCATCCTCGAGCACGAGCAGCGCTTCGCGCGCGGCCCACGTCTCCGCCTCCTTGCGCGTGCGTCCCCACGCGCTGGGGAAGTCACGCCGGCCGAGGCGCACCGCGATCTGGAACGCACGCGCATGCGCGGCACCGCGCTCGAGCAGCAGCACGTACGTCGGCAGGCTGCCAAGTTCACGCTGACACAGTTGCTGCAGCTCCTGCTTCGGGTTCTGGCCCTGGCTCGGCTCGCGCACGCGCGCCAGCGCTTCACCCAACGTCGCGCGCACGAAGCCACGCACCGCTTCGAGCCCGCCGTCGAGGTACACCGCGCCCAGCACCGCCTCGTAGATGTTCGCCAGCACCGAGCGCGGCAGCACGCGCTCCTGCAACCCCGGTCCGAGGTGG
>JBBQCC010000344.1:0-4278 GCA_038318285.1 Planctomycetota bacterium | reverse complement strand
CGGTCGACCGGGAGAAGAAGCGCATCGCGCTGGGCAAGAAGCAACTGCTGCCCGACCCGTGGCTCGAGACGATCCCGGCCAACTACCACGTCGGCGATCTCCTCTCGGGCTACGTCACGAAGATCACCAACTTCGGTGCGTTCGTGAAGCTCGAGGACGACCTCGAAGGTCTGCTGCACATCTCCGAACTGTCCGACTCGAAGGTCGCGAACGTCGAGGACGTGCTGAAGATCGGCATGAAGGTCGAAGTCCGCGTGATTCGCGTGGACGTCGAGGAGCGCAAGATCGGTCTCTCGTTCGTCCACTCGGACTTCGAGGAAAACGTGAGCGTCCTGAAGGCCGCTGCCGAAGCGCCGCCGCAAAGTGCGGAAAGTGAGTCGGAAGGCGAAGGCGAAGGCGAGGCTGTCGCCGTCGCCAAGCCCAAGAAGGAGCGCAAGCCCAAGCCGGAGGCGGAGGCCGAGATGCCCGCCGAGACGTCCGCCGAGACGGAGCCGGCGACGGAGCCGGCGACGGAAGAACCTGCCGCGAACGCTGCGGAGGAGACGACCTGATCGCGGGTGCGTCCAGCACCCCGACGGTCGACGTCGCGGGCGGCGCAGCGCGGGTTCGTCCCGCGCGGCGCCGCCCGTGCCATTTCCGCTGGGCCGTCGCGGCGAACGCGCTGCTTCAGGCGGCCAGCGCGCTGCGACGTGTGAGCAGTGCGCTCCTCTTGGCGATGTGCGCGCTGGTGCTGGGCGGTTGCGCCGGGCCCGCGCCCGATCCGGCGCGGGATGCCGCCGTCGCGGCCACGCTCGAGAAGCTCGATGTCGCGCTGCGCGACGGCGACGACGCCGGCGTGCGCGCCGCGGCGGCGCGCCTGCACGAACTGGGCGCGCGCAACGAGGACGTGGCGCGCGCCGACGAGGCCATGCGCCTCACGAATGCGCGCGTCGAACCGCGCCTGCAACCTGCGCTCGACGCGCTGCGCGCCGCGCTGTCGAGCGGCGACGACGAGCTCGCGCGGTCCGTGTTGCGGCGCTTGTGGGCGCTCGGGCCGACCGGCGCGGCGGCGGAGATCGCCGCCGTCTACCAGCGCATCCTCGAGGGTCGCGACGCGGTCGCGGGCCTCGACCTGCGCGCCGAATGCGTGTGGATGCCCGATCCGAAGATCGCCGGCGGCGGCACGTGCGTCGTGCGCCTCGCCGCGCGCTCGCGTGATGGTGTCGAGCGCGAGCTGGAGCCCGGTCCGGTGACGCTCGCGCTGACCGCGATCTCGATGGACGCGCGCGGCAACCAGAGCCAGGGTTCCGAGGCGCGCTCGTTCGAGGCGCTATCGCGCATCGCCGTTCCGGCGGAGGGCGTCGGCGGCGTCGATCTGGCGCAGATCCCGCTCGAACTGCCGAGCGGCGCGCTGGCTCTGCGTCTGTCGGCCGAGGTGCGCCTGCGCTCGGGCACGGTCCGCGAGGCGGGCCGCATTCTGCCGGCGCAGCGCGTGCCGGTGGAGCACGGCGAACTCGTGCTGCTCGCCGGGCGCCTCTTGGCCCGGGGCGCGGCGGCTCCCGAGGACTTGGCCGAGCTCGCCGCGAGCCCCTTGGCCAGCAAGCGCGACCTCCTGGACACGGCCCTGCGCGTACGGCGCGCGGACCGCGACGCGGTGCTCGACAGCCTGTGCGCGTTCACCGGGGATGCGGCGCGCGTCGAGCGCCTCGCGCCGGCGCTGCGCTGGCTGGTGCCCGATGCGCAGGGCGGCGCCGACGCGAGCACATGGAGCCGCTGGCTCGCGGACCGCGGCCAGCGCACGATCGATGAGGTACACCGCTCCGAGCCGGTGCTGCCGCGCGGGCTCGCGCCGAAATACGCCGGGCACTGATCCGCGGACCCCTGATCCGCGCCGACCCTTGATCGGCGCGCGGCGAGCGCGACACTCGCAGGCCGACATGGGACCCACCACGACCGATCCGCGCGTGGCCGAACAGCTCGCCGTTTTCCGCCGCGGCACGGTGGACCTGATCGAGAGCGCCGAGCTCGCCGCGCGCATCGCAGAGAGCTTGGCCGCCAAGAAGCCGTTGCGCGTCAAGTTCGGGATGGATCCGACCAGTGCCGACCTGCACGTCGGACACGCCGTGCAGCTCATGAAGTTGCGCGCGATCCAGGAGATCGGACACCAGATCGTGCTGATCGTGGGGGACGCGACCGCCATGGTCGGGGACCCGTCGGGACGCAACAAGCTGCGCCCGCCGCTGTCGCGCGCCGATATCGATCGAAACCTTGCGACGTACGTCGATCAGGCCGGCAAGGTGCTCGACATGTCACGCACGGAAGTGCGGCGCAACTCCGAGTGGTTCGACGCGATGGGCTTCGAAGACGTGCTGCGTCTGCTCGGCCGCGCGACGGTCGCGCGGATGCTGGAGCGCGACACGTTCGAGAAGCGGATGACCGACAAGGAACCGATCGGCGTGCACGAGCTGCTGTATCCGCTGATGCAGGGCTGGGACAGCGTCATGATCCAGGCCGATGTCGAGCTGGGCGGCACCGATCAGCTGTTCAACCTTTTGCGCGGTCGCGACCTGCAGTCGCAGGAAGGACAGGTCGGACAGATCTGCTTCACGATGCCGCTGGTGAACGGAGGCGACGGCCGCAAGATGAGCAAGAGCTACGGCAATGCGATCGGCTTCCTCGAGCCGGCGTTCGACATGTTCCAGAAGGTCGTGCGCACCGTGCCGGACGCGAACCTTGGCGACTGGTACACGCTGCTGACGCGCGTGCCCGAGGCCGAGGTCGCGACGCTGCTGGCCGGCGACCACCACTCGGCACAGTTGCGGCTCGCGAGCGAGATCACCGGCTTCTTCCACGGTGCCGAGGGCGCGCGCTCGGCGCGCGACGAGTACGAGCGACGCGCGCGCGGCGAAGGACCGGGCGACGTCGAGGAGCGCGCTTGGCCGACGGAATACGCTGGCGTACCGCTGCCGATCGCGAACCTCTTGGCCGCCGTGAAACTGTGCGGCTCGAACTCGGACGCGCGGCGTCTCGTGCAGCAGAAGGCGGTGCGCGTGAACGGCGTGGTCGTCGAGGATCCGACGCGCACGTTCGCCGAATCCGACCTGCCGCTGCTCGTGCAGACCGGGAAGGCCAAGTTCGCGCGCATCGTGGGCTGACGCCGGACCGACGGTCCCGCGCCGCGCACACGCCCCGAATGGTCAGCGCGGTGCGAGTGCGTAGGACACTTCGATCGGCGCCGCCTGCTCGTCGTCGAGCACGACGACGAGCTTGCCCGAGAACGCCGTGGCCGGCAGCTCGCCGATCGGGTGCAGCGTGATCGTCCAGCGCGCCGCGCGGGTCGGCCGTGGTTCGTCCTGCGCGCCCGCTTCGGCCGGTGCCCACTCCGCGCGCAAGAAGGCCTCGCCGCCGCCCTCGACGTGCACCTCGCGGATGGCCGCCGTCGCGCCCGGGATCAGAGCGCGCAGCGTGCCGCTCACTGTGCCGTCACCGTCGCGCGGGATCGCGAACACGCGCGGCTCCACGACGCAGTCGGTGACGACCTGCGCGCGAATGTTGACCTCGAAATGCTGACCGACGCCAGTGCCGTCCGAGCGCGTCGTCGTGAAGATCACTTTCCCGGTGTGCGGGCCGAACGGCAGGCCGGGATCCGCGTGCACGACGAGGACCCACACGGACTCCGCGCCCACTTGCGACTCGGTGACGTCGGCCGTGAACGGGCCTTCGACGGTCTCGATGCCGCGGATGCGCGAGCCGTCTCCGGCATTCTCGGTCGTGATGTCCAGTCGGAAGCTCTTGCCGGCGGATTGCGGCACGTCTCTGAGCACCGCTTCCGCGGGCACGGAGCGGAACGCCCGGATCACGAGGACGTGCAGCTCGAACGTGGTGTAGGGCGTGACGTCGGAATCGCAGCGCATGCGCACCTGTGCGAGCTTGTGCTGGTTCGGCTTCTCGACGCGCGTCGTGTCGATCGAGATGGACACTTCGAGCCGTCCGCCCGCGGGCACCTCGAGGTTCATGCCGCGCGTGTCGAGCGCGCCCTCGACGCGCGTACCGTCCGACAGGATCGCCGCCGCACGCGGGCGCGTGCAGCCGCAGTCGGGCAGGAGGTCTTGCACGACGATCGTGCGCCCCTCGCGGTTCTCCAGCGTGAAGACGTGCTCGATCTGTTCGCCCCACAGGCGCTCGTCGAAGTCGTGGAAGTACGGTCGCGGTTGATCCTCGGGCACGATGACGAGGCCTTCACCGGTGCCCGCAGAACGGAGCGTCGACGCTTCGTTCGCCGCGGGGGAGTCGGGCTTG
>JBBQCC010000343.1:0-4297 GCA_038318285.1 Planctomycetota bacterium | reverse complement strand
GCTCGGCGCGCACGGGTTGCCGCCAGACCTCGACCGCCGCGCGTTCGTGCATCTCGGCGACCTCGGTGTAGCGGCGCGCACGCCATGCTGGCTGCGTCTCCTCCTCGAACTCGGCCAGCCCGCGACGCGCGTCTTCGACGGCCAGGTTGCGCGCGAGTTCGGCGAGCTCGCGCTCGCCCTTCGCGAACTCCTCCAGCGCCAGGTGCAAGAGCCCGGCCGGCATCTCCTCCACCGCGAGCTTCTGGCGTTCCAGTTCGAGCGACCACTCGGTGCGCAGGACCGAAGCACCGTCCGACAAGGTGCGCCCTTCGACCGCGCCGCGCAGTTCGTTCGTGCGCTCTTCGACCCAACCGCGAAGCTGCGTGTCGAGCTCGGCCCAGCGCGCGTCCACCTGTGCGAGCGCCGATGTGATCTCGGATTCGCGGAGCGTCGCGACAGCGTTCTCGGCCACGGCCTCGCTGATGCCCGCGCGCGGCAAGGACGCTTCCGCGGCCCAGTCGCGCACTCCGGTCGTCAGCATCGAGCGCGCGGAACGCCACCGCCCGGCTTCGATGTGCGCGCGCACTTCGGGTTGGATGTGCTCGCGCCATTCGGCGCTCAGCGCGGACCGGAACCGCCTCTCCGTCTCGCGGCGCTCCAACTCGAGACGCGAAGTCAGGTTCGCGAGCCACGCCTCGAACGTCTCCTCCAAGTCGGGCGGCAGCGCAGCTCCGCCAGTTGCGGCGGCGAACTCGTGGCGGAAGTTCCCAGTGACGAGCGCTGCCGCGTCCTCGTAGCGATGCTCGCGCACGAGCGCCGTGAAGCGCGGTTCGCCAGTCACTTGGAAGCGCTGGATCTCGGCGGCGAGCCGGCCCTCGATGTGCGCGCGCGCCGTCGCCGCGCGCAACGCAGCCGGCGAATCGGGCCTCAATGAGCGCGTCAACTGCACGGCGCGCGCGAGCGCTGGTCCGAGTTCCGGCGTGGCCCCTTCCGCAGCGGCGAGCAGCTTCTCGGTCGGATCGTGAGCGGGGTCACTCGCGACCTGCGGCGTGCTCTCGGCTGGCGCGCGGCCGTCCGGCCAGAAGGCGTACCAGCCGAACCACGCGAGCAATCCGGCCCCCACCACGACGGCCGCGCTGCGTCGCGCGCGCTGCCCGCGACTCTGCGCCACGGGTTCGAGTGCGGATCGCCGCACGTTCGGCGCCCGGCGTTCGCGCACGCGTTCGAGGTCGACGAAGAGTTCTGCAGGCGTCGCGTAGCGCAGCGAACGATCGCGCGTCAGGCACTTGCGCAGGATCAGCGCGAAGCCGCTCGAGATCTGCGGCGCCAGCGCCCCCGGGTCCGGGATCGGTTCGTAGAGGACCGACGACAGGATCTCGGCCACGCTCTCGCCCGAGAACGGAGGTCGTCCGCACACCGCGTGGTACATCGTCGCGCCCAGCGACCACAGATCGCTCTGCACGTCGGCCTGGCTCGGATCGCGCGCTTGCTCGGGGCTGATGTAATGCGGCGTGCCCAGAGTCGTGCCGCTCTTGGTGACGAGCGGATCGTCCTCGGCGAACGCCAGCCCCAGGTCAACGAGCAGCGCGCGACCACCGCGTTCGAGCAGGATGTTCGCCGGCTTCACGTCGCGGTGCACGACGCCGCGCTCGAAGGCGTGCTGCAGCGCCTCCGCGATGGCGATGAACGTCCGCAGGGCCTCGCGCTCCGACAACGTTCCGGCCTGCATGCGCTCCTGCAGCGACACGCCGTCCACCAGCTCCATCGCGTACCACCAGCGACCGTCGATCTGGCCGAGGTCGATCGCAGAGATGATGTGCGGGTGCGCGAGTCGCCCAGTCGCGCGTGCTTCGCGCTGCAAGCGCTTCTCGGCGCCCTTCGCGCCGACGAGGTCCTCGTGCAGCACCTTGAGCGCGACGAGGCGATCCACGCTGAGCTGGCGGGCGCGATACACCGTCCCCGTCGCGCCCCGTCCCAGGACACCTTCGATCCGGTACCCCGGAATGCGCGGCGCATCGCGCGACTTCAGCGTTTCACCTTCCATGCGTTCGCGCGGGATCCCGCAGTCGCCGACATCGGACTGCCGGCCGGTCGCCCCCCCCCCGTGTCCTCATCGACGGAGGACTCAGCCGGCTGGATCGGGCGTGCAGGGCCCCTCGGGAAGAAGGTACCCCGCGTCCCGGATCAGGTCTCCGGAACTTCCGCCTCGGCTTCGTCGGTCCGACTGCGCGAACCGTCGAGGCCGTACTTGTCCAGCTTGCGCTGCAGCGCGAACCGGCTGATGCCGAGCTCGGCGGCCGCCCGGCTCTTGTTGCCAGTGGCGGCGACCAGGGCGGCCTCGATGGATCGCCGTTCGAGATCGGCGACGGCCGTGCGGATGTCCACCGCGGACTCGATGCCGCCGCCGGTCGTGGAGACGCGCAGGCCGCGCCGTTCCAGGACGGAGGTCGACAGATGTTCGAGGCGCACTTCGCCCTGCGAGAGGACGACGATGCGCCGCATCTCGTTCTCGAGTTCACGCACGTTGCCCGGCCAGTCGTGCGCGGCGAGCGCGGCGACGACTTCGTGCGGCAGGAACGGCACCGATTTCCCGGCCTCACGCGCGGCGCGGGCGAGCAAGTGCTCGGCGAGCAGCGGGATGTCCTCACGGCGTTCGCGAAGCGTCGGCAGCGGCACGTGCAGCACGTGGATGCGGTAGTAGAGGTCCTCCCGGAACGTTCCATCGCGCACCATCTGCTCGAGGTCGCGGTGGCTCGCGGCGATCAAACGGACGTTCACGGTGAGCTGCTGGTCGGAACCGACGGGCCGGAATTCGCCTTCCTGCAGGACGCGCAGAAGCTTCTTCTGCATCTCGGCGCTCATGTCGCCGATCTCGTCCAGGAACAACGTGCCGCCGTCGGCCGTCTCGAGCAGTCCGCGCTTGGCCTTGTGCGCTCCGGTGAACGCACCACGCGAGTGGCCGAACAACTCGCTCTCGAGCAGCGTGTCGGGCAGGGCGGCGCAGTTCTCGGACACGAACGGCTTGTCGCTGCGCGGCCCGTTGAAGTGGATGGCGCGCGCGATGAGTTCCTTGCCCGTGCCGCTCTCACCCGAGATCAGAACGGGCAGCTCGCTCTCGACGATGCGGTCGACTTGCTGGAAGACCTTGCGCATCGCCTCCGACGCGCCGACGATCGCGGTGTAGTCGAAACGGCCGCGTTCCCGGCCCAATTCCGCGCGCACGACGGCCAACTCGGAGTCGCGATCGCGCACCTTGCGACCGAGCAGATCGTTGAGCCGCTCGACCTGCCGCTGCGACATCGAGAGCTCGCGATTGCGCTCGGCGAGGTCGGCCAGACGGCGCGAGTTCAGGAGCGCGAGTCCGGCCTGGTTCGCCAGGAGCCCAGCCAACTCGAGGTCCTTGCGCGTGAACGCGCCCTCCTGAAGCCGGTTGTCGACGTACAGCACGCCCTCGACGCGTTCCTCGACGCGGATCGGCAGGCACAGCACGGACCGCAGGCGCAGGTCCTCCACGCTCTTCATGCCGTCGAAGCGGTCGTCGCGTCCGGCGTCCACCGACAGGACCGGCTTGCCGTCCTGCCAGACCTTGCGCGCGATGCCGAGCGACAGGCGCGTGTGCGGTACGACGATGTCCGCGCGATCGTGGCTGCGCGCGACGCGCACCGCGAGCTGCATCGGGTCGGTCGCGTCGCGGTCGGGCGATTCGGGGCTCATGTGCGCGAGCAGCAGGAAGCCGCGCTCGGCACTGAAGAGGCGCACCGCGGAGTCGACGACGAGCCGCAGCAGGGCGTCGCGGTCCGTCTCGCGCAGGAGTTCCTTCGTGATGTGCGCGAACACGTGCAGCTCGTCGCGCTCGTCCGCCGCATCGCCCGACAGCGTGCGCAAGCCGGGCTCTTCGCGCTCGACGATGACGGCCTGCGTGTCGCCGGAACTCCGCTCGTCGGTCGGAAGGCTGCCGACTTCGATCCGCACCTGACCGACCTGGACTCGATCGCCCACGGCGAGGCGCTTGGACTGTACGCGCTCGCCGTTGACGCTCGTCCCGTTCGCCGAATCGAGGTCGGCCAACCACGTGCCGCGCTCGTCGTGTTCGATACGGCAGTGATGCCGGGAGACGAGGGAACTCTTCAGGCAGATGTCGTTGTCGGGCGAGCGACCGATCGTGATCGCAGCGCGCTCGAACGACAGTTCGGCGTCGCGACCGTCGTCGTGGACCGTGAGCTTCATGCGTGGCGGGGTGGGGTGTGGCGGAGGAAGCGTTCGGAACCCGGGAGGTGCGCCACAGGGCAAGTGACACGGGCGGGCGTCGGAGCATCGT
>JBBQCC010000342.1:0-4302 GCA_038318285.1 Planctomycetota bacterium | reverse complement strand
CCTTGGCGACGTGCAGGACCTCGCGACGGCGATCGGATCCGAGAGCACGTTCGACATGGCCTACGCACGCTGGGTCCTGTGCTTCGTCGCACGTCCCGAGGCTGTCGTGGCCGGGGTAGCGAGGGCGCTGAAGCCCGGCGGTCGTTTCGTCGTGCACGACTACTTCAACTACGAGGCGATGACCAGCGCACCGCGGCGTGAGTCGTACGCGAAGGTCGTCGCGGCGACGGCACGGTCCTGGCGCGCGCGCGGCGGCGATCCCGACGTGATGGGCCGCATGCCGCGGTTGCTCGCCGACCACGGCTTCGTGGTCGAACACCTCGACCAGCACCAGCGCATCGCTCGGCCAGGCGAAAGCATGTGGAATTGGGTCGCGTCCTGGTGGCGCAACTTCGTGCCGAAGCTGGTCCAGATGGGTGAGATCACGGAAGACGACGCGCGCCATTTCTTCGACGACATGAACGCGATGCGCGCGGAGACGGATTTCACGGTGCTGCCCAACGTCTACGAGATCGTGGCGCGCAAGCCCTGAGCACGGTCAGCGGAGCCCGGTCCCCGCGCGGCGCAAGCCCAGCGGGGCGATCGTTCCATGGGGCGCGACTCCATCGGGTGAGATCCAGCGGTGCCGCAACGGATCGGGGCGCTGAGACAAGCGAGGTTTGCGCCCCCAGGCGCGGCATGACCCTAGCTAGACTCAATAGGCCCGTTACAACCAGGAAGAGGCATCCCATGCGCGTCTCGCGAACGTCTCTCGTGCTCGCAACAACTTGTTTGCTCGCCTCGCTGTCCGCAGCCCAGAGCATCTACCTGGACGCGGGCGGCCCGAGTTCGACGCCGCCCTCGTCGAGCTACGCCGCGGCCAGCGGAACTCCGGGGTATTGGAACTCGATGTCGAACCCGGCCACGCTGGCACTCCTCGACATCCAGGGACAGGCGACTTCCGCGATCGCGACGGGCCTCACGTGCGACTGGGGTCTCGAGAACTTCCCGACGACGAGCGGTGACGACGAGGCGTTGCTCGACGACTGGCACTACGCGGATTGCCATGAAGGACAGTTGCAACTCCACATCGACGGATTGCGCGCCGGCACCTACGAGCTCTACCTCTATCCGCTGGCCAGCGGCTTGGGTTTGAACAACTTCGATCTCACGCTCAGTCCGGGCGCGACCGCCGACGGCGGACTCACCGGTACGACGAACGTTCCTGGTGCGTTCGCGGGCTCGTTTGCGACCTGGCACGTGACGGTGCGCGTCCTTCACCTCCAAGCCGACGGTTCGTTCGTCCACCTGCACGGCGGTGGGATCGGGCTCGCCGGGCTGCAACTCGTGCGGCTCGGGGACGCCATTTCGTTCTGCGGCGGTGATCAAGGCCGCTGTCCGTGCGGCATCGGACAGGTGGGCTCGGGATGTCCGTCTTCGATCAGTCCGGCCGGCGCGTCACTCGTCGGAGCAGGGTCGATGCAGGTCACGTCCGATTCGTTCCAGCTCAGCGCGAGCAGCGTGTCGAACTCGATCGTCACCTTCTTCCAGGGCACCGACGCGCAGAACCTCGGACAGGGCACGCCGTTCGGCGATGGATTGCGCTGCGTGGGCGGCTCCGTCGTGCGGCTCGCTTCCGTTCAGGCGTTGGGTGGCGTCGCGCAGTACCCGCAGCCGGGCGATCCGAGCATCTCGGTGCGCGGCGCCGTACCCGCAACGGGAGGCTTCCGCGCGTATCAGGTCTGGTACCGCAACGCAGCTGACTATTGCACGCCGTCGACGTTCAATTTGACGAACGGCGTCGCGGTGCAGTGGCTGCCTTGAAATCGAGCGGTCCCGCCGGCTCCGGCCGAGCCTGACGATCAGGCCTCGAACCGGCGGGTGCTCGAAGGAATCTACGCGGACGCTCTCGCGCGTCAGGATCCCCACAGAACGCTGAGACCGTTCGTCAGATTGAACGTGTCCGCCGTGCAGTACACGGCCGCGTTTCGGTACCAGGCTTGGTAGGTGTACGTGCTACCCGCGACGACGGCTCCGCGCACCGAAACGGAAACGTCGCCCGGCCCCGGATAGTGCGAGGCGCCGCCGACGTTCGTCTTGGTGCCGAGGCGCACGACCGCTCCGCCTGCGCAACGCAGACCGTCGCCGAATGCGAGCCCGAGCCCGCCGTTCGATGCCGCACTCCCCTGCAGGTAAAGCACCGGACCGTTCGGCATTCCGCTCCCGGTCAGCGCGAAGGAGTCGGTCGACACGCTCGCCGTTCCGCTCGAATCCAGCCGGGCACCGGAGGGCTGGAAGCTGTTCGCGCATCCGCGACCGGGCCCGCCGCTGTTGCCGCACGGACAAGCCGTCGCACTCCCATCGCCGGCGCACACCGTCTGGGCCGCGGTGTCCAAGCGCACGAGTTGGAAGCCGTTGATCGTTCCCGCGGTGAAGTACGTGGACGCTTGGATCGTGATCGAACCGTCTACCGGGACGACGAAGTGGTGCAACGCGTACGTCACGCCGATCTGCTGGTGGCCGGGCCACGTGCCGCCGACGACTTGGTCCGGATCCAGCGTGCCGCCGCTCACGAGCGTGCGGTACGTGAAACTGTCGGAAGCCCACGCGTAGGTGTAGAGCGCGTACTCGCCCGCGCTGAGGTGGGCGAACGACCACACGGCGGGGCCACCGATGCTCTCGCCGTCGTCCATCAGCGCGCCATCGTCCCCCAGGGTCAGGACGTTGTTGAAGCCATAGTCGATCGTGAGGAGGTTCGAGCGCGTCAGCGTGACCGCGGTGCCGGTGCCGCCCAGGTCGTGCAGCGGCGGGTTCACGACCGTCACGTCGATCGTGTTCCAGAGGCCGGGCTGTGCGGCCGCGGCTCCGTATGCATTCGATGGAGTCGGCGGGTGGCTGAACGAGGCGAAGTCCACGTTGAAATTCTGCGCAACGGCACTCGGAGCGAGCAGCAGGACCAGTAGGCCCATGCACGATGCAGTCGACTTCGGCGTGCGCAGTTGAATGGTTGTCATGTTCGTGTTCTTCGGATCGAGGCGGATGAGACGGATTGCGGACGCGTCGCCTCCGCATCGAGCGGGGGCGACGCACCTTCGTGGAATCAGAGCGCCCAGGTCACTTCGAGTCCGTTCGTCAGGTTGAACGTGCTCGTGGTGCAGAAGGCCGCCGCATTGCGGTACCAGACTTGGTAGGTGTGCGTCGCACCGGGCGTCACCGCACCGCGCACCGAGAGGAGCGGATCGGAGCCGGACGGGAACTGCGACCTGCCGGCGACATTCGTCTTCGTCCCGAGGCGGATCACCGAGCCTCCCGCGCACTGCAAGCCGTCGCCGAACACACTGCCAGCTCCACCGTTCACACGCGTCGTGCCTTGGAAGTAGAGCGCCGAGCTGTTCGGCATCTTCTCGCCCTCGAGGGTCGCCGTGTCGTTCGTGACCGATGGCGTCCCGGCCAGCTGGAGCAGCCCGCCCTTGCCGGTCGAGTTCAAGCAGCCCTGGCCGTCGCCGACCTGGCTGTTGTTCGAGCACGGGCACTGCGTTCCGGATCCGTCGCCGAAGCAGAACTCGTGGATCTGCGACGGCCGCACATCGATCCACACATCGCACGTCGAGTACTGACCCAACTGGTCCGTGGAGGTGAACACCAAGTGATGGAGCCCGAGGTTCGCGACCGTCGGGTTCCAGTGGAACTCCGTGCGCACCGATGCCGCCGGGCCGGCCGGCAGCGGCGGTACGAACGTGCCGCCCGCGAGGGGCGCGGGGTCGCCGGCGACCGTCAGCACGACCGTCTGTCCCGCCTGACCGTTCGTCGCGATCGTGTCCACCTCGAATGCCAACGTGGCGCCGACGAACGCCGACAGCGTCTGTCCGCACGGCGTCGGCGGATCGAACGCGGGACCGGCCGGCGCACACACGAAGCTCTCGCCGCGGATGAACACGTTCGAGTCGTAGATGCCGTCACTGCGGTCCGCGATGGCCAGCTTGATGTGGTTGGGTCCCGGGTGCAGCGTCCCCGTCGCGGAGAAGACGGTCGTGAGGCCGTCCATCTCCGTCGCGATGCCGGCGCAGGGATAGCCGAGGCCCTGCGAATTGCAGTCGTTCGTCGTGTACAGCGCGCAGTTCTGGCCGCCCGCAGGGTTGTACGGATTGTCGCAGTTGACGTTGTTGATCGCGACGGGCGTGTTCGTCCCGGGGATCAGCGCGATGTTCTGTCCGTTCAGGAAGAACGCGAACACGTCGTTGTAGGGCGTGTTCACCCACTCGTCGTACTCCTCCGACGCAAATACGTACTGGAAGGAAAACACACTCGTGGTCGGGCACTCGA
>JBBQCC010000341.1:0-4320 GCA_038318285.1 Planctomycetota bacterium | reverse complement strand
CAACTTCGTCGGGATCGGCGTGCTGCTGGCGTGGTGCGCTCTCGCGTTGGACGTGTGGGCACGGCCGACCGCGAACTCGAGTCGAATTTCGATCGCGGGCTAGGACGCACGTGGCGCGGAGCTCGCGCCGGATCCATCGAGTTCGAAGCGAAGTTCCCCGCTCGCATCGAGTCCGCATTCACGCCATCCCGTGCGCCGGTAGAACTCTGCCGCACGCGTGCCGGGTGCCGTCGTCAACCACACAGTTTCGACTCCGGGCTGCTCGAAGAACCACGTCATCATCGCGTCGTGCAGCGCACGACCGATCCCACGCTGCTCGTGATCCGGATCGACGAAGAGCGCCCACACGTTGAAACGGCACAGATCCGCGACCGCGAAACCGACGATGCGATCGTCGACCTCCGCGACCCAACCACGCCCGTCGCGCTCGAGCATCGCGCGATAGTCCTCAGTCGTAATGCGATCGGGCCGCGAGAGTCGATTCTCGCGCACCGCGCAGCGCACGACGTGCATCGCGGCGATGTCCGCGAGATCGGCGCCTCGTACTCTTGCCAGTGACACAACACCGCTGAATCGCTCGCTTGAGCATCGTTCGACTCGCATGCCGCCCCGGAGTCGCGTCACTTCGACCTCGACCCGCCCGCCGAAACAGCGCGCGACTTCCGCCGCGGTCACGTCATCCAGATCACCGACCAGGATCAACGCACGCCAAGGCGGATCCGACGACCACGGTCCGTGATGAAGGTCGATCGTCTCGAAGATGCCCGCGAGTGATTCGGAGGTGATGGCCGCGCAGTCGAACGTCGTCACATCGCTAGTGCGGCGTTCCAGTGCTCTAGCAGCCTGTAGAGTCCGAATGGCCTCGTCGTTCCGCTCGGAGCGGACGATCCACAGTGGTGAGTCCCCGACGAGGTCCGAGAGTTCGCCGGCGCACTCCGGCGAAAGGACGACGACGATTTCGGGACCATGCATCGATTCAGCCACTCACCGGAACGCCTGAACTCCCGTCAGTTCCTGCCCGATCGCCAGCGTGTGGATGTCGTGCGTGCCTTCGTACGTGATCACGCTCTCCAAGTTGCACAGGTGGCGACCCACTTGGTACTCGAGGCTGATTCCGTTCGCGCCCATCAAATCGCGCACGATACGCGCCGTCTCCAGCGCGAGATGGACGTTGTTGCGCTTGCCCATCGACACCATCGCGGGCGTCAGCTTACCGTCGTCCTTCAGGCGGCCGAGGTGCAACGCCATCAGCTGACCGAGCGTGATCTGCGTAGCGATGTTCGCCAGCTTCTGCTGCGGGATCTGGAAGCCGGCCAGCGGCTTGTCGAATACCACGCGTTGCTTCGCGTATTGGAGGCCTTCGTCGAAGCACGCCAGCGCGGCGCCCAGCGCTCCCCACGCGATGCCGTAGCGCGCTTGCGTCAGGCAGCCGAGCGGCGCCTTCAACCCCTCGCCGTTCGGCAGCATCGCGCTGCCCGGCACCTTGACGTCTTGCAGCACCAACTCCGAAGTCACCGACGCGCGCAAGCTCCACTTGTGCTTCTGCTCCGGCGCCGTGAAGCCGGGCGTGCCCTTCTCGACGAGGAATCCGCGGATCTTGCCTTCCGCGCGCGCCCACACGACCGCGACGTCGCTGATCGTGCCGTTCGTGATCCACATTTTGCGACCGTTCAGGACCCAGCCCGAACCGTCCTTCTTCGCGACCGTCAGCATGCCGGCCGGGTTCGAGCCGAAATCGGGCTCGGTCAGGCCAAAGCAGCCGATCGCCTTGCCCTTGGCGAGAAGCGGCAACCAGCGCTTCTTCTGCTCCTCGGACCCGTAGGCGAAGATCGGGTACATGACGAGGCCGCCCTGCACCGAGACGAACGAGCGCAGGCCCGAATCGCCGCGCTCCATCTCCTGGTAGATCAGGCCGGCGCAAACGTTGTTGAGCCCGGGACCGCCGTACTCCTCGGGCGTGGTCGGGCCGAACACGCCCAGGTCGGCGAGTTCGGGGACGAGCTCCATCGGAAACGTCCCAGCTTCGAAGTGCTGCGCGGCGAGCGGCAGGTAGCGCTCGCTGACCCAGTCGCGCACGGTGTCGCGCACCATCTTCTCCTCGTTGGAGAGCGAGTCGTCGAGGAGGACGTAGTCGAGTTGATGGAACGGCTGCATGTGGGGCGTTTCTCTCGGGGGCTCCGGCGCGTCCTCGATGCAGGGACGCAAGTCCTGCATTCTAGGCGACGGGCGCCGCGACCGGAACCGAGGCCCCGAACATGAGCCGCCCCGTCGTCGTCCCCTGCCCTGTGTGCGGATACCACGCTCCCGAGCTCTCCTGTCCTTCGTGCGGGCTGGATCCGCACGAACAGACGCTGAAACCTTGGAAACGGCGGATCGGCAGTGAGGTCTGGGACGGGCTGCGCGCTCTGCCGCAAGGGGCGCGCGCATTGCTCGCTACACGCGGGACGAAACGGCTACTTGTCCCTCCGCTCATCCTGACCGCGAGCGTTTTCGGCGTCGTCTTCTACTACGTGTGGCGCTGGATCACGGAGTTCTTCGACGCCGTCAAGGCCCAGGACTTCAGCGAGTTGGGCCTGAAGCCGGGGTTCTGGCTCGACGCACTCGAATGGTTGGGTCAACTGCAGGTCGTCCTCGCGATCGCGCACTGGGGCGCGATTCTCGTGCTCCTGGCGGCCTTCACGCTCGCAGGTTTGTGGACGTTCTCGGTCGCGTACGAGCTGATCTCTGGTCCGTTCCTCGACACGATCCAGGCGCGCGTCGAGAAGCGCTGGTTCGGCGCGGACCCACGACTCTTGTTGGAAGAACCGCCCGGCCCCGACCCGGCGCGCTCGGCGAACGCCTCCATGATCGCCGTGACGATCTCGGGCACCGCGATCGTCGCGGCATTCTGGATCCAACCGAGCTGGTCGTGGTGGCTGATGGCCACCGCTCCGATCGCGTTCGTCGTCGCGAACCGGCTCGTGCCGGGAACGATCGCCTGGACGCTGTGGTTCGCGGGTACCCAAGTGCGCGCCTTGTGGACCAGCATCAAGGCCTCCGCGCTGGCCGCGCTCTTCCTCGTCGCGTTCATCTGGCTGAAGTTCGTCCCCATCGTCGGCATCGTGCTGTTCGCGATGGTCGCGGGTTTCGCGACCGCGCTGACCCTGCTCGACATCCCCTTCTCGCGCCGCGGCTGGTCCGTGTCCCAACGGCTGACGTTCCTGGGTCAGCACCTGCCGGGCGTCCTGGCGCTGGGTATCGCCACGAGCTTCGTGTTCATCGTGCCCGTATTCGGCCCCTTGATCGGCGTGCCGTGCGCTTCGCTGGGCGGTCAGTGGCTGCTGTGCCGGTTCGACAAGAACAAGATGCGACCGCCGGGTCGGCGCATCCCCTTCGTGGACCCGCAGCCACCTTCCGCGACGACCTGAGCTTTCGGCGCAGCACGCGCCGGGAACCCGAACTCGCCCCACCACGGCGAGGAGAGCGTGCGTAGTCTTCTGCGCTCGTCCTCGAGGAGTCGCCATGGATACACCGGAAGTCGTCGAATGCGGGCTGTGCCATCGGCGCGTGCCCTTCGCGCAAGCCAAACCGGCCGAGATGCTTCGCGGTCCGATCGCGGCACTGATCCGCGCTCGCCATCCGGAGTGGCAACCCGTCGGCTTCGTATGTCGGCGCGAGCTCGACCGCTACCGCAGCGAGTACATGCGCCAAGTGCTGGAGGACGAGCACGGCGAGCTGTCGAAGGCCGAGAACCGCGTCATCGAGGCGATGCGCGAACAGGAGATCCTCAGCACCGAACCGCCGCCGGACGATCCTGCGGACATGCCGTTCAAGCACCGGATGGCGGACCGGATCGCGCGCTTCGGCGGCAGTTGGCTGTTCCTCATGATCTTCGGCGCGGTGCTCGTCGTCTGGATGGCCGTGAACTCGGTCGGGCTCTTCACGCGGCCCTTCGATCCGTACCCCTACATCCTGCTGAACCTCGCGTTGTCGTGCATCGCCGCGGTGCAGGCGCCGGTGATCCTGATGAGCCAGAACCGGCAGTCGGAGCGCGATCGCGAACGCGCCTGGAACGACTACCGCGTGAACCTGAAGGCCGAGCTCGAAGTGCGCCTGCTCTCCGAGAAGGTCGACCGACTGCAACTGCACCAGTGGCAGCGATTGATGGAGATCCAGCACATCCAGACAGAGATGATGGAAGAGTTCGCGCGGCGCGAGGACGTCTGAGCGCGGAACCCCGTACGGGGGGCGGGGTGGTGGGGGGGGGGGGGGGGGGGGGGGGGGGGGGGGGGGGGGGGCGCGGGGACACCAACACCCGCCAAACACGCCCCCCCGGGGAGG
>JBBQCC010000340.1:0-4409 GCA_038318285.1 Planctomycetota bacterium | reverse complement strand
GCCGCCTGTTCGTGAACGGCGCGGGATTCGTCGGCGACGCCTACGGGTACGGGTTCGGCGGCGTGCCCGTCGCGCTGCGCAAGGGCGCGAACGACCTGTACGTCGGCGGCGTACGCGGATCGTTCCGTCTCGAGCTCACCGACGTGGCGGGCCCGCTCGTCGCGGGTTCTTGGGACCACTTGATCCCTGACATCGTGGTCGGTGACTCGCCGCGGAAGACGTGGGCCGAGATGCTCGTCTGGAATGCGAGCTCGACCGATCAGGACGTCGTCGTCACGGGTGTCACGGGCATCGAGGCCGGGACGAAGCCGGAGTTCCGGGACGAGAAGCGCCTGCACGCCGGCGCGGCGTGGCGCTTCCCGCTGCCGCTCGGCGCCGAACGCCGATTGCGACAGCCGACCGTGCCGGAGGGCGAGAAGGGCGAGCCGCACGAGACGATCGTCGCAGCGATCTCGACCGTGGGTTTCCGCATCGAGGAGGGCATCGACATCCCGGTGCGCCAGCACGGCGCCGCGCGTCGCGTCGCGTTCGAATCGGACATCGACGGGTCCTGGCAGGCGTACTCGATGGTTCCGGCGCAGAACGAAGGGCCGCAGGCCGTGCCGCGCGTGTTGCTCTCGCTGCACGGCGCGAGTGTCGACGCGCTGGGCCAAGCGCGCGCGTACGCACCCAAGGAGGACATCATGATCGTCTGTCCGACGAATCGGCGACCGTACGGATTCGACTGGCAGGACTGGGGCCGTCTCGACGCGTACGAAGCGCTCGACGACTTCCTCGAACACACGCGCGAGTTCGTACTTCCCGGCAGCACCAGGATGAAGATGAGGCCCCGAGGTCATGCGCCAGCTGAACGGGCACGCGCGCATATCGTCCTGACCGGGCACTCGATGGGCGGTCACGGCACATGGAGCCTCGCCGCGAACGATCCGGACGCCTTCGACGCGATCGGTCCGAGCGCTGGCTGGGCCAGCTTCGACAGCTACGGCGGTCGCCCCGACGGCGCGCTGAAATCGCTGTGGAGCGGCGCCGACTTTGCGTCGCGCACCGAGGACTTGGCCGCGAACCTCGTCGCGCTGCCGACGTTCGTCCTGCACGGCACCGCCGACGACAACGTGCCCGCCTCGGAAGCGCACGACATGATCGCGCGCCTCGAGGCGCTCGGCGGCAAGCCCGCGTCGCACTTCCAAGAAGGTGCCGGTCACTGGTGGGACGGCGACGCATCCGCAGGTGCGGACTGCGTGGATTACCCGGGGATCCTCGCGCTGTTCGATGCGCAGTCGACCGGCGATCCGAACACGTTCACCTGGATCGGAGCCGATCCGGGCATCGACTCGCACCACCGCTGGATCGAAGTGTTGCAGCCGCTCGTGTACGGACGCCCGTTCCGTGTCAGCGCGAAGCGCGGCGCGACGCCCAAGGAGATCGAGATCGAGACGGACAACGTGCGCACGCTGCGCTTCGGCCAGAACGGGAAGTTCCTGCGCGCTTCGATCGACGGCCATGCGACGGGACGTTCGTGGCCCACCGACGACGTGTGGATGCTGACGGCCGAGGGTTGGGGGCCCGCGAGTTCCCCGCCGGTCGGCAAGACGCCCGAGCGCTGCGGTCCGTTCAAGCGCGCATTCGATCACCGCTTCGTGCTCGTGTTCGGCACGGCGGGCGAACCCGACGAGGATCGCGAGCTGTTCGAGCGCGCGCGCTACGACCAGGAGAGTTGGTGGTATCGCGCGAACGGAACGCCGGAGCTCGTGTCCGACGTCGAATTCCTGGCGCGGGACTTCACCGGGCGGAACGTGATCCTGTACGGCAACCGCGACACGAACAGTGCCTGGTCGAAGCTCATCGCGGTGATCGCACCCGTCGATGCGCGGCGCGGCGCGCTGCGGCTGGGCGAGCGCACCTTCGAGGGCGAGGACCTGGGCGCCGTGTTCGTGCTGCCGCGGGCGGACGACACGACGGCGCTCGTGGGCGCGTTCGCGGACAGTGGCGCGCGCGGATCGCGCCTCGGCTACGCGCTGCTACCGTTCGTGTCGGGTGTCGGCTATCCCGATTACGCCCTGTTTTCGAGCGCGATCCTGCGATCCGGCGACGGCGGCGTGCTGGCCGCCGGTTGGTTCAGCAGCGACTGGCACATCGATCCGAAACAATTCGTCGCAACGAAGTGAGCGCCCTGATCGGGGCTCAGCGCGTGCGTCGGTACACGCGCACGCCACAGCGTCCGTCGCCGATCGCGAAGCACATCACGCCCTCGCTCTGGAACGGGACGACGCCCACGACGATGCCGGGCGTGTCGATCGGCGAGCCATCCGCTTCCCGCAGCGACACACCCGTGTCCGTCACGCCGATATCGAGCAACGCGATCCCGCGTCGGCCGTTCGCGAGGATCAGCACCGGACGTGCCGGATCCGTCACGAAGTCGAGCTCCAGGTCCGTCACGTTGGATCGCTCGCCGTCGTAGGCGTCCGCCGGTGCGTACCACGCAGCTGAACCCTCGAGCGCGGTAGCCGGGTCCTCGGGATTCGACGGAGCGCCGCCCACCAGCACGTCCGCCGAAATGTCGAAGACCTGAGCGCTGCCGCCAAGGTCCCCGGCGAAGAGCCACGTGCGGCCTGCGATCTCCGCTACGCGCACCGCCAGGAAGTCGGCGGGAACATCGCGCGGGCCGAGCAAGATGCGCACGAGCGTCGGCGGATGGGCTGCGTCGACTTGGTTGACGTCGTAGACGAGAACCATGCCGCGGTCGGCGTGTTGGCTCCACACCGGATTCGTGTTCGGCACCACCCAACCGGCGGCCACCGCGACGAACGCGCGCCGCTCACCCCCGACGTCGAGCGTGAACTCTTCGCCGCGCCACGTGAGCGCCGACGAGGCGTCGTCCGTCAGCGCGAGTTCGTAGTGCGTGCGCACCGAATGGATCCAGGCGGGTTCGACGCGCTGACCGCGCCCGCGCGTCGTCGGCGTGCACGACGACAACGCGCGCTCGACCACGTCGGTGGCCGAACACACCATGTACCCGTCGCGATTCGCACCGCGGAACAGGTGCAACAGGCGCGAGCCGTCGGCGCGCGCGGCTCCGGACGCCGAACCGAAGTAGTTGCGGCCCGTACGTCCCAGTGCATCGGGCGGCGCGGCGATCGCCCAGAACTGCATGTCCATCGCGGCGCCGCCGGCCGGAGCGGCATTCGTGTCGAGGCGGACGATCTCCCAGCCGGGCGGTCGATCGTCGTCGAGGGGCGCGTCGCCCTCTTCCTTCCACGGATCGAAACACCAGTCCGCGGTCCACGCGCACGGATCTTCGGGGCACTGGCGCGAAACCCGCGACTTGCCCGAGGCAAACCACTCGCGCCCCGGATCCGACGTGTCGGTCCACTGCGCACCGCCGGCGATGCTGTTGCGCCACGGATTGGGCGAGATGATCGCGATGTCGGCCGTGTTGCAGAACTGCGGATCGAACGTGTCGCAGAGCCGTGCCGTGTCGGCGACGATCGAGAGTCGGCCCGTGACCGCGTCGAACCGCGGCATGCCGACCGGCCGTGCCGACGTGCCGTCGTCGCCGAAGTACAGGATGCCGCCGGACGCGCTCGCGGTTCCATCGACCGAGTTGAGGCCTTCGCCGGCGTAGGGTTCCGGTCGCGATGGGAAGGCGATGTTCGACCCGGTCCAGGCTGACGCCGGGAAGCGTTGTGCGAAGACGCCGGTGAAGCGATCCTCGAACATCGTGACTTCGCTGCCGTCCGTGTGCAGCGCGATGGATCGAGCGCGCGTGGCTCCGCCCGCGGAGCTGACCGTGCGCACAGCGGGGATCGGCTCGTCGAGCGCACTGGGAACGCTGCCGCGCAGAAGGAACGTGTAGGGCGTGCATCCCACGGGCGCGTCCGCGGGCCCCGGCAGTCCCAGGTCGAACGACCAGCGGCCGAAGCACGTGTACGGGCCATTCTGCACGGGTTCGGCGGGCAAGTCGTTCGCGGCGAACGCGACGAGGAACTCGCCGCTCGCACGACCGGCGGCCGCCACGCGAAAGCCGAAGGGCACGCGTCCGGCCGGGGACCCGTCGTTGCATTCGAGTCGCGGGCGGACGATGGGCATGTCGGGGCCGAAGCGAACGTCGGCAGAGACCTCGAGCTGTGCCAGACCGCCGCGGTCGATCGCCGCGAAGAGCAGCGCGCGGTCGCCGACGCGCACGCCGTCGACGTCGACGACGGAAGCGGGCTGTCCGCCGATCACGTCTTCGGGTGAATCGAAGATCGGGCCGTGCTCGATCGTTGGGTTGGCGAAGTCCGTGAGGTCGACACGCCACACCCCGGCGCTCCCCATCGCGACGAACAAGCGGTCCGCCGACGCGGGATCGACTGCGAGCGCGAGCGCTTTCTCCCCCACGGCGCCGGCCATCGGCACGAGCGGCACCCGCG
>JBBQCC010000339.1:0-4437 GCA_038318285.1 Planctomycetota bacterium | reverse complement strand
GCCTCGTCGCCGACGAGGAGGATGCGCTCGTGCGCCATCTTCCAACGTCGCGCAGGATCACAAGCGGCGAGGGCCCCGAGCAGGATCGCGTCGGGAGCCTTGTCGCCGCCCATCACGTCGAGAGCGATGCGTGCGGGCGCCATGGTGCGGAACTCCAGTCGTGCGGATCTCCAGCTTCGAGCTGGATCGGGACGAGGAACCGGTCAGCAGAGAATGCACCGACGCCGGACACACGCGGCGTCGAGCGACGTGCCACCGTACGAAGACGCGCCACGGTGAGCGAACTCACCCTCGCGGCGCGTCACGATCTCGGTCGCTTCCAGAACGTCGGTCTCAGAACGCTTCGCGTTCGAGAACCGCCGTGCCCTTCTCGCCGCCCTTGTCGAAACCGTAGTGACCACAGCTGTCGCAGACGCGGTGGGGCTTCGTGGCCGCTCCGCAACGCGGGCAGTGGTTCGCCGGGCTCGTGACGAGGGCGAGGTGCGAGCGGCGGATGCGCTTGCGGTGCTTGGAGTGGCGGCGCTTGGGATTCGGCATGACGTGATTCGGGCTCCGACGAGGTCGCGCGGCGATGTGCCGCCCGGTCCCCTCGTCGTCGGGCCTTGGGGGACGGATTCGAGCGCAGGAAGGTAGAGGTGGGCCGAGGGGGTGTCAAGCAGCCTGCAGAGGGCGCCTGGGTCGGGCGCTAGAGCGCAGCTCGCACCGCGGCCGTCAGCGCTGCGACGGCCGCCGCGACCCCGTCCGGATTCTGGCCCTGACCCTGCGCAGAGTCCGGTCGACCGCCACCACCACCGCCGATGGATTGGCCGGCGAGCTTCGCCAGGTTGCCGGCGGCGAGCCCCTTCGACTTGGCGATGTTCTGGCACGTGATCACGAACGGCACGCGACCCTCCTCGCGACCGAAGACCGCGAACACGACGGTCGGATGCGCGGACTTCACTTTCTCGGTCAGTTCGCGCACGCCCTCGAGCCCGAGCTCGGGCACATCGACGATCGCAAACGGCACGTCGCCGCCCTGCGCGAAGCTGGACTGCACCTTTTCGAACACCGCGCTGACGTCGCCGCCCGCGGCCTTGGCGGAAGCCTTCTTCGCCTCCTTGAGCTGCGTCAGCAGCAACTCGACGCGCGTCGGCACGTCCTCGACGCCGGTCTTCAGGCTCGCGGCCGTGTCGCGCAGAATGCGCCGCTGCCGTTGGATCTCGGCGACGGCCGCGGGGCCCGTGACCGCTTCGATGCGACGGACGCCGGCTTGCACGGCGCGTTCGCTCAAGATCACGAACGGACCGATGTCCCCTGCCGCGCTGACATGCGTGCCGCCGCACAGTTCCATCGACCAACCGCCGACGTCGAGCACGCGTACTTCGGCGTCGTACTTCTCGCCGAACATCGCGGTGACGCCGCGCGCCTTGGCCGCATCGAGGTTCTCGACCGTCGTGACGACGTCCGCGTTGCCGAACACGCGCTCGTTCACGAGCGCCTCGACGCGTTCGAGTTCGTCGGGCGTGACGCCCTTGGGGTGCGAGATGTCGAAGCGCAGCCGATCGGGACCGACGTAGCTGCCCTGCTGCGCGACGTGCTCGCCCAAGACGTCCTTGAGCGCGCGGTGCAGGAGGTGCGTCGCCGTGTGATTCCGCGGCGTGCGCGCACGCCGATCCATCTCGACGGCGGCGCGCACCTTGCGACCGGCGAGCGACTCGGGCGCGGCCGACACGCCCTTCGCGAAGTTTCCAAGGTGCACGATCACGGATCCCATGCGACGCGTGTCGCGCACGTCGAACGCGAACGAGCCGTCCCGCGCGCGGATGGTGCCCGAGTCGCCGACCTGTCCGCCCCCTTCGGCATAGAACGGGCTCTGGTCGAGCACGATCGCGACCTCGGTGTCGCCCGCGGCGGACGCGACGAGCACGGTTGCGTCCTGCTCCCCAGCCGCAACGCCCGCGTCATGGTACGTCGAGTGCGTCGGCACGACGCTCGCGAGCGCTTCCGCCGAGAGGACTTGCTTGAACTTGCCCAGGGCCTTGCTGGCCGCTTGGTGCTTCTTCTGCGCCGCGTCCCAACCGGCGAGGTCCACCGCCAGCCCGCGCTCGCGCGCCATCAACTCGACGAGGTCCTGCGGGAACCCGTTCGTCGCGTAGAGCTCGAACGCGTCCGCGCCGGGGAGCGTCTTCGAGCCCGATTTCGTCGTCTTGGCCGCCAGCGTCTCGAAGAACACGAGCCCGCGGTCGAGCGTGCGGCCGAAACTCTCTTCTTCCGAGCGCATCAAGAGGCGCACGTGGTCCTCGCGCGCCCGCATCTCGGGGAACGCGTCGCCGAGCACGGCGACGACCGCCGGCACGACGTCGCACAGGAACGGTTCGCGCGCGCCGAGCTGCTGCCGACCGAAGCGTGACGCACGTCGGATCAGGCGGCGCAGCACGTACCCGCGGCCCTCGTTCGAGGGCAGCGCGCCGTCCGAGAGCGCCGCCGTGACCGCACGGCAGTGGTCGGCCGCGACGCGGAACGCGACGTCTTTCGGCGACGTGCCCGCCTCGTACTTGGCACCGGTCAGCTCCTCGATCTTGCGGAAGATCGGCGTGAACAAATCGGTGTCGTAGTTCGACCGCTTCTGTTGCAGCACGGACAGGACGCGCTCGAAGCCCATGCCGGTGTCGACGTGCTTCGACGGCAACTCGACGAGTCGTCCGTCGTCGCGCCGGTTGAACTGGATGAACACGTTGTTCCACAGCTCGATGAAGCGCTCGTTGCCGGCGTTCACGCCAATCTTGCGGTCCGCGCCATCCTTGGGATCGCTACCCGGACCACCGCGGTCGATGTGGATCTCGGTGCACGGTCCGCACGGACCGGTGTCGCCCATCTCCCAGAAGTTGTCTTTGCGACCGAACTTCAGGACGCGGTCCGGTCGCACGCCGGCGACCTCGACCCACAGGCGCGCAGTCTCGTCGTCGGCCGGCAGACCGTCCTTCTCGTCGCCGCCGAACACCGTGACCCACAGGCGGTCGGGGTCGAGCCCCCACGTCTTCGTCAGCAGTTCCCACGACCACGCGACCGCTTCCTTCTTGAAGTAGTCCCCGAACGACCAGTTCCCGAGCATCTCGAAGAACGTGTGGTGGTACGTGTCGACGCCGACCTCCTCGAGGTCGTTGTGCTTGCCCGACACGCGGATGCATTTTTGCGTGTCGGCCGCGCGCTTGTAGTCGCGCGTGCCCGTCCCCAGGAACACGTCCTTGAACTGGTTCATCCCCGCGTTCGTGAAGAGCAGGGTGGGGTCGTCCTGCGGGAACACCGGGCCTGAGGGCACGATGCGGTGACCGCGCGCGGCGAAGAAGTCCAGGAAGTCCTGACGCACGCGCGCGGCGGTGTGCTTCGAGGTCGTGCTCGTCGTTGTGGAAGTCATCGGATCGGGGGTCGGTCGAAGGATCGGGAGACTGGAGGTGGAGGACGGGGTTGCATGCAGCGCGCGCCGAACTCCGGATGGAGCGCGGCGCGCGCGGGAACTCGCAGCCCTCGGAACTACGAACGCGACGCGCGCGACGCGGCCGGAGCGCGGGCGCCCGTCGCGGTACCCGTCGCAGAGGCGGCCGCGGGAGCATCGCTCTCGCCGTCGCCGTCGCCGTCGGCTTCCGTGGACGGTGCGTCGGCCTCGGCCACCTTGGGCACGTACTTCTGCTTGATGACCTGCTCGACGACGGCCGCGAGATCGGGGTTGTCGATCAGGAACTGGCGTGCCTTCTCGAGGCCCTGGCCGATGCGGATCTCGCCGTCGGTCGGGTGCTTCATCGAGTACCACGTGCCCGATTTCACGATGACGCCCTCGGCCGTGCCGATCTCGAGCATCTCGCCCTCGCGGCTGATCCCGCGGTTGAAGAGGATGTCGAACTCGGTCTTCTTGAACGGCGGCGCGACCTTGTTCTTGACGACCGTGACCTTCGTGCGCGCGCCGATGACATCGTCGCCGTCCTTGATCTGGCCGATGCGGCGGATGTCGAGGCGCACCGAGGCGTAGAACTTCAGCGCGCGGCCGCCCGTCGTGGTCTCGGGGCTGCCGAACATGACGCCGATCTTCTCGCGGATCTGGTTGATGAAGATCACGAGGCAGTCCGACTTCGCGATGGCGCCCGTCAGCTTGCGCAGCGCCTGGCTCATGAGCCGCGCGTGCAGACCGACGAAGCTGTCGCCCATCTCGCCGGCGATCTCGGCACGCGGCACGAGCGCGGCCACCGAGTCGATGACGACGACGTCGACCGCGTTGCTGCGCACGAGCGTCTCGACGATCTCGAGCGCCTGCTCGCCCGTGTCTGGCTGCGACACGAGCAGGTCGTCCAGCTTGACGCCCAGCTTGCGTGCGTAGGCCGGGTCGAGCGCGTGCTCGGCGTCGACGAAGGCACAGATGCCGCCCGTCTTCTGCGCATTTGCGATGATGTGCAGCGTCAGCCGCAG
>JBBQCC010000338.1:0-4440 GCA_038318285.1 Planctomycetota bacterium | reverse complement strand
GTCCGCCTCGAGCGCGACGACGATGCACGCCATGTCCGGCGTCATGTGCTCGATGATCCCCGCGCGTCGCTCGATCGGTTTCATCGTCGGGCCGTTGCGCACGCCCACCTTGCGGTAGAGCGGCTCGGCGATCTCGTGCGGGCCCCAGCGACCAAAGTAGATCGCCGACGACGGCGGATCGAGCCGTTGCCATCTACCGTCCTCTTCGTCGACTTCCTCGTCGTCCGTCGTCATGCGCCGAAGGTCGCCATCCTCACGTTGGAACGCCGCCTCCTTGATGATCTCGGCGGTCATGTTGTTGCGTTGCTCGAACGTGGACTTCGGACCAAGCCGTCGCTGGACCTCCCGCTCGATCATCGCCGCGAGCTTGTCCACCGACCGGGCCTTCGCGCGCGCGCTCTGGATCGGCGGCACCTTCTTGCTCTTCGACATGCGGACCTCCATCGACAGGCTGATCCTCATGCCCACCCAGCTCAAGCCCTTGTTTCAGGCGGTGAAAGCGCAGCGCTCAGGATCGGATCCGCCTTGCCGTGTCCCGGTCCTTCGAGAGCACCTCCTTCGAGACGATGGCGCCGGTCTCGCGACCGCGATCCTCGACCACGCGCACGCGCTGGAGCTGTCCGGGCTGCACCATGAACGGCGAGTGCGTCGTGTAGATGACCTGGTGCTTCGGCGCGAGCCGCTCCTCGATGAACCGAAGGAAGTCGGCCTGAGCGCGCGCGTGTAGCCCGTGGGCGGGCTCGTCGAGGAGGATGATCATCCGCTGGTCCTCCCGCTCGAACTCCGAGAAGGCGGCGAGGAACGAGAAGAACCACTGGAAGCCGCTCGACCGGCTCCCGAAGGGCAGCGAGAGGCGGTGGCGATCGTCGTACATCCGGACCTTCAACTGGTCGACGACGGCCTGCTGGCCGCCGTTCGGCGCCGGCTCGGTCACCTGCGTCACGTCGATGTGGACGCGCAGGTCGGGGTTCTGCGACCAGTACGCGAGCACGTCGTCGGTGAGCGCGTTCGCGACGTTCTCCAGCTCCCGCTTCCGCAGCTCGTAGTCCGCGTTGATCAGGTAGGCGTCGTCCGACGCGGCGAGACGCAGGAGCGCGAGGGCCGTGCGCTCGCCGTCGGTGAGCGCGGTCTTCCCCTTCGACTTCTTGATCAGCTCACGGATGTGGATCTGGTTCGGGAGCGACGAGTAGTGGGCGTAGTAGAAGAGCTTCGGGATCCGCGAGGAGACCGCCTCCCAGACCACCGCGCTCGGTTTCTTGCCGGTGAGGGCCTCCTTCTCCGCCGCCTGCACCGCGGTCGCGACCGCCTGCTGCACCTGGTCCCCGGCCGCGAGCGCGGCGACGGCAGCGTGAAGCTCGTCGATCGTCTTGGCCGCGTACGCGGTGGGCGCTGCGTCGGCCTTCACGGAACCGGCGACGAGGATCGCCCGCACCAGCGCTGCCTCGTCCCACTTCAAGGTCCAGTGGAACTGGTTCTCGTAGGTGCGCATGAGGGAGAACTCCTGCGCCCGCACCACTCCGGCCCCGAGCTGCTCGTCGAACGCCTCGCAGTCGTCCTTATCGAGCACGAAGACGGCCTCGACCGGCTTCGTGCCCGCGAGCTTCGCGTCACCCTGCGCTAGCCGGTGCTTCTTCTCCAGCCACGCTGGGTAGTCGGCGTGGGTCGTGAACTCGCCGACGCCATCCCGAGCCGGATGCAGACGTGCGAGCGCGGTCAGGAAGCTCGACTTCCCGCTCTCGTTCTTTCCTACGAGGGCGGTGATCTCGGGGTCGATGGCGACCTCCGTCGAGTCCAGGAAGTTGCGGAACATCTTCACGCGCACGGACTTGAGCTTCATCTGCGATCTCCTTCGTCGTCGTCGGGACCGACCGCCGGCCGCTACGGGACCTGCGGGAGGCTCCCGAGGTTGTCGGCGCTCACCGCGTTGCGGTCGGTCCGGAGGAAGCGCTGGTAGCCGACGGTGACGACGCGAACGTCCTCCCCCCGGACCCACTTCCCCGCCTGCTGAAACGCCGTGGTGTACGAGCTGCCGTGATCGATCGCGGCGACGACCTGCTGCCGCGACGCGCGCGTCGGGGTGCCCATGACGCTCCCGTCGTCGACGCGCACCTCGACCTCGGCGATCGTGCTGCCGCCGTTGTACTTCACACCCGTGATCCAGTTCATGACGACCTCCCAGAGCAGCCGCCGATCGGTGCCCGTCCGCGGGTAGAGGTCGGCTCCGGGGTCTTTTCCGGTCCGGAACTTTGGCTTCTGGCAACCTCTCTCCTCAGCGGATGCCCGACGACTTCCCCGCCGACCTCGACTGGGGCCAGCAGCTCCTGCAAGGGGCGCTCTACGCAGAGCGCCGCGCACGGCGGTTCGGCCTCCGGATCACCGGTGCAGAGGCGAAGGCGGTCGCGGGTCAGGCGCTGGAGCAGATCATCGCCGCAGGGTGGGACCGCACGCTCTACGCCGAGTTCGCCGACTGCGTCGAAAGTCGGGTCCGCGGGATCATCATCAACCGGTCCCGGAAGAAGGCGACGCGTCAGGAGGTCCCGGCGGAGCCTGCCCATCCCAGCCCTACCGACCCGAGTCCGTCGCCGGAGCAGGTCGCGGCGGATCGCCAGCTAGCCAACCGCGCCACCACCCTGATGCTTGAGCGGCTCGACGGGAACGCAGACGCGACGGCGGTGTTCATGGAGATGGCCCAGGGCAACGACCGCCCGGCCGACATCGCCGCCGAGACTCGGCTCGCGATCGGCAAGGTCTATCGCGCGCGCGAGCGCATCTCGGACCTGAGCGCCGAGATCGCCGCTGCGCTCACCAAGGAGCTGGCGCCATGACGAAGCAGTCCCGCACTGACGAGGCGCTGTGGATGGCCGTCCAGGATCTCGACCGCGAGCTGCTGGATCCGGGAGTGCCGACCGATGTGATCGACGCGGCGGCGCGTTCCATCGGACTCGATCCCCACGCCGTGCGCGCCGAGGGCCGAGCACTCGCTGCGGCGGCGTTCGAGCGGAAGCGTCGCGGTTGGATGACGGCTGCGCGCGAGAAGATCGCGCTGCTCCGCGAGAAGGCGAAAGCGACGACGAAGTACGCCGAGATGGGGAAGCAGATGCTGCTCGAAGAGCTGGAGCGGTGGCGGCAGCACCCCGCGATCGGTGGCGAGGTACGGGCGGCGTTCAGGAATCGGAAGCCGGAGGAGTCGAGCGAAGACGATCTCCGTGCCCTCCTCGAAGAGATCGAGCGCGTCGCAGCGATGCACGAAGCAGACGCCGAGAAGGGCGGCGGCGGCGATGGCGGATGACCCCGTCGCGAGATCGCTCGCTCGCGGAATCATCGAGCGTCTTCGCATTCAGCAGCCCGACGAGATCGACATCGAGCTCATCGCCGGGGACCTGGGGCTGCTCGTCGAACGTCGCGAACTGGAGCACGAGGAGGGCCGCCTCGTTCGACAGGACAAGTTCGGCATCATCACCGTCGCGGAGTCGGCGTACAGAACGCGGAAGTGGCGCTTCGTCGTCGCGCACGAAGTCGGGCATTTCGTCCGGCACAAGCGCGTGAACCAGCTCGACCTCTGCACGGGCGCCGACCTCGCGAACTGGTACTCGACCTCCGGCCGCGAGCCCGAAGCGAACGCCTTCGCTGCCGAGCTGCTCATGCCCGACGTGCTCTTCCGCAAGCGCTGCGACCGGAAGCGGCCGAGCCTCAAGGACATCCGTGCGCTCGCCGACGAGTTCCAGACCTCGCTGACCGCGACAGCGATCCGATTCGTTCAGCTCGCGCCAGAGCCGTGCGCGGTGGTGCTCTCCCGCGACGGCGTCGTCGCACGCGTTACGTGGAACGAGGACTTCAAGATCGGGATCAGCAAGGGCACGCGCCTCACGAACCGCACCTACGCGGGCGACATCGTCGCCGGGACGCCCGTCCACGACTTCCTCCAGTCGGTCGACGGCGAGGCGTGGTCCAGCTCGCCGTGGGCCGACAAGTACGACCTGCACGAGCACTCGACCTCGATCGGCTTCGGGACGGTGCTCTCGTTCCTCTGGCACTCGTACCGGTGAGAAGACGATGACGGACCTCGACAGCTATTGCGACGCGCTGGTCACGGAGGTCGCGGACTACCGAGATGGCGAGATCCGAGTGGACCGCGCGCACGCGCGGCGGTGGGTCGATCAGTTCGAGCCGGCGGAGCGCGACTTCGTCGCGTCCCTCTGTGCCAACGTCGGGTGAGACAGGTTCCTCTCGATATCTCTGTAGCGATGGGCGGAGAATGGGATCCCAGTGCCGAAGCCATTCCATGTTCCTGGTCCTGAGCTTTCTCGCGGCGACGACGCCCGCGCGCACGATGACGCCTCCCGTCTGAGCGCCGCCTCGCTGGAGTCGGTGCCGAAGAAGAAGCGGCGGCGCTTCACGGCGTCGGAGAAGCTCCGCATCGTCAAGGCCGCGAGCGTCGCC
>JBBQCC010000337.1:0-4493 GCA_038318285.1 Planctomycetota bacterium | reverse complement strand
GTCGTCAGGACTGCAACATCGTGCTCCTCGAGGCGACCGGTCACGACCTGGCGGTGATCGAGAAGACGCCGAGCAAGAAGCGGACGATCGACGTCTGGTTCGGCGAGGACGCCAGCGGTCCGCTGATGCTGCTCTTCGCCTACCTGATGACGCGCGACGAGCAGTGGAAGAAGGCGACGATCCGCCTCTTCGCAAGTCGGCGGCCCGACGAGTCCGCCGAGCAGACGCTCGCCCGCGTGCGCACGATGCTCGAGGACGTGCGCATCGAGGCCGAGCCCTTCGTCGTCGACGTCGTGAACGAGGAAGCCATCGAGGCACGATCCGCCGGGTCGTCGGTCGTGTTCCTGCCGTTCCGGCTGCGCGGGGACACGCTCGTCGGCGGGTTCGGGATCGGCCTCGCGCACACGCTCGAGGTGCTGCCGATGTGCGCCCTCGTCCTGGCCGCCGAGGACATCGACCTCGATGCGCGACCCGAGGAAGGTCCGCACGGCGAGATCGCCGAGGCGATGGACACCGCCAGCACGTTCACGGAGAAGTTCGTCCAGGCCACGAAGGAGGCCACGGAGGCCGCCGAGATGCTGGCGGCCGCCCTGAAGGAACTCGAGCGCGCGCGCAAGAAGAACGTGGAACCGGAGGTGCTGGTCGCGCTGGCCGCTGCGCACGAGAGGGCCGCGGAGGCGAGCGACCGCGCGACGCGCCGCGCCGGGAAAGCGCAAGCCAAGGCCATGCAGGCCGACCACGATGCGCAGACCCTGCGCGAGGAGTCCGAGGAGTGAGGCTACAGGTTGGGCCGCGGCGTGCGCGTGCTGCGCGCTGCCTGACACTCCTGCGCCTGAGACTCTGCCCGTGACATTCTGCTTCAGTCCGTAGCGGTCAGCAGTCCCGTGAAGAACTTGCGCGCCCCCGAGTGGAGGTTGCGCAGGCTGTAGCCGCCCTCCTGCACGACGAGCGTCGGCAAATCCACCGCGCGGATCGCGCGGCCGATCGCCTCCATGCCGGTGGGCGTGATCACGAACGCTCCCGTCGGATCGCCCTTCATGATGTCGAAGCCCAGGCTCACGACGAGCACCCAGGGTTTGTGCCGCATCAGGTAGGCGATGGCCTCCTCCAGGACGACGAGGTAGCGCTTGTCGTCCACGCCCTCCTTGAGGGGGAAGTTGCGGTTGAACCCCTTGCCCTCGCCGACGCCGATCTCGTCCGTGAACCCCGAGAAGTAGGGGTACGCCTCGGACGGATGACCGTGGATCGACGCGAACACGACGTCGCTGCGTTCCCAGAAGACGTCCTGCGATCCGTTGCCGTGGTGGTAGTCGATGTCCAGGAAGGCGACGCGTCCGCGCTGGGCCAGCCGGTGGGCCGCGATCGCGGCGTTGTTGAAGTAGCAGAACCCGCCGAACACGCGGCGTTCGGCGTGGTGTCCCGGCGGCCGGCACACGCTGTACACGTAGCGCTCGCCCTTCTCGATGAGCATGGCACCGCTGACGGCGCAGTCGACGGCACCGCGCGCAGCGGCGATCGCCGAGCGCGACAGCGGCGTGAACGTGTCGATGCAGTAGTAGCCGGCGCGCACCCAGTGTTCCTTGGGCTTTCGATCCGGCCGCCGAATGGGGAAGACGTAGGGGTAGAGCGTCTCGTCGGGCTTGAGCTTCGCCGCCATGCGCTCGACGTAACGGACGAGATCCTTGTCGTGCACGGCCTCGATCAGGTCCGTGCCGACGTGCGTAACCTCCGTACGTTTGGGCGCGAACTCCGCGAGACCCGCGAGGATCGCTTCGACGCGCGCGGGCCGCTCGACGTAGCCGCGCTCGCGCACGTGGTGGATCTCGTGGTGCGGCGAGATCACGACCTGCAAGGGCGAGGTGTGCGTGTAAGTCGGCTTGACCGTGCTCGCCGTGCCCTTGTACTGCGGCGCCCGCAACTGGACGGGATCGTCGACGACGGAGCGCACGATCTTCTGCGTGTGCGGATCGGACTTGTCCCAGCCGTATTTCCCCACCAGCACGGCGCGGATCACCTCACGGACCGTGTCGCGGCTCGGGAGTCCCGGCCGGCCGAGGCCGTCGAAGACGAGGAACGGCGGGTCGTACTTCTGACCGAGCGGCGGCGGCCCGTCGTAGAGGGTGTTCACGATCGGACGCGCGCCGTACCGCTCGTAGAACGCGAGCCGCTTCTTGTTCACGGGCAGGCGCGCGGGATCGGAGACGCGCTCGGCATCGTCCGGGGGCACGTCCATGTAGAGCCCGGTGATCCCGCGCAGCGCGAGGTCCTCACGGATCACTTCATACAGCGCACCTCCCGCGCCGGTGCGCGAGGGCTTCAGGTCGTCGGCGACGATGAAGTCGAGGTAGGCCGCGCGCAGCTTGGGCCAGCAGTACACGACCGCGAAGGCGCGGACGCGCCCAGCGCCGTCCTCCGCGGTGCGCAGGAGCAGCTCGAAGGGTTGCTCGCGGCGGCTTCGGAGCAGCTCCACGAGCTTCTCCATGAAGCCCGGCGTGTCCGGGAAGTGCTTGACGAAGATCGCGCGCACTTCGCGCAACTTGCGCTGCTCGGTGGTGGAGGCGCCGTCCGTCAGTCGGCTGAACGAGAAGACCATGCGTTCCCTTCGGACGAGTCGTCGTGGATCAACTGCATCCCGGTGACCGAAACATGTCCGGCAACGGCTGTCAACGCGCGGCTTGCGCGTCGCGCTCGGCGTTGCGTACGTGATCGGTGTACGACGCGGGGTTGCTCATGCCCGTCGTGTGGCACCAACCCAGCAGGTGACCCAGCGAGTTTCCGCCGACGAGCTGGCCACGGAACATCTCGACCGTGCCGTCGTTCGGCGACGAGAGGAACAGGTTGACGAGCCCGTTGCAGGCCGACCCGCTGTTCTGGGTCGTCCAGTAGAAGACCTGCGCGCGCGCCCAGGTCGGAATGCCGGCGAGCCAGGTGGTGCTGCCGCTCGGAGTCATGTTGCTGTTCACGCCGCAGGCGAAAAAACCCAGCGAAGCGAGCGGGGTTCCGAGGTACGGCGAGCACAGGCTCTGGATCAGACGCGGTCCGGTCGCCGTGTCGAGACCGCTCGCGTAGTACGTGTACAGGTGCAGCGCGGCCATGCCGCCCTGGCTGTGCGCGACGACGCCGAACGAGCTGAGTGAGCTCGTCGCCTGCAGCATGAGCTGCGCGAACTGGTCGTGTGATCGGTTCGCGTTCGGATCCAGGAACTCCTGCTTGGGCTGGCTGAAATCCGCTGCGGGCCAGATCGAACCGCCCGAGCAGTAGCCGTGCACCAAGAGCACCGCCGGCTGGATCAGGATGGGCGTGCCCGCCGTGTGCGGACCGGCGCGCGTCGCGGAGATGCCGGGGCCCTGCAGCATCGACGGCGTCACCGGGATCGGTCGCGCCGCGTGCGCCGGCGGCAGCGGCGGCATGTCGAGCGCGATCTCGTCGGCGAGGTCGTGGGGGACGCACGTGTCCGGGTCCTGCACGCGCACGTGGCGCAGCACGAACGGCGCGCCGGCGCCCGCGCGTTCGATCCAGCGGCGGTCGAGGGCCAGTGCGACGCGCTCCGCGCGCGGTTCTTGCATGCGCGCCAACCAGGCGACGGGGACGAGCTCGCCGTCCAGGTTCGTGCCCCAGACCTCGCTCGCGACGAGCAGCCTGGCCGGCGGACCGAGCGGCAGCACTGCGAGCTCAATGCGCACGCGGTCGAACTCGTCGAAGTCCGTCTCGACGCGGCCGGTCAACGCGGCGCGTCGTTCGATCATGGGGAAGGCCAAATTCGCGGTGCGCGCGATCGTCCCACCGTCCTGTGCCGTGCCGACGAGGTCCACGCGCGCGAGGACGTCGCCGCTGGTCCATGCAGGCAAGTACGCGCCGAAGACTCCGTCGCCCGCCGCGCCGTCGGCGTGCTGACCGTCGTCCGCGAGATCGAGTGCGATCGAGCCCGTCGCGAGCTGCACGACCGCTCGACCGTGCACGTCCGACATCGCCTGCGCGTCCTCGAACCGCGCGACGACGCCGACGTGCACGTCGCTGCGCGTCTCGAGCGTCGAGGCGTGCACGACGAGCCGTGCGCGACCGGCCGTGCGCGCGACGAGCCAGCCCGTCGGCGGCGCTTCGGTGCTCGCGCGCGGCGGAGCCGTGAGCCGCACGCGCCACGCGCCGCGCTCCGCGGCCGACAAATCCCAGCGGTCGGCGCTCCACGTCGAATCCTCGAACGCATTCTCGCGCGTATCGCGCTGCGCGCTGCGGCCCAGTTCCGCGGCGTCGATCGTCGCGCCCGACGGGCGGACGAACTCCCACGCGAAGGTCCCGAACTGCGGCGTCAGAAGCGCCAGCGAGAGCGGACCCTCCGCGTCCACGTCGAAGGCGATCTCCGCCGTCCAGCCGCTTGCCGCATCCCACGTCGGCGCGAGCGCGCGGATCTGCACCGGCGAACGCTCGCCCGTGTCCTCGACGCCGGGCAGCACGACGCGCCCGTTCACGATGTCGGAGGGCGGCGCGGCGACGTC
>JBBQCC010000336.1:0-4519 GCA_038318285.1 Planctomycetota bacterium | reverse complement strand
CCGGCCCGTGACATTCTCGAGTGGAGGGGGGCCATCCCACGCGCGGCTTGAAGGCACTGCGGGCGCGGATTCCGGCCGGAATCGGGGCCTCAGGGAGGCTCCCCGCCCCCAGGAAAGCCCAGCGAACAGGGTCAGCTTCCGTCGGGTTCCCTCAGTGCCCCAACTGCCGCCCCGACTTCATCTGCAACACGACCTTCAACAACTCCCCAACCCGCAAGTCCCCCCGCACCGGATCCAGCAACGGCTCGTGCTGCAGGCGGTAGCGCAGGGCCGGGTCCTGTTCGTAGGCCTTGGTGAGGATCGCCACCACGCCGTCGGCGTCCTTCTTCGTCGCGCGCAGGCAGGCGGTGCTGGCGGCGATCGAGGCGATGGTGCGGGGGCTGAAGTGCGTCGCGAGGGTGGTGGCGATCTCGAGGTGCTCTTGGGCGGCGTCGAGTTCGCCGGCGCGCAGCAGGGCGATCGCGAGGCCGTCTTCGGCGAGGAGCAGTCCGGCGTCCTCGGCGTGCGTGCGCTCGGGCCTGGACAGCAGCTCGGCGCGCACTTCCCCGCCGAGTTCGAGCACGTAATCCTCCGTGGATCGGATCGCGTGCGCGTGTTCGACGGCGGCGAGCTTCGTGATCCAGCTCGCGCCGGACTTCTGGGCGCGCTCGCGCAACCACGCGGGGCCGTCCGCGCGCGCGGCCGCTGCGTTCGACAGCTCGAGGTAGGCCTCGGGCATGTCGTCCCAGTCCGTACGGCGCAGGACTGCGAAGCGCGCGCTGGCGAGCAGCGCCTCGAAACGGGCATCGCCGAACTTCTCCGGATCGCCTTCCTCCAAAGCGACGATCTGCACGTGCGCCATCGCGCCGGCTCCGAGCACGAAGGCATGGCGGTCAAACTCGCGGTATGGTGGGTTCAGCTCGCGAATCGTCGCCGCGGTCGCGAACCCCGCGATCGTCGAGACGCCCATGCCGAGCAGGCGATCTCCGAGAACGGCCTTGCGGCACGCGTCGCCGTCGACGTCGCTAGCCGGTCCGCCGATGATCGTCACGCGCACGTCGGGGCTACCGAAGAATCCGGCGGCCAAGAGGTGCTTGCCCGCAGTTTTTTCGAGCAGCTCCGCGCGCGTCGGATCCGACTCCCAGGCGGGAGCCGTGAAGCGGATTTGCACATCCGTCGCCGTGATCGGCAGGGTCATCTGCACGCCCTCCGCGCACGGAGTCGGGGTACTCGGACAGAGGGCGGCGGCGAGGAGAATGGAGAGCATGGATCGATCCCAAGTGACCTCGTGAAAGGTATCCTCCCCCCATCGACCGGATGAACTCGCTTTCCGCAGTCTTGCTCGCGCTCGCCAGCCTGCTGCTCGCCCCCGCGGCCGCTTCCCACGCCGACAAGCGCCCCGTAGGGCTGCGTGGAATCGATTTCGATGCCGCGAAATCAGCCGCGCGCGTCGAGCGCAAGCCGATGATGCTCCTCTTTTGCGACGGCGAGGCCGAGTGCGCCCGCATCGCCGCGGACATGCTCAAGGAGGTGAAGTTGCGCTCTTGGTTCGACGACACGGTCGTCGCGATCCAGGTCGATACCGCCGCGCAGCCGGACCTCGCTCGTCGCTACCGCATCCGCATCTCGCCGACGTACCTCTTCGCCGACGCGAAAGGCACCGAGATCGATCGCCTCGTCGGCCTGCGCGAGTCCAAGGAACTCCGTCAGCAGGGCGACGAAATCCTGAAGGGCGGCGATGCGTTCGAGCGGCTGCAGAAGCGCCGCAAGGGCCACGAGGACGACCCCGAGATGCGCTTGCGCCATGCCGACTTCCTGTGCGACCGCGGCGAGCTCGACGCGGCGCTCGCGGAATACTTGGCCGTCCTCGTGCAGGGCGGTCCGTTGTCCGACGCGGCGTTCGACGAGCTGATGCGGCTGCAGCAAATCTATCCGAAGGCGGCGGACGCGATCGCAAAGCTCGCCGGCGCGATGGAGCCGCCCATCCGATCGGGGGCCGCGACGGACGAGCAATTCCGAAGCTGGTTCGCCCTGTGCCAGAAGCTGAAGGCCGAGCAGCGCATGCTCCGGGTGTACGACGATCTGGCGCCGCAGGCGGCGTTCGACGAGGAGGGCAATCCGATCCCGGTGGACGCGCAGCAGGAAGCGCGCAAGGCCGAGTTGCGCAAACGAATCGCGCCCGCGCTGCGCGACCTCTTCTACACGGATCGACGCTACTCGGACTACGCCTCGACCGTGGCCGATGCGCTGGAGAGCCTGAAGGATCGCAAGCGTCAGTACGAGGAGGTCGCCGCAACCGGAGACGCTGGTGCGACGAAGCACCGCCTGAACGTCTTGCGCGAGGATTCCGCGCGTGACTACGAGGCCTTGATCGCAGTGCGACGGTTCGGCGAGGGAACGTTGCTCGCCGACGCCCTGATCGGATTCGACACGACGGTCGAGACGTACAACGCGCTCGTCGAGGGCGCACTGCGCGCCGAGCTCCCTCAGGAAGCGCGCTTGCTCGCGCTGCGCGGCCGTTCGGACACGCGCATCGATCCGCGCTTGCGCGGTGGCATCGCGCCGAGCATCCCGGCGGGCGCGAAGTGAACGCAGCTCTGCTCGTGTTCCTCGGCGGTGGTCTCGGCTCGCTCGCGCGATTCGGCGTGGGCCGTCTGCTGCACCCCGGTTCGATCGAGGGTTTCCCCTGGCCCACGTTCACGGTGAACGTGCTGGGCAGCATCGCGTTGGGTGCATTCGCCGGCTTCGCAGCACAGCGCGACGACCTGGAATCAGCGCGCGCCTTCATCGCGGTCGGATTGCTCGGCGGGTTCACGACCTACTCCACCTTCAACCTCGACACGCTCAAGTTGCTCGAGGCTCGCGGCCCCGCGGTCGCCGGCGGATACGCGCTCGCGACCGTCGTGGTCTGCCTCGCGGCGGGTTGGTGCGGCGGTTGGATCATGCGCCGCGCGCTGGCCTGAGTGCCTGCGAAGCACTCGACCGTGCGGGTTCTCCGGATCGGGTGACGCCGCGAATCCGGCAGCACCCGGCCCACGGGACACGTCCCTTGCCGAGGACTCGGTAGCATCCAGCGGTGGAAGTCCTGCTCCAGCGACTGCGCGCAGCCGGTGCGAAGCCCGTGCACGAGCGGCGCGTGCTCGTGAACTGGCTCGCGGGCCGCGCGCTCGACGCGCGAACGACCCGCGGTGATGCAGCGCTGCCCGCGTCGCTTTCGGCCGAGATCGCAGCCATCGGCATCGAGCTGGAGTGCGCCGCGACCGTCGAGTCGATCCACCCGGGCGAGGACGCGTCCGAGCGCCTGCTCGTGCGCGTCGCCGACGGTCGTTCGATCGAAACGGTGCGCCTGCCGAGCTCGTCCCTGTGCGCGAGTACGCAGATCGGCTGCGCCGTCGGCTGTGCGTTCTGCATGACCGGGCGCGAAGGTCTCGTGCGCAATTTGACGACGCTGGAAATCCTGGCGCAGGTCGCGCTCGCGCGACGACGCGGCCCGGTGCGCCGCGTCGTGTTCATGGGCATGGGCGAGCCGGCGCACAACCTGGATCGCGTGTTGGAGGCGATCGATGCGCTGATCGCCTGGGGCGGGATTGGGCGCAAAAACCTCGTGATCTCGACGGTCGGTGATCGACGTCTCTTCGCGCGGCTCAGTGCACGCGACGTGAAACCCGCGATCGCGCTCTCCCTGCACACGACGAACGCGGCGCGACGGCGCGACCTGCTGCCGCGCGCGCCGGCGGTCGATCCGTCGGAGCTCGTCGCGCTGGCCGAGGAGTACGCGCTCGCGAGCGGGATCCCGACGCAGTACCAGTGGACGTTGATGGCTGGCGTCAACGACGGCGACGACGAGCTCGAGGGCATCCAACGCCTGCTCGACGGACGCTACGGCGTGATCAACTTCATACCTTGGAACCGCGTGGACGGTGTCGCGTACGAGCGTCCGAGCCTCGAACGCATGCGCGCGATGTCGCAGTGGCTCCACGAGCGCGGCATCCTCGCGAAATTGCGGCGCTCCGCCGGGCAGGACGTAGACGGCGCCTGTGGTCAGCTGCGCGCGCGCGCCGCGACACCGGCGGGGACAGACGCGAATTGAAATGAACGACGTGACCAAGAAGAACGTGACGGACCTGGCCCACATTCGCAGCGACTATCGATTGGCGGAGTTCGACGAATCGTGCGCCGATGCAGACCCGATCGCGCAGTTTCGTCACTGGCTCGACGAGGCGATAGCCTCGGAGGCGCTGGAACCGACTGCAACGGCCCTGGCGACAGTGAGCGCCGAGGGCGCGCCCTCCGTGCGCATGGTGCTGATCAAGGGCGTGGATGTGCGCGGCTTTGTGTTTTTCACGAACTACGACAGCCGCAAAGGCCACGAGCTGGCCGATAATCCGCGCGCCGCGCTGGTGTTCTACTGGGCCGAGCTGGAGCGCCAGGTGCGCATCGAAGGCGCGGTCGAGCAGGTGTCGCCGGCCGAGTCGGATGCCTACTTCCACAGCCGGCCGCTGGGTAGTCAGCTGGGCGCAGCCGCATCGCACCAAAGCCA
>JBBQCC010000335.1:0-4525 GCA_038318285.1 Planctomycetota bacterium | reverse complement strand
CTTCGGCACCCGTAATTGATAACCTAACCCTCTGATCTCGCGACGGCCGAGAAAGCGCGCGGAAATTGGAGACCATGTCAAAGACATGGTTTTTTCCCGCCAATTCATGGGCTGTCACGCCTGGCGACAGGCCTTGACAGACGGCGTGACACTTATCCGGCAGGCGCGCGCGTTCTACACCGCTTCTACCCCGCGCATTCCTCAACGATCACGCCTCCGACGAGGACTCGTCCCGCGTTCTCCCGTTTGGCGCCGTCGAGAAACTAATGATTTCAGACGCTTCAACCGCCGCGGGGAACTACTTCTTCGAGTGGTGCGTGTGGCTCGGGTACGCGGTGTACGGCTTGGCGTTCGGCGCGTGGGGCCTGGTCGCGCTCGTACCGCAGGCGCTGTTGCTGTGCTCGATGCTGTTCGTCACGGGCATTCCACCGACGGAGGCGCAGTCGATCAAGAGCCGCGGCGACGCGTATCGTGCGTATCAGGCGCGCGTGAGCAAGTTCGTTCCGTGGCCGCCGAAGCGGTCGTGATCGAACGCCGGCCGGTCGCTCGACTTCCAGGTTCATGCGCGCGATCGCATCCGCGACCAACGCACCCGGGTCTACGTCGGCACGCTCGTCACGCGGCGCGATGCCGAAGACGCCGACGCCCAGCACCGCGTCACGCAACGCGCGATCAAAGCTGGCGACCTACCTCCCGCCGTCGACTCGGAGCGCACGCTGGGCGACGCGCTCGACGCGTGGCTGCGCGCGATCGCAGACCAACGTTCGCACGACGAGTACGCGGATCGCATGCGGCTCTACGTCCGCCCGACGTTCGACAGCACGCCGGTCGTGAAGATCACGAAGGCCAAGCTGATCGATCTACGCACCTCGCTCAAGCACCGCGAGAAACCGATCGGCAACGTCACGATCAACACGTTGTTCGCAGCGCTGTCCGCGGCCTTCAACTACTTCATCGAGCAAGGGTGGTGCGCCGAACATGCGGTGAAGTTCATCCGCGACCTCGAGGTCGCCGAGCGCCCGTTCCTCTGGCTCCAATCTGCCGGCGAAGTGCAGAAGCTGCTGAGCGCCTGCAGCGACAACATCCGCACGCTCGTGGCCGTACTGGTCGGCACCGGCATGCGCCTCGACGAGGCGCTGCACCTGATGTGGACCGACGTCGATCTGCAGCACCGGGTGATCCATGTCCACCGCGGCCGGCGTGGCGCTCCGAAGTCCGGCCGCCTACGCCACGTCCCGATCTTCGATTCGGTGCTGACGGTGCTCCGCGAGATGAAGCTCGCGAAGGGCAAGAACACCCTGCTCTGGCCCGGCGCAAAGCTCGACAAGTTCGACGAGCAGCTGCCGCGCAACAAGACGAGCGTCTTCCGCCCGTTCAAGGCGGCGGTATTGCGCGCCGGGCTCTCGAAAGTGGTTCCGGCTCCACGACCTGCGGCACACCTTCGCCGGCCTCTTCCTGGCGTCCGGCGGCGACATCTTCAAGCTCTCAAAGATCCTCGGTCACTCGAGCGTCGCGATCACCCAGCAGGTCTACGCGCACCTGCACCCGGACGCGTTCGCCGAAGACTACAGCCGCGTCTCGTTCGCGATGCCCGAGAAGTCCGGCGCGGTCTTGAGGCTCCGCGGATAGCGCAGCCGGCCTGCGCGCCGCTCGCCGTCGCAGCCTCGTTCGCGAGCCGGCGCGCGACGCGGCGTATGACCCGGTCGCGGATCGCGAGGACGTCGGCATTGGTCGGAACCGGCAGCATCTCGAACCGCAGCCCCTCGCCCGCTTCGACGAACACGCCATCGGGCACGACGAGGTGGAAGTGGACGTCGCCGACACCTGGTCGTGGGATGGCACGAACTCGACCGAGTTCCATCTACCGGCGTCGCCACCCGCGCGTGGGCACGGTTCCATGACGCACGACGCGAGCCGCGGCGTGATCGTCCCGTTCGGTGGCCGCGACGGTTCCGCCGTGTTCGCCGATACCTGGGAGTGGAATGGGACCAACTGGCCGAACGGATCGCCGTGACGTCGCCACCCACGCGCCGGACCATCGGCTCGCCTACGACTCGGTGCGCCAGCGCGTCGAAATGTTCGGTGGCTTCGCCTTCTTCAGCCTGCTGCGTGACACCTGGGAATGGGATGGCGTCACGTAGCTCGATCGCACGACGGCGACCTCGCCGGCCGCGAGCGTCGCCATGGCGATGGCTTTCGACGACGAGCGCGTGCCCTCGTCCTCCACGGAGGGAAGGATCTGAACGGCGGGACCTCGAACGAGACGTGGTTGTGGAACGGATCCACCGAACGTGGACGCTGGCCGCGACGGCACCGAGCGGCCGTACGTATGCCGGGATGGTGTCCAATTCACGATCACGTAGGTCTGGTGCGTAGGCTTTCGCTGGCCAACAGACCGACGAACGACGCCGCTGAAGCCAACGAAGGAGCTGCGGCGGCGCCTCCTGGCGGCCGATATAGTGTTCTTCGATGACCGAGCCACCATTCACGAGCTTCGACGGGTTCTTGAATGTCCGCTGCGCGGACCCACGCTGCATTGGTGCAGCGATTCATCAACCCCGGTCCGGATCACCGAGGAACACCGACCCCGATCGTGCGCGCGCTCCTCGACGCCCTCGGCCTTGCCGCCGAATCCGCGACCTTCCCGCTCGCGACGCACCACAGTCCGAGCTCGGGTGGGACGATTCCGCGTAGCGGCCGAGCGCCAGCCTGTCGGCATGGTGCCGCTCCAATCGTACAAGCGGGTCAGAGCGGTGGCTCGTCACCTCGGCCGCCGTACCAGACGGCGTCGATCTCAACGACCTCGCGGTCGGCGAGGTAGCGATAATACAGGTGCCAGCGTGACGGCAGAACAAGCCGGTAGATCACGGAGCGACCACGCCGGACGATCTTTCCGAGTTCGGGGTTGGCTTGCAGGAGTTCGCTAGCGTGCGTGATCTGCTCGAACAGAGGATTATCGGCAAACAGCCCGTGCTCGTCGCCCCAGCGCACGTCGGCCGCGTCGAGCATGCGCCGCGCCGCCGGCAAGATCTTGACGGTGATAGTCACGTCAACGTGCGGCGCGGGCAGCGCGCTTGGCGCGAAGCTCGTCGATCGCCTGCTCGATCGGAATCGCAAGGCCGGCGTCGGACTCCGCGATCGACTGCGCGATGATCGCGTCGAGCTGCGCCTGCTCCTTGGGCGTTGTCTCGTCGTCGTCCCAGGTGTCCACGCTCTCCAACAGGGCGTGCCCCAGCTCGCGCCGCACGTTCTCGTCGAGCGCAAGGAGTTGCTGAAGGAGCTGTTGCGGCACGGCCATGTTTCAAGCGTACCTGATGAACGCCATGGACGTACTCAAAAGCGTCGGCCCCAAGAAACCGCCAGATCGTCGACGCGGCCAAGGTCTCCGTCGGCCGTCATCACGGTGACGCATTCCGCGTTCAGGTCCGTTACACGTGCGAAGACATCGGGGTCCCTGTGGGCCCGGCGGCGGCCTCCAAGTTCAGCTCCATGCCGAGCGACCTTGTCAGAGGTGGCCGGCAAGTTAACTTGGATAGTCGAGTCGTTCGATCCGGATAATAAAGAATGGCTCGAGGAGCTCCGCGAGCCTGTGGAATGTAGCTGTCCGCGGAACGCGAACGCGAGCGCGTTGGCGAGGCTCCACGCCTCCTCCGGCACCTCCAGAAACACCGACACGAGCGCCGTATCCTAACGTGCTCCTGTACGATCGGTGCGATGTCACGGCGGGTTGGTGGGCCAGCGGTCACGCTTCCCGAGGGTGTCTACGAGCACCTCGTTACCGAGGAGCTGGCGCGCCGTCTGGATGTTGCGCGACCAACCGTGCTCGACGGCGCGCGTGGCGTACCAACACCACTTTATCGTCGAGCTTCTCGATCAGCGCGAGATGGTGGTACCAGGTCGATTGTGCAAGCGGTGCTTGCACGATTTCGCGATCGGTCCACTTCGACGCGAAGGCGCGCATGTACTTCAGGTTTCGCGCTGACAGGCCACTCATGTCGGGGAACGCTTGGCGCAGATCGTAGGAGAGTCGGTCGATCACCTTCGCGCCCCACCCTTCCCGCTCCTGCCTAGCAAGGATGACGCGGCCGACATGCCAGTAGAGCCGGATCATCCCGGTGTTCGCAGCAATGACGGTAGCGAGGCGGGCTTGCTCGATGCGCTGCTTCAGCTCGCCAAGCACCGCGGCGTATTCCAATGGCAACTCCACCGTGGGCGGTGGCGTGGGGAATAGCGCTTCTACGGTGCCCGATCGCCCGACCGCACGCCGATCGCGAGCTTCCTTCGGCAGTTGTGCAAGCGGCGATTGCACGATTGGACGCCGAGCCAGTGCGCGCGTGGACTTGCTGGGATTCTTGCGCTTCGTTGCCATCTAACTGATCTAACTTGTTAGGGAGCACGTCGGCTGATGGGTTGGCGGTGGTTTCGGCGCCGACTGGTTGATGGTGTTCTCGCGGTTCGGGATCCGGGCGTCATGGTGTAAGCACCTGCTCCGACCATTCCGGAGTTGAGCGTAGGGCTCGCCGCC
>JBBQCC010000334.1:0-4547 GCA_038318285.1 Planctomycetota bacterium | reverse complement strand
CGCGCCGTCCTCGGTGAGCGTGCGGCGAATCTCCCGGTCACGCCGCCCGTCGCCTGGCTGCCGCAGAACGAGATCGGCAACAGTCCCAGCCAACCATGCACGATCCCGCCGGGATTCGGGCCGTATTCGGGTCAGGTCGCGCACACCGACGTCACGTACGGCGGCTTGCAGCGCGACTCGCTGGACGAGGTCGACGGCGTCTGGCAAGCCGCGGTGATGCGCTGGACACAAGGCCTCGAAGCCGGGATGAACCGCCTCGTCGTGGGTCCGGACGGTGCACTGTACGTGGGCGGCGTCGGCTCGACCGGCAACTGGGGACAGGAAGGCAAGCTGAAGTTCGGTCTGCAGCGCATCGCCTGGCGAGGCGGAACGGAGGGCGGCTCGGTCTTCGACCTGCTCGACATGCGCGCGCTGACCGGCGGATTCGAATTGTCGTTCACGGAGCCGCTCGCCGCGGACATCGGTTGGGAGACGGAGAACTGGCTCCTCGAGGACTGGCGCTACGTCCCGACCGAGGAGTACGGCGGACCGAAGATCGACGAGCGCCGACTCACAGTGCGCGCGGTCTCGATCTTTGAAGACCGCCGTCGCGTCACGTTGCAAGTGGACGGCCTCGAGGAAGGTCGCGTCGTCCACGCGCGCGTCGTCGGTCCGATCACGGACGCGGCCGGCTCGAAGCTGTGGTCCACCGAGGCCTGGTACACGCTCAACAAGATCCCGTCGAGTCGGCCGCTGGCACTGCGAGCCGCTCCGCCGCCGAATCCGCAGAACGTGCTGAGTGATGCGGAGCGCAAGGCCGGTTGGAAGCTGCTCTTCGACGGCCAGGGCTTCGAGGGCTGGAAGAACTTCAAGGCGAGCGGGCCGGTGCGCGGTTGGGCAGTCGAGGGCGGCGCGATGGTGCGCACCGGCGACGGCGGCGACCTCGTCACGAACGACACGTACACCGATTTCGAGCTCGCGCTCGACTGGCGCATCCCCGAAGGCGGCAACAGCGGCGTGATTTTCCACGTCTCCGACGACGGCAACTACATCTGGGAGAGCGGTCCCGAGATGCAGATCCTCGACAACGATGGCCATCCCGACGGCCGCAACCCGCTGACGTCGGCTGGCTCGAACTACGCGCTGGACGCGCCAGTGCGCGACTTGACGCGTCCGGTCGGCATGTGGAACTCGGCGCGCCTCGTCGTGAAGGGGCCGCACGTCGAGCACTGGCTCAATGGCGACAAGATCGTCGAGTACGAGCTGTGGACCGACGCCTGGAAGGCCGCCGTCGCCGCCAGCAAATTCGCTTCGATGCCGAACTACGGCCAACCGAAGACGGGCCGGATCGCGCTGCAGGACCACGGCGATCGCGTAGCGTTCCGGAACGTGAAGGTTCGCAAGCTCTGAGGCGCGGCTCGTCCGCCTGAGCGCTCGAAGGGAACGCGGGGCCAACGGGCTCCGCGTTCCGGCATTTCGGCGTGTTCCGTGCTGCTCGCGCCACCGCGCGGGAGAGTTTGATTCCGCACCGTTCATGCCGCGCCCGTCGGATCGCTGCGTCGAGCAGCATCAAGCTGCCGGACGAGCTCGATCGCGTGTCGTACCACACCGCGAAGGTGCGCGGTCTCTGTCTGCGATTCCCTCGCTCGAGCGTGTGAGCGGAACGCGGTGCCAGCGAGGTCCGGGCTACTGAAGTTCAGCCTATTCGCTGCTGCTCGCGCCTGCGACTTGGGGAGTTTTGATTCCGCACCGTTTGCGGTATGGCAGTCGGATCGCTGCGCCCACTTTGGATCCGTCACGTCGAAGGAGACTCTTCGATTCCGATCAAACCGTGCCTGCGCCAGCCGACACGCAGCAGCCAGGTTCGAGCGGGCGCGAACGGGGAGTCGAGTCCGAGCGCGAACCCGCGATCGCGCTTGTCGGGCGGCTCACGCCAACCGTCGAACCAGGGGCCGGAACTGTACGCGTCGACTGCGGGTCCGCCGCACCCGTGCTTGCGCGCGTTCTGCAGCACGTACACGAGCGCCCGGCGCACCTCGTTCGGCGTGCGCAACACGCGGGCGTGATACCGATCCGCGAGAACCTTGCCACTGCGTCGCCAGACCCGGTTCAGGCCGCGCGCGATGCGCACCTGCAGGCCGCACATGCCGTGGGCGAGCGACTCGGCTTCCCGAGCTTCGACCAGGAGGTGCACGTGGTTGGACTGGATCGACGCGTGCACGACGCGAAAGGGAGGGTGTTCGGACGCGCGCGCGAAGGAGCGATGGAGAACCGGCAGTGAGAGGTCTCGTCGCAGACTCGGCAGCCCTTCGCACAGGCGCATTGTCACGAGCACCGGGAATCGCATGGCCAGTATGGGCCGCGCGTCTCGCGGCATCAGCGCCTGCGCGCCCTGCGGCTTGCGTCCGGCGCCCTCACGCCGACCTCCGCGCGGGAAGAGCGCGAGCTGGCGTGGTGCGGCTCGTCGACTTCTCTTGGGGGCATGGCTCACACCCTTCCGACGCTCGGGGCGCCGAAAGGTCGCGGCCTAGTCACGATTTCGTTCGGTGACGCGTGAAGCGCACCTCGCTCGAGTTTGATTCCGCACCGTTTCGTCTGCGACCTCGATCAGCGCGGCAGTTGTCCCTTGCGCTGCGAGAAGGCCGCGAACACACCATCTCTCTCGTGCGCGGCGAGTGGATCTTCCACGTCCGAGCGCACACGGCGCAGTACCTCGAGCGCGCGCATGCACTCCGTCCAGGGCAACTGCTTCATCAGCCCGTCGCGTCCGCGACCCGCCCGGCTGGGCCAGATCGCGAACGAGTGCTCGCCTTCGGGGGTGCGGATGCGGAGATCCTCGGTCTGACCGTCGAACACGCAGTAGTCGAACTTCGCGTGCTCCAGGATCCCGGTCTCGCGCAATTCGTCGACGAGCACTTCGAGTCGACGCGCATCCAGGACTCCGACCGTGTACTTGTCACGATCCTTGCGGTCGAGTCGGACGTAGGCGCCCTCGGCCCAGACTTGAAGCACGGAGCCTGCCCAAGGGTCACTCGAGTAGCCGTCGGAGCGGCTCCAGCCGACGATGTTCCGTCCCGCGATCTCCGCGGTGATCGGCGCGATTCGAACGAGGCCGAATTCGGCGCAGGTGGGGCGTTCCTCGACCGGCAGCAAGTCCGCCGGTGTGCGGCCCAACACTGTGCGGCCGGAGCTGTCCAACACGGCGTCGCCTTGGAACGGGCCGCGTCCGCAGGCGGCTAGGGCCACGAGCACGGTGCACGCGGCCGCGTACGCTCGGATTCTCCGCACGCCGCGCGTCACGGCCTTGGGCGGGTTCGGCGAGTGCATCGATCGATGCTACCGCGCGTTCGGCGCGCGGTTTCGATGTCGTGTGTGCAGCCGTGCGCCCGAGCCTCGACCCGGTTGCCGTAGACTCCGCCCTCCCATGCACGAGCTCCGCATCCAGGGCGCCACCGTCCGCGTTCTCTTCGCCTACGACATCGGCCTGTCGATCCGTCTCGACGCGTGCCGCACGCAAGTGTCTGGGCTCGAAGCCGACGAGCGCATCCGGCACAAGGGCCACGCGCCGCAGTACTTCCAATTCGATCCACCGCCGCTGCGTCTCGTGCGCGAGGTCGAACCTCTGGAGATCGCCGGGCGTCACACGTCCTCCGCCGCGGAGGTGTTGCTGTACGACTTCGGTGGCGTCTCCGTCGGCTACTCGATCCCATTCGACGGCACATTGAGCGAGTTGATCGAGCTCTCCTGCGCACTCGCCGCGGACACGACGTTCGAGACGGATGCAGCGAAGCTCGTCGGGCGCCTGCTCGACCTGATCCGCGAGCACGTCGAGCACCCGCACCTCGCGGATCCCGAGGAGGACTTCCTCGTCTTCCAAGTGCCGACGTTCGGCGCTGGTGTCGATCCCGAGGAAGTCTTGAACGCACACGCGTCCGAATTCGCGCGGCTGCTGCGCGCCGAACGCGACGAGCCTTCGGGCCAGGAAGTGCTCGAAGCGCTTTCGGGTCGCGTGCGCTTCGGCGCTGCGGACCTCGCGGTGCTCGATTGGAACGCGGCCCTGCTCGTGGACCAGGAGCCCGAGGACGTCGTGTCCGTGCTCGAGTTCGCCAACCTGGAACTGCTCGAAATGCGATTCCTGGACGGCAGATTGGACCGATCGCTCGATCGCGCCTACGAGGCGCTGCAGGCCCCGCGCTCGCTGAATGCCGTGCGCTTGCCCGGCACCGCGCGCAAGGAGATGCGTCGCATCGCCGAGATGCAGGTCGAGGGGGCGATCCTGTTCGAGCGCGTCACGAACGCGCTCAAGCTGCTGGGCGATCAGTACCTCGCGCGCGTGCACCGCACGGCGACGCAGCGCTTCCGCCTCAGCGAGTGGAACTCGGGGATCCTGCGCAAACTCGACACGCTGGACAGCATCTACCAGAAGATCCACGACCACGCGGCGACGCAGCGCATGGAGGTCCTCGAGTGGATCATCATCATCCTGATCGCATTCGAGATCGTCATGCCCTTCTTGGGCATGGCGGGCAAGTGACGCGCGCCGCGCTGCGCGGCACAGCGAAAGTCAC
>JBBQCC010000333.1:0-4561 GCA_038318285.1 Planctomycetota bacterium | reverse complement strand
GAGGTCGCCGGACAGCATCCGCCACGCGGTGCCGGTCTCACGCCGACTGGGCGGCACGGTTTCGTCCTCCACGATCACGCGTTCGAGATCGTGCTGCGCCAAGTCGGATCGCCACGGCACTGCGCCCGTGAGCAGTTGGTACAGCACGACGCCGAGCGCGAACACATCGCTGGCGGGAGTCACGTCGCGCCCCAGGATCTGTTCCGGACTGGCGTATTCGGGCGTGAACAGGCGGTGTCCCGTCTGCGTCAACCGCTCGACCGGCGTGCCCTCGATCTCTTCCTCGGCGGCGTGCGCGATCCCGAAGTCGAGCAGGCGCGGCGTCCCGTCGGTGCGCACGAGGATGTTGCTGGGCTTCAAGTCGCGATGGATGACGCCGCGCGTGTGCGCGTGCCCCACGGCGGAGAGCACGCGCCCGAACAGTTCGAGTTTCGAGCGCAGGTCGAGCCGATCGCGGCGGCAGAATTCGTCGAGCGCGACGCCGTCCACGTACTCCAGCACGAGGTACGGCTGCCCCTGTTCCGTGGTGCCGCCGTCGTACAGCCGCACGATGTACTCGTGGTCCAGTGCTGCGAGAGTCTTGCGCTCGCGCTGGAAACGGCGCAGCAGATGTTTGCTGTCGTAGCGCGGCTTCAACAGCTTGATCGCCACATCGCGCTCGAACTCGCCGTCGACGCGGCGACCGAGGTACACCTCGCCCATCCCGCCGGCGGCGATGCGACGTTGGATCGCGTACGGACCGAAGCGCTCGGGCATGCGCGAACCGGCGGCCTGCGCGTCCTGTGCCAGGAGCCGGCGCACCCAGCCGGCGAGTTCGGGATCCTGCGCCGCGAGTTTAGCGAGAGCGCGCTCGCGCTCTTCAGGACCGAGGTCGAGGCAGTCGAGGAACACCTCGCGCGCGCGAGCCCAGGCTCCCTCGTCTTCCTTGCGCGCTTCCATCTGTCGTCGAGTCCGCCCTGGCGTGGGGCCTGAATCCTAGTGTTCTGGGCCGCCTCGGTCCGCATCGGACCGCTCCGGTCCGGAATGGCCGGTGCGCGCGCACTCTCGTGAATCCTCGTGCGTTCCGACCGCCCGAGGCGACACACTTCCGTCATTCCCGCGCGATCGCGGCGAACATCATGGCCGACAGCGTCACACGTCTGCTGCACGACTTGCGCGGCGGGGATTCGTCCAAGCTGGAGCACGTCGCTGCGGCCGTGCAGGCCGAGCTGCGGACCTTGGCGGCGCGGCACCTGGGACGGGAGCGACCCGACCACACGCTGCAGCCGACCGCACTGGTGAACGAGGCCTACTTGCGTCTCGTCGACCAGCGCGAACAGAACTGGGAGAACAAGAGTCACTTCCTGGCGATCGCGTCGACGGCGATGCGCCGCGTCCTGCTGGAGCACTCTCGCGCGCGCCTGGCCGAGAAGCGCGGTGGGCACGTGCAACGCGTGACGTTCTTCGACGTGCCCAATGCGCTAAACGAGACGCCCGAAGCGGTAGTCGCGCTCGACGAGGCGTTGCAGGTGTTCGCGCGCATCGACCCCGAGAACGCACGGATCGTCGAGCTGCGCTGGTTCGCCGGACTCGAGGTCAGCGAGGTCGCCGTGCTGCTCGGCGTCTCGACGCGCACCGTCGAGCGCGGCTGGCGCGCTGCGCAGGCTTGGTTGCGCGAGCGGATCGCCGGCGCGGACTGAGCATCGACGCAAGGGAGGCGGGACGCGCGAACGCCCCGCCTCGGTGGGATCACGTACTCCGGCCGCGCATCGGCGCGGGAGCCGTGCTCGCAATCACGGGATCCACAGCACGCGGATGCCGTTCGTCAGGTTGTAGGTCGCGACGGTGCAGAAGCTCGCGCTGTTCCTGTAGTGCGCTTGGTAGGTGCGCGTCTGTCCCGGCGACACGTTGCCGCGCACCGCGACCGACTGGTCGCCGGGGCCGGGGTAGATGGCGAGGCCCGCCGCTGCGGTCTTCGTGCCCAACCGGGTCACGGTGCCCGACGCGCAGCGCAGGCCGTCACCGAAGACGATCCCGTTGGCGCTCGCCGTCTGCGCCGTTCCTTGGAAGAACAGCACGGACGCGTTCGGCGGCAGTGAGTCGGCCAGCAGCGTGATCGAGTTGGCTTCGATCGACGCCGCGCCGCCCGTGAACAGCCGGCCGCCGAGCGGGCTGAACGAATTCGGGCAACCGCGTCCGGGCAAACCGACGTTGCCGCACGGGCACGCTTGGCCCGAACCGTCGCCGAAGCAGTACGCGGTGACCGGACCGCCCTCGGGGATCTGGTAGTAGGTCGCTAGTACGTCGTTCGGTCCGCTGTCGTCCCGATCGAAGACGACGACCACGTCGCGGCTCGTCGCACCGCCCGAACGCTTCGCGCACACTTTGGGGCGCAAGTCGGTCTCGAGACCCGGCGAGACCGAGACGTTGCCCTCGGTCACGCCCAGCGCGCCGCTCGACCAGTACAGCGCGGACAGCTTGATGTCCGTCGAGCCGAATCCGAGCGTCGCCTGTTCCAGGTAGGCCACGACGAAGCTCTCGCCATCCGTGTCGCACACCGGCTCGATCTGCTGGAACGAATTCGAGGCGAACTGCGCCGACAACTCGAAGGTCGTGAGGATCGAGAGGCCGTCGATCACGCGCGTGCGCACGTCCCAACCGTCGGCGCCCGTGGCGATCTGGTACGCGAGCATCCACGGCCGCGCGCCATCCACGAGATCGAGACCCGCCGTGCACGACGGATTGCGTTCGTCGGCCGAAGTCCCGGCGAGCAGCGTCGGCCCGCTCGACAGCGTGCCGTCGAATGCGATGCGACGAGCGTAGATGTTGTGATTCGCGGGGCTGACTTCGCGCTCGAAAGCGATGTTCCAGAACTGGTTCACGTCGCTCGTGTGACCGTTCGAGTTGCTGACGGCCGGATTCCCGTCCAGGTCGACGGGGTCGTTGCTGATCAGGATCGGCAGCGGACCGACGAGCGCTCCGGCGGTGTCGACGAGTCGACCGCGCACATCACGCTCGCCCGCACCCGGCGTCACCTCGTACACGACGCAGTAGTACGACGGTCCCGTGGTAGACGAGTCTCCACCCACGTCGGGCGCGTACTGATCGCCGGCTGCGGTCAGCGTCGAGATCTGGATCACGGGCGACAGCGCCAGCGTCGAGTCCGACTCGACCGTGCGCCCCTGGATCTCGCGACCGGGAGATGCACCGACCGCGGCCACCACGAGGAATTGATCGGCCGCGTTGTTGTTCGCGACGGCTGGCGCCGTCCAGTTCGCGTTCGAACTGTCGATGAATTGCTGCAGGAACGCCGTGCCGCCCGGCGTGTGGAGTACGGCGCGCACGTCGTGGTCGAGCGCACTGAAGACCTCTTCGACGACGGTCAGGTAGGCGCCCTCGGTCGCGTCGTAGGCCGTGTCAGCCGCGAACTCGTCGATCGGTGTGTCGCGCACCGCGTAGGTCGTGATGACGGGGTCGATCGTCAGCGGCAGCAGCGCCGCGTCCACCCGCGTCGCGGGCACACGGATCTCGATCCCGTTCCCGGCTAGCCGCGCGTCGAGCGCGTCACGGCGACCGCGCGCGTCGAGTGCGAACGCATTCCCGTAACGCACGTGGCCGAGCTCGTTCTCGAAGCGGAAGCCATCCGCGTCGCTGCGGCTCGCCAGCATGCTGTCGACGCCGACCGCGACGACGATTTCGCCACGGCACGGAAGATTGGCGAATTCGAAGGTCTGCTCGACGCCATCCGGCGTCACGAGGAAGCGCTCGGTGAACGAGCCACGGTCGAACGCGACGGACATGCCCTCGCGACGCGCCGGAGCATCGGCGTCGAACGCGAGATCCGTCCCGCCGATCGTGACACGCGTCACGTCCAGCTCGACCGGATAGTTGCGCGGCGCATCGGAGCCGAGGAAGGGCACGTACGTCGCACCGTCGCGACCGAAGCTGGCCTTGTACGTGCGACCGCGGACCCAGATCGTGCCGTCTTCGCGGACGTCGAAGTCGACGCGGTCGCGGTCGACGCGCGGGATGGAGAGCGCGGTGCGCGGGGAATCGGGGCCGAAATCGGCGGCGGGAAGTGCGGCGTGGAGGAAGAGGAGCGCAGTCGTGGTGAGCATGGCGGAACTCGAGGTCGTGCTGCGCCGGTTGGGCGCAGCGGGGTTCGTGTGGCCGCGTCGGTCGGACGCAGCTGGGGTGGGAAAGCCGGCGCAAGAGCGCGACGCGGCCACCAACGAACGTTCCGTTCCCCTGCCGCACCCGACAGGAACCTCGAGAATTCCGCAGCGTCGGCTGCGGCCACACGCCACCGCCCCGGAGCCTGCGAACCCGGCGAGCCCCTACTGCAGGTGCCGCAACACGTGGTCGACCTCCTCGGTCGAGCCCATGCAACACGCGATGCGCTGGTGCAGCGCGTTGGGCGTCACCGCCAACACGGGTTCCGTGCCGGCGACGGCCTTGCCGCCGGCCTGCTCGATGATCAACGCCAACGGATTCACCTCGTACAGCAGGCGCAGCTTGCCCTCGGGCGACTTCTTCGTCGGCGGATACAGGAACACTCCGCCCTTGAGCAGCGTGCGGTGCA
>JBBQCC010000332.1:0-4605 GCA_038318285.1 Planctomycetota bacterium | reverse complement strand
CCCATTCCGCTTCATGGAGGCGGTAGCAGGCGAGCAGGAGAGATGGTGACCCCAAGGGGATTTGAACCCCTGTCGCCAGGATGAAAACCTGGTGTCCTAGGCCGGGCTAGACGATGGGGCCGACCGGGATCGAACTTGGCTTGCGCTGCGTTCGAGGGCGGGGAAGGTACGGCGTGCGCGGCTGCCTGTCAACCAGCACGGAACGGGCTCCGGGCGGGCCTCGAACCGCACGAAAAGAGCGGCGATCCGCGCCCTCAGCGCCACCCAGCGTCCGCGAGCTGCGACAGCACGTGCCGGTACTCGCGCTCGATGCCCTCGACGATCGCGCCGTCGCCGCGCACCCAACCGGGCAGCGCCTCCCAGGTGTACGTCTCGATCTCGACGTGCAGCTCGGGCGTCGACCAGCGGTCGGGGTCGGCCAGCGCGCCGGCGAGGATGGAATCGGACTCGTCGCGCGTCGTCGCCAGCGAGGCGCCGGCGGTCTCGAGGTCCACGGGCACGTGCATGTGGCACGTCCACTCCGGCGCGGCCAGCCAGGCGTCGCGGCGTTCGCTCTCGAGCTCCAGCGCGAGCTGCGGCAGGTCGTCGACCGCGAGCCGTGCGCCGACGCCGGGTGCGCGCACTTGGTGCAGGTAGCGCGGCTCGGCCAGCGCGAGCAGCGCCGCGACGCCGTCCGGGTTCGAGCCCGGTGCGACGACGCGCAGCGCGCTGGCGTACTGCAGCTTCGCCGGCGACGCGCGTCGGCTCGCGGCGAGGTCGGCGGTCACGGTCGCGGCTTCACCCTCGACGGCGGCGTGGCACGTGTCGAGGCACACGCCCAGGTGCCGTTCGACGAGTCCGGTCGCGTGCACCTCGTCACGGTTCTTCTCGTCTTCGAGCAGCGCGCGCGCGCGCGGTTTGGCGAAGTCGAAGTACTCGTCGAGCGCCGACAGGCTGGGTGCGTTCGCGCCCGGCTCGGGTTCCAGCGCCAGGATCGTGCGGATGCCGTTGGCTTCCTCGAGGCGCGCGAGCGCGTCGACGCAGCGCGCCTGTTGGAACGCACCCTCGGCGAGGTCACTCTTCGAATTCCAACTTGCGGCCCAGCCGCCAGTGTGCGTGCTGATCGAGACGTGCTCCTCGGGCGAACGGGTGTTTCCGCGTAGGCGTCGCGCCAGTCCGGTCGCGGCGCTCGCGACGGCGGCCGTGAAGTCCAGGCGGTCGCGGCTCGACCAGGGCGGTTCGAACACGCGTTGCTTCAGGCCTTCGTTGCCGAAATTGCCGTACGGGAACGCATTCCAGGTGAACGGATCGAGCGCGTGCGCTTCGCACTCGCGCGCGAGTGTGTCGAGTGCGTGCGATCCGGACGGATCGGCTAGCTCGCGCGCGAGCTTCGCCGGTGCATACAGACCGACGCCGAACGGACCGCGCGTTCCGAGGCGCATGCGCAGCGGCACGACGATCGCGCGCAGCAGCGTGACGAGCTGGTCGACGTCCGTGCACTCGCGCAGGTTCAGGCAGTACGCGAGCCGGATCGTGCGCGCGGGGTACTGGCTGTGTCTCAGGATCATCGTCGCGCCGTTTGCAGCGAGCTCGTCGAGTCGCGTATCGGTGGGCCGGGCTCAGGGTCCGGGCCGCGGCCCGCAGCGTCCGGCCGACCGAGCGCACCCTACGTGGGAATGCCCTCGTCCACGAGCAGCACCGGGATGCCGTCGCGGATCGGGTACACGATCTTTCCGTCGTGGCGGACGAGGCCGGCCTCGAGCTCCATCTCGACCGGTTTGCCGCCGACGTTCTTGGCGTCCTTCGCGCGCACGCGTGCGTTCACGCGCGCGAGCAGGTCGGCCCCGGCTTCGGCCAGTTTCTGGCGCGTCTCGGGGCAGGCCAGCATCTCGAGCAGGTCGCGGTCGATGGATCGAGAGTTCTTCGCGGGGGAAGCCATGCGCGCAGTGTCGCGCGCCGGGGCGCGGCGCTCAAGCACCGAACGGCGAGTCCGCGCGCGCTGCGCGCGGACTTGACATGCCCGCGGGGGCAGTCGAGTTTGGCTGCGTGTTCGAAGCGATCCTCGTCTACGCGCTGTCCCTACCCCTCCAGGGCGCACCCACGGGCGCGCCGCCGCGGTTCGAGTTCCCCCCCGGCGCCGTTGCGGACCGGATCGCGGGTTTGGCGCCGACCGTCGCGGCGCCTCCGCTCGTCCGCGAGTTCGGCGCGGTGGACTGGCTCGACCCGGCGACGTTCGAGCGCTGGCGCGCGGCGTTGGCCACGGCAGCCGGCGCGACGAAGCCGGAACGCGAAGCGGCGGCGTCCGTCCCCGCAGCGCGTGCGCACCTTGCGCTGCTCGCATTGGCGCAAGGTCGCACCGACGACGCATGGCGCGGTTTCGAGGCTGCCGCCGACGAGCCCGAGTTCGCCGCGGCGTTGCTGCCGCGCTTTCTGCCCGGAATCCCGATCGATGCGTCCGTGGGTGCGGGCGGTCTCGCCGGTGCGCTGCCCGACGGCGTCGTGCTGACGCCGGCCACGCCGCCGCACACTCGGGCCGTCGAGCGCGGCCGCATCGAGCGCCGTGCGATGCGCGTGCGCGGTCTGCGCGTCGGCGATGCGGTGATCGGTCTGCGCGTCGCCGTCGAACCCGAGGGCGTGCAGATCGACGTCGAGCACATCTCCGGCGGACCGGCGCGCATCGCGGTGAAGCTGCCGACGGAGCCGGGGTTCGCGCTGGCGAACGAGTACGTCGACTGGTTCCAGGTCGAGCAGCGCGGCGTCGCACACGTCGTCGAGATCCGACCGGGCGACGAGGAGCACACGCTCTACGGTCGCTTCGAAGCCAGCGAGGAGGTGCCGCGGTTCGCGCTGCCCACCGCGGCGCCGGCGACGGTCGCGTTGGGCGGGATCGCGATCCTGCCCGAGCCCGGCACGGCCGGTCGTGCGCGCGCCGAGGCTCTGGCCCGAGCCCTGGCCGGCCCGCCGCTGAGCTGGACGGCTCGCGTCGTCGACGAAGCCGACCTGGCTTCGGGCTGGGCCGTGATCCGCGTGGACATCACGGACCCGCGGACGAGCGCGGGCAAGATCGCCGCGTTGTGCGGCGCAATCGAGCGCTTCACGCTGCGCTGAATCCACGCGCCCGGGGGCTCGCGTGTGCCCCGGAGGCCGGCGCGAATCGTCCTCGCGTTGAAGGAGCGGAGCGCGGGCGAGTAGTCTCTCCCGCCGACGAGCCTCGCTCGCCGGCAGTTCGTGCGTCGCGCCGCCCTGGGCGCGCGTGCCGGACTTCCCTCTCGCATCTCCCCCCCCGACACCGTCTCGCGAGACGCGGTGTCCGAGCCCGCCATGCCCGGTTCGCCCGAGACCGTCTACGTCGTCTGCGCCGTCGTGGGCGGAGCCGTGCTGATCCTGCAGACGATCCTGCTGCTGTTCGGCGGCGGGGACGATGCGAGCGACATCAACGTCGCCGACCACGACATCGGTCAGGCCGACAGCGGCGAGGCGCACGCGGGTGAAGGCGGCTTGTCGCTGCTCTCCGTGCGCACGGTCGCGGCGTTCCTGGCGTTCTTCGGGCTGGCCGGTTGGGCCGGGACGCGCGCCGAGTGGAGCACGCTGGCGACGATCGGCGCGGCGCTCGGCGCGGGCGGCGTCATGCTCGTCGCGGTCGCGTGGCTCTTCAGCCTGCAGAACAAGCTGACTGCGCAGGGCAACTTGAACCCGGCCGGCGCAGTCGGCATGACGGCGCGCGTGTACTTGCGCATTCCGCCCGCGAACAGCGGCAAGGGCAAGATCCACGTCGTCGTGCAGGGACGCACCGCGGAACTCGCGGCGTTCACGAAGGCGAACGTCGAGATCCAGACCGGCGCGGAAGTCCGCGTCGTGCGCCAGGTCACCGCCGACACGTTCGAAGTCGAGCCGATCGACTGACGGCGCACGCCGCACAACCGCACACTAGCTCCCCTCCCACCGCTCGATACTGCCTGCAACCCGACCATGAACGCATTCCCCCTCCTGCTCCTCGCCGGCGAGACCGATCTCCCGGTGATCCTGATGGTCGTGCTCGCGATCGTCGTGGTCCTGAGCTTCTTCCTCGTCGTCGCGCGGCGGTACAAGCGCTGTCCGAGCAACCGGATCCTCGTCGTCTACGGCAAGACGGGCACCGGGCGCTCCAGCAAATGCATCCACGGCGGCGGCGTCTTCGTGTGGCCACTGATCCAGAACTACGAGTATCTCGCGCTGGATCCGCTGCAGATCGAGATCCCGCTGCAGAGCGCGCTTTCGATCGAGAATATCCGCGTCAACGTCCCGTCGGTGTTCACCGTCGCGATCGGCACCGACGAAGAGGGCATGAACAACGCCTCCATTCGCCTGCTCGGACTGAAGACGGCCGACATCGTCAAGCAAGCCGAGGACATCATCTTCGGCCAGCTGCGCCAGGTCATCGCGTCGATGCGCATCGACGAGATCAACCGTGACCGCGAGACGTTCCTCGAGAAGATCCTCAAGAACCTCGAGCCCGAGCTGAAGAAGATCGGCCTCGTCCTGATCAACGTCAACATCAAGGACATCACGGACGCGTCGGGCTACATCGAGGCGATCGGCCGCAAGGCCGCCTCAGAAGCGATCCAACAGGCCGCGATCGACGTCGCC
>JBBQCC010000331.1:0-4620 GCA_038318285.1 Planctomycetota bacterium | reverse complement strand
GGAGACGAAGCTCGCGCGCGAGACGGACCGCGTGCTGGCGGTGGCGCACGCGACGGCCGAGGACCTGTTGCGGCTGGGCGTCGTGGCGGACGAGCGTCGGCTGATCGTCGTGCCGCCGGGCATCGAACTCGACCCCTTCCTGGCCATCGAAGGACGCGAAGGTTCGCTACGCGCGCTCGTGGGCGCGGGCGAGGACGTGTACCTCGTTGGCGTCGTCGGCCGATTGGCCGAGGTCAAGCGTCCCGAACTCGCGCTGAATGTGATCGAGTTGCTCGCGGTACGCCATCCGCGACTGCAGCTCGTGTACGTCGGCGACGGCGAGATGCGCGGCGCATTGGAGCGCCGCATCGGCGCGTTGGCGCCCGATCTGCGGTCGCGCGTGCACATGGTCGGTGCGCGTCACGACATGCCGGCCGTGCTGGCCGACTTGGACGCGGTGATGCTGACTTCGCGCAACGAGGGTGCGCCCGTCGCGCTGATCGAAGCGGCGGCGGCGGGCAAGCCGGCGATCGCCATGTCGGTCGGCGGCGTCTCCGAACTCGTCGCGCACGAGCGTACGGGTTGGCTGGGCGGCAGCACGGACGAACTCGCCTTCGGCCTGGCGCAGTTCCTCGAACGCCCGGAGCTCACGAACGGCCTCGCGGTGCGCGCGCGTCTACGGGTCGAGAAGCGCAATTCGGCCGCGTCGCTCGCCGACCGGCTCGAAGCCATCTACGCGCGCGTCGCGGAGGAACACGCATGCGCCTCCTGATGGTTTCGGGCGACCGCCAAGTCGCGATCGGTGAGCGCGGACCGTTCACGACGCTGCTGGGCGAGTTCGCACGTCACTTCGAGCGTATCGACGTCCTGTGCCCGCGCCCGCCGCGTCCGCCGACGGTGTCGGTGATCGAAGGCCACGTGCACTTCCACACGGCGCCCGTCGGTCGCTCGCGCATGCCGACGTGGATCGCGGAGGAGGGCGCGCGCCTCGTCGCCGCGCACGAACACGCGCTGATCACCAGCCACGATTACGGCTGGTTCTACAACGGCATCGGCAGCGCGCGCCTGTCGGCCGCGACGGGCGTGCCGTACTTGTCGGAGATCCATCACGTGCCCGGGCATCCGGTGGCCGCGGATTGGCGCGAGACGTTCGACAGGCGTGTCGCACGAACGTATGTGCGCTGGGCGCGATCGCGCGCGGCGGCGTTCCGTGTCGTGAACCAGGTGGAAATGCCGGCGCTACTCGTGAGTTGGGGCGTACCGGCGGCACAGATCCGCGTGATCCCGTCGCTGTACATCGACTTCGACGTGTTCCGGCCGGCCGAGACGCCGCCCGCGATCGAGCAGGACGTGTGCTTCGTGGGCCGCATGGTGAACAACAAGGGCCTCGATCGGATCGTGGACGCGTTGGCGCTGCTGGCGTCGCGCGGCACGAAGTTGCGCGCGTTGTTCGTCGGCAAGGGCCCGCTGCGCAAGGCCGTGCGCGCGCGCGCCGAGGCCAAGAAGGTCGACGCGCGCTTCGTCGAGTGGGTCGAGTCCGCCGCTGAGTTGGCCGCGATCTACCGCGCCAGCGGCGTGGTCGTCTGCGCCTCGACGTGCGAGGGTGGACCGCGCTTCACGGTCGAAGCGATGGCCTGCGGGACGCCCGTCGTCTCGACGCGCGTGGGCGTGATGAACGAGCTGATTCGTGACGGCGAGAACGGGCGCTTCGCGGGCTTCGATGTCACGTCGTTGGCGGAGGCGATCGCGCGCACGCTGGCGGACGAAGCGGCGCGGCGTGTGTTGGGTGAAGCGGGACGCCTCGCGGTGCAGCACTGCGAGCGCACGCGCACGATCCGCGGTTACGCGGACGCGCTGAAACAGATCGCGGCGGAGGCCGGGCGCGCGTGAAGGTTCCCGCAACCCGCCTGGAGAAGTCCTCATGAAGCTTCTCTTCCTTACACAAGTGCTCGATCGCGGCGATGCGGTTCTGGGCTTCGTGCCGCGCTGGATCGAGGCCCTCGCACGGCGTGTCGAGCGCGTGCGCGTCGTCGCGCTGGAAGTCGGTGACACCGAGGGGCTTCCGGCGAACGTCGATTGGCGCGAGATCGGGCGCGATGGCCGGGTGCGTCGCTGGTTCCGCTACCGGCGCGTCCTGAACGAAGCGCTCGGGAACGACGGCTTCGACGTGGTGCTCGCGCACATGGTTCCGCGCTACGCGCTGCTCGCCGACGGCCCTGCGCGGCGCCACGGAGCGCGGCTTTACCTGTGGTACACGCACGCGGCGGTGGACGCGCGCCTCGTACGCGCTTCGAACGTCGTGGAGAAGGTCTTCACCGCAAGCCCCGAGTCGCTGCGGATCGATACACCTCGTCGGGTGGTGACGGGTCATGGCATCGACCTGCATCACTTCGGACGTCGGGAGGAGAACCCGGCCGAGCCACCGCGAATCCTCGCGGTGGGGCGGCTCACGCCCGCGAAGGATCCGCTGACCGTGATCGAGGCGGTGCGGCGGCTCGTGGCAGGGGGGCGGGATCTCCGGCTCGACCTCGTTGGAGGAGGTCTCACGGTGGCTGATCGAGAATATGGCGCGCGCGTGCGGCAGGCACTCGCGGATTCAGGGGTCGAGGACAAGGTGACGCTGGTCGGAGAAGTGCCGTATCGCGACATCGCGAGCTGGTACAGCCGGTCCAGCGTGGTCGTGAACGCGAGCTTCACGGGCAGCATCAACAAGGTCGTGCTGGAGGCGATGGCGAGCGCGCGACCGTTCGTCTCGTGCAACGAGTCGGTTCCGCCGCTCGTCACGGACCTAGGTGAGCGCGCGCGCTCGCTGGCGTTCGCGAAGGGCGACGCGACGGAACTCGCGGCGCGCATCGCGGCGCACTTGGACATGCCGCGCGCGGATCGCGAACGGCTCGGCGCGGATCTGCGCGCGATCGTCGCGCGGGACCACGAGGTCGAGCGCCTCGCGGACCGCCTCGTCGCGGAGATGGGAGGTGCGGCATGACTGTCCTCTCCGTCGTCGTGGCCTCGAACAACACGAAGAGCCACCTGCGTGCGTGTCTCGAGAGCTTGAAGTCCACGCTGCCCCTGTCCTCCGAGGTCATCGTCGTCGACGACGCCTCGCGCGACGGTTCGGCGCGCATGGTGGCCGACGAGTTCGCACACGTGCGGCTGCTCCGCAACAAACACCGCATGGGCCTGGCCACGTCCATGAACCAGGGATTGCGCACCGCGCACGGCGCCTACGTGCTGTTCCTGCACGCCGACACGCGCGTCCAGGGCAACGCGGTGAAACAGATGCTCGCTTTCCTCGAGACGAACTTGAGGTACGGCGCCGTCGCGCCGCGCCTCGTGTGCCAGAATGGCGAGACGCGCAAGGAACACATGCGCCTCCCGAACCTCAAGACGCCGCTCTTCTTCGGCACGCCGCTGGAGAAGGCGCTGCCCCGGAACGCCGAGCTGCAGCGCTACTTCGCCGCCGACTTCGACTACGAGGCCGATGGCGACGTGGAGTGCCCGTCCGGAGCCTGCCTCCTGATGCGACGCAAGGCGTTGAAGCGCGAGAACGCGTTCGACGAGACCATGGGCGTCGCCTTCCACGAGGCCGACCTCTGCGCGCGCCTCGCCGACGCGGGCTGGCGCATCGGCTACCTCGAATCCGCGCGCGTCGTGCACGCCGGTGGCCTGACCTCGCGGCAGCACCCAGACTACGCGGTCGAGTACCACAGGAACCGACTGGCCTTCTACCGCAAACACCACGGCGAGGCCGCGGCTTGGTGGGTCAAGGCCTGCGTCGGGATGACCGTCGTCGAGCACGCGATCGTCGAGTGCTACCGCCGCGCCGAGGGCTGGCCGGAAGAGCCGCTCCTGCCGGTGTGGGAGCAGTACTCGGGGTTCCTGCGCGCCTGAACTTCGTTCCGGATCTGCACAGGGGAACGCACACGATCGTTGAGTCGGATCGCGCGGGATCCGATCCTCTGCAGCGCATGTCCAGTCCGCGCACGGTCCGCGAGGAGTTCCTTCAGCCCCTGCGGCGCGTCGTGCGCTGGATGGGATCGCTGCGGGACGGTGACGGACGCATCGTGTGTCCCGACCACCGCGTCGAGCACACGGGCAAGAACGTCGGCGCGGCCGTGATCGCCTGCGAGCTGCTCGAGCACGATCCCGAGGCGGACGCGGCGTGGCTCGTCGAGCTTGCCCTCGGCCAAGCCCGCCGCGCCACGGCAAACCTGCAGCGCGAGGGGACGAGTCCGTGCTTCACGTTCCGTCCCGGTCGCCACGACCCGTTCAACTGCTCGAATGCGGTGATCGACGGCGGCGCCGCGAGCGATGCGCTGGCGCACGTCGTGCGGTCCCTCGGAGATCGACTCAGCGCTTCCGATCGTGAGGCGTTCACGCAGGCGAGTCTGCTGCACGCACGCACGTACTTGCGCTACGCGGTGCTCGACAAGGGCATCCCGGCGCAGCGCGCGTGGGGTTTGACGGGTCTTGCGGCCGCGAATGCGCTCGAGCGCGACACGGACCTCGAGAAGGCCGCGATCGAAGCGGTCGGGGTTCTCGAAGGCATCCAGCACGGCGATGGCAGCTATCCGTACCACCCGGTGGAGTGGGGCGCAGAGCACGCCGGTGCGGCCGATGTGTCGAGCTTCTACCAGTCGC
>JBBQCC010000330.1:0-4640 GCA_038318285.1 Planctomycetota bacterium | reverse complement strand
CTCAGACTGCTGCGGCTTCGCCGCAACAGTCTGAGCAACCCCGGGCGGTTACCTGACTCCGTACTTCGTTGCGCGTCAGGCCGTCGCTTCGGCTTCGACGACGACGACAACCGCGGCGAAGTGCTCGCCGTGGACGTGCAGCTTCACCGTGTGGCTGCCGACCGTCTTGAGCGGAGCCTCCAGACGCACGGCCTTCTCCTCGAAGCCGTGACCGGCCGCGCTGAGCATCTCGACGATGTTTGCGGCGTTCACCGAACCGAACAGGTGACCCTGCTCATCGGCGCGCGCCATGGTCTTCAATTCCAGACCGGCCAACTTGGCGACGAGGGCTTGCACTTCGGCCGTCTTCTTCGCTTCGAGAGCGTCGAGGACGAGACGACGGCGAGCCATCGCCTTCTTGTTCTCCGTCGTCGCCTCGAGGGCGATCTTGTGCGGATAGAGGTAGTTCCGGGCGTAACCCGGTGCGACGCGGACGACGTCGCCGCAGCGACCGAGGTCCTTCACGTGCTCGCGGAGGAGCACTTCGACATTGCGTGCCATGGTATTTCAGTCCTCCGGATCAGCCCACGAAGGGCAGGAGGCCGATGTGGCGCGCGCGCTTCACGGCCTGCTTCAGTGCGCGTTGGCACTGCGAGCAGAAACCGGTCCGCTTGCGCGAGTAGATCTGCGCGGAACCGTTGAGGAACCGCTTCAGGTTCTCGAGTTCCTTGTAGTCCGGCCAGGCGTCGTCGCAGTTGCGACCGGCGATCGGCGGGAGCGGTGCACGACGGTCGCGACTCACGAGGTCACCTCCGCCGAAGCGCGCTCGGTACGACGACCGCGGGGACGATCGTCCATCTCACCCTCGGCCAGGATGTCCTCGACCGTCTCCTGGTTCGATTCCGGCGTCTCGGGCTCGACGATGTCGTCGGCCGGGGGCGGCGGAACCGAGAAGCCTTCGGCCTCTTCGGCCGTCGTCAGTTCGTGTTCGGTCGCCGGGATCTCGTCCACCCGCAGCAGCAGGTAACGCAGCACCCGTTCCGACAGCTCGAACTCGCGCCGCAGACCCGGCAGGCTCGCACCCGGGATGTCCAGGTAGCAGAGCACGAAGGTCGCGCGGTTCTTGTTCTTGATGGGGTACGCCAGACGGCGCTCGTCCCACCGACGCGAGGTGGTCACGGTGCCACCGTGTTTCGCGACGGCGTCGACGATGACGCTCTTCGCCTTCTTCCAGTCCTCTCGCACCACGGCGTTGTCGAAGAGGATCATGCTTTCGTACAGACTCAAAGTTCTCTGGTTCTCCTTTCGTTCACGATGCGAGGGGCGGGAGGCGAAGTGCCTCAAGACCCTTGGTTCCAGCGGCTGTGGAACCGCGTCATGACGCTCTCGAGGTCCTCGCCGCCGAGCCAGGCGCGGATCGCATCGGCGGCTTCCGCCACCGAGATCTCCGCGTCCTGCATCTCCGCCGTCGAGAACCGTTCGAGCACATGGCGCGCCGCGTCGGTCCGGGCCTGCCCGATGCCCACGCGCACGCGCGGAAATCGGTCGGTCCCGAGGGATGCCACGATCGACCGCATGCCGTTGTGCGTGCCGGGTCCGCCGAACGCGCGGATCCGCAGTCGGCCGAGATCGAGGTCCATGTCGTCGTAGACGACGAGGACCGCGCTCGATTCGAGTTGCAGGTGACGCGCGAGAGCGTTCACGGCCGTCCCCGACAGGTTCATGAAGGTCAGCGGCTTCACGTACAGCGCGTCGAATCGCTTCGAACGCGCGCAGGTGAAGTGCGCGGGCCCCGTGTAGTCGGGAAGGCGGCGTGCGGGTTCAAAGATCACGCCCTCCTCACGGCTGAGGTGATCGACCACGTGGAAACCGACGTTGTGTCGCGTCCAGTCGTATTCCGGGCCGGGGTTTCCGAGTCCGACGACGAGGCGCGTCACGAGGGTTCCCTGGGCGGTGGCCGAACCGCGAACGGAACCGGTGAGGGCTCCGCAGCGGAGAAGGGCGGAAGAGGGTAGCGAGTTCGCCGGGGCCTGGAAAGAGCCCGCCGGCTCCCCCACCTCGGGCGGCAACCGGTCGCGCTCGGAGGACGGATCGCCCGCGGCACAGGAAGGCTGGATCGGGACGGCCTGGATCGGGACGGCAGGGTGGGACGATGGGACCGGAACCGTGGCCGGACACGGCGCGAGCGCGGCCTCGCAACACCCGTGGGTGTCCGAGACCGCGCTCGTGCGCGTCGAAACGGCTGCGGCCGGCCCCGCAGGGCCGGCACGGCCCGGATCAGGTCGCCGGGGTCGTCGGCGTGGCGGCGGCGGCGTCGCCGGCCTCGACCGCCGGCTCCGCTTCGACCTTCGCGGCCACGACGACCGCGATCTTCGTCTCGGGCGGCATGTCGATCTCGACGCCCTCCGGCAGCACGAGGTCCTTCACGAGAATCGCGCCGCCCGTGTCGAGGCCGCCGACCGGCACTTCGATCGAGTCGGGGATGTCCATCGGCAGGCAGATCACCGTGACGTGCGTGTAGATGTGGTTCAGCAGGCCGCCCTTCGGGTAGCCCGTGAACTCGAGTTCGACCTCCGACTCCGTCTTGACGTCGCGCTGCACGCGCTTGAAGTCGACGTGCACGACGTGCTCGCCGAACGTGTCCCACTGAAGTTCGCGCACGACGGCCATCTCCATCTTCCCGCCGAGCTCGAGCTCGTACAGGTGGGTGTGCCGACGGCGCGTGCCGAGGAACTCGTGCTCTTCGATCGACAGGTCCACGTGACCGTGCGTCGAATCGGCGTTCATGCTGGCGGGAATACGGCCTTCCGCGCGGAGGGCGCGGGCGGCACGGGAGCCGACGCGCTCGCGCGCTTCGGCTTTCAGGACTTCGCTCTTCTTGCTCATGGTGTCTCCGTCCCTGGCTGGTTCGTCGCCCGTCCCTCGTTGCGGGCCTAGCAGGGTTCTTGGAAGAGGGAGGAAACCGACTCGTTCCGGTGGATGTTCATGATCGCGTGCGCCAACAGAGGCGCCACGGTCACGATCTCCGTGTTCCGCGGCAACTGTGCGCGCGGCGGTACCGAATCGGTGATCAAAATACGGTCGATGGGCGCCGCGTCGAGGCGTTCGACCGCGGGGCCGCACAGGACGGCGTGCGTCACGGCGATGTGGATCGTCTTCGCACCGTGCTTGCGACAGACGCGCGCGGCTTCCGAGATCGAACCGCCCGTCGAGATCATGTCGTCGACGAGGACGACGTTGCGGTCCTCGACATCGCCGATGATGTGCTCGACGGCGATGTGCGAGCCGCTGATGCGCCGCTTGTCGACGATGGCGAGGTCGGCGTTGTCGAGCGACTTCGCGTAGCTGCGCGCCATCTTGATGCCGCCGACGTCCGGCGAAACGATGACGGGGCGATCGATGCCGAGGCGTCGCACGGCGTGCATCAGCACGGGCTTCGCGTAGAGGTGATCCACCGGAATGTCGAAGAAGCCCTGGATCTGCGCCGCGTGCATGTCGAGCGCCAGCACGCGGTCGGCGCCGCAGCTGACGAGCGTGTTCGCGACGACCTTGGCGCTGATCGGCACGCGACCCTCGTCCTTGCGGTCCTTGCGCGCGTAACCGTAGTAAGGCATGACCGCTGTGATGCGGCCCGCGCTCGCGCGACGCAACGTGTCGAGGAGCAACAGCAGTTCGACCCAGTTCTCGTTCACCGGCGGACACGTCGGCTGGATGACGAAGCAGTCCGAACCGCGCAGGTCGTCCGTGACCTTGATGTCGATCTCGCCGTCGGGGAACCGCGCGATGTGCGCAGCCGCCAGCGGGAGCGCGAGCGCCTTCGAGATGCCCTGCGCCAACGCGGAGTGCGCGTTGCCGGCGATGAGGGTGATCTTCTCGCTGTATCCGAGCACTAGGGTTTCCGCTCCTTTTCGTTCTTCGCCGCAGCGCCCGAGACCTTGCCGGCGAGCTTCTTGGCCGGCACGCCGACCCAGACCTCGCCCGCGGCAATGTTCGAATCGCGCGTGACGATCGCGCCCGCGCCGGTCGTCGCGCCGTCGCCGATCGTGTTCGGCGCGACGATGACGGATCCGCTGCCGACGAACACGCGCTCGCCCAGCACGGTCGCGTGTTTCTTCGAGCCGTCGTAGTTGGCGAAGATCGTCCCCGCGCCGATGTTCGAGCGCGCGCCGATCGTCCCATCACCCAGGTACGCCAGGTGTTTCGCCTTCGCGTGCGCACCGACGCGCGTGTTCTTGACCTCGACGAAGTTGCCGATCTCGGCGCCGTCTTCCAGCACCGCGCCGACGCGAAGCTGCGCAAAAGGACCGACTTCGCAGTCTTTTCCGATGCGCACCCCGGTACGGATGATGGTGCACGGCAAGACGCGCGTCCCAGCACCGATCTCGACGCCGCTATCGATGTACGTCGTCGCCGGATCCTCGATCTGGACGCCGTTCTCCATGTGCGTCTCGAGGATGCGCAGCTGCAACGCCCAGCGCGCTTCGGCCAGGTGCGCGAGCGTGTTCACGCCCAGCCCCTCTTCGACGTCGGGCAGATCGAGCGCGACGACCGCGCGCTTCTCCTTCACGAACGCGGCCAGCACGTCGGTCAGGTAGTACTCGCCCTGCGCGTTCTTGTTCGACAGCTGCGGTAGCGCGGCGACGAGCGCCGACCCGTCGAAC
>JBBQCC010000329.1:0-4657 GCA_038318285.1 Planctomycetota bacterium | reverse complement strand
AACCCCGACCGAACTTACCTGACTCCGTACGGGGTTCGGCGTAGTCTGCGCGCCGCGTGAAACTCGACGACGCCATCCCTCGCGGTCTGCCGCGCAGGATCCTGTTCGGTGTCCTCCTCGTCGGATTTGCGCTCCAACTCGTCGTGCTCGTCGATGGGTTGCGCGGGAACCCGCTGGTGCGCAATCCGCTGAACGACGCGGCGGCCTACTGGGATTGGGGCGGCGACATCGCGCGTGGCCAACTCGTCGGCACCACGCCGTTCCTGTCCGCGCCGCTGTATCCGTATGTCGTCGGCATCGTGCGCGCGTTCGGCGGCGGCATCGCGGCCCTGGGTGTCGTGCAGATCGTTCTGCACCTCGCGACATCGGGGCTCGTCGCGCGCTGCGCGGCCGCGCGCTTCGGATGGCCGGCAGGCATCGTCGGTGCGAGCCTGTACCTCGTGCTGCGCGACCCGGCGTTCCACACCGATCGCGTGCTGAACACGACGTTGCAGGCCTTTGCGACGGCGTGGATCTGGGAACGCGCGCTGGCCGCGGGCGAGCACTTCGACACACGGCGCGCGACATGGCTCGGCATCGCGGTTGGATTCGGATCGCTGGCCAACCCGACCTTCGCGCCACTGTGTCTCGCTTTGCCCGCTTGGCTCGTGTGGAAGCACGGCATCCGGCGCGACACCCTGCGTCGCGCGCTGCTGTCCACCGCGGTGGCTGTCGTGACGATCGCGCCCGCGACGCTGCACAACTGGCTGGCGAGCCGAGAATTCGTGCCGCTCAGCGCACAAGCCGGCCTGGGCTTCTATCACGGGAACCAGCCGGGCGCGGAGGGCATCTTTCACGCGGCGGAGGGCGTGTCGACGGATCGCGTGAAGCAGAACCTCGACGCGCGCGACGCCGTGCGTGCGGAGACGGACGGATCGTGGAAAGGAACCAGCGACGCGTACTCGCACCGCGGCCTGGAGTTCTGGCGCGCGGATCCGAGCGCGGGACTCCTGCTGACCGCGAAGAAGATCTGGTGGTTTTTCTCTGGCCGCGTGTACGGCGACGTCTACGTCGCGGATCTCGAAGTTCGCGACGGCATCGCGCGCGCGCTGGCGACGGCGCCGATGCCCGTCGCGTGGTTCACGGTACCGGCCGTGCTCGTATTGCTGATGCTCGCGCGCAAGCCGCGCGAGCACGCACCGGAGATCCTCCTCTTCCTGGCGACGTTCCTCGTCGTCGCGCTGTTCTGGTACTCACCGCGCTACCGCATGCCGGTCGTGCCGCTCGTCGCGGGCCTCGGCGGCGCCGCGCTCGTCACGTTGGCCAGCGCGACGCATGCGCGCGGCCGATCGATCGCCGTGGCCGCCGCATTCGCGATCTCGATCGCTGCGGCCTCGGCGCTACGAGCATCGGGACGCGACGCACCCGACGGGTTCCTGGCGCAGTTCGAGATGCAGGTCGGCGACGCCAGCATGGCCGAGAACGACTGGAATTCGGCCGCAGAACGCTATTCCCATGCGGCGAGCCTCGGTGCACGCGGTGCCGGAGGGCGGCGCGCGGACGCGCTGCGGCGTATGGGCCGCACGGACCTCGCGCTCGAGGCGCTGCGACGCGCCGTCGCCGCCGAGCCGTCGAATGCCGTGGCGCGCCGCGGGCTCGCGATCGCGCTCGTACAGAGCGGCGACCTCGGCGGTGCGCGTCGTGAGTTCGAGACGGCGCTGACCGCGGACCCGAACGACTGGGAAGCGCGGTCCGGACTCGGCAACGTGTTGCTCGCGCAAGGCGACGCGCGCGGCGCCGTCGCAGAGCAGCTGCGCGCGATCGAGCTCGCGCCGAACTACGGCAACGCGCATGCGAATCTCGGTCGTGCGCAGGAGGCCGCGGGCAATATCGACGCGGCCGAGAAGGCCTACCGCGCCGCGCTGCGCATCGACCCCGCGTCCGCGAACGCTGCGATCGGGCTGGGCGACCTGTTGATCGCGCGCGGAAGCTGGCGGGAAGGCATCGACGTCTTGCGCAAGCTCGCGATGCGTACACCCGACGACCGTGCGTTGGCGCGCAACGTCGCGTGGTGGCTGGCGACGTGTTCCGACGCCTTCGTGCGCGATCCGGAGGCCGCGCTCGCGCTCGTGCGCGACGATCTCGAGCGGCCAGACATGGCAGCGCAGGACATGGACACGCTGGGCGCCGTGCTCGCAGCAAACGGTCGTTTCGAAGAGGCGCACGCGCTGGCCGAGCGCGCGCTCGCCGCGTTGCGCCGCGACGGCCCGAGCGAACCGATTCCGGACGTCGAAGCGCGCGCCGCGCTGTACGCACGCGGCAAGTCGTTCGTCCTTCCGCCCTGAAGCGCGTTAGGCTGCGCGCATGGGCCGCCCCAAATCCTGCACCGCGTCCGAGATCGCCGACCGCGCGCAACACGTCCCGAAGTGGACCGTCGACGGCAAATGCTTACGCCGCGAGTGGCGTTTCGACGATTTCAGCCGGGCTTTCGGTTTCATGACGCGCGTCGCACTGCTGGCGGAAAAGGCCGATCACCACCCCGATTGGTCGAACGGGTACGGGCGCGTGACCATCGAACTGTCGACGCACGACGCCGGCGGTCTGACGACGCTCGACTTCGACTTGGCGCAGGCGATCGACCGACTCGAGGCATGACGATGGAAGACTCACGCAAACTGGAACCTGTCGAAGCACGCCTTCTCGGGGCCCTGATCGAGAAGGAGCTGACGACTCCCGAGCAGTATCCGCTGTCGCTGAACGCGCTGACAGCGGGGTGCAACCAGAAGTCGAATCGTGACCCTGTGTTCGACCTATCCGAGGCCGAAGTGTTCACGGCGACGGGCAAGTTGATCGTGAAGGGCTGGGCGGGTTCCGTGCACCCTGCGGGCAGTCGGGTCGAGCGATTCCGTCACAACGCGGGCGCGATGCTCGGCGTTGGCAAGGCGCAGGTCGCGATCGTCGCCGAGCTGCTGCTGCGCGGACCGCAGCAGCCGGGCGAGTTGCGCGCGCGCGTCGCGCGCATGGCGGAGATCGCGTCGCAACCGGCGCTGATGGACGCGCTGGCTCCGCTGCTCGCGAGCGGCATCGTCGTGCGGCTCGAACGGGAACCGGGTTCGCGCGCCGAGAGCTATGGCCAAACGATCGCGCCGGCTGCGCACCCCGCGGTGGCGCGTACAGCTCCACCGACGCCCGCATCCGTGCGCGCGTCGATCCCCAGCGACATGGTCGCCGTCGCGGCGCCGACCGCGGACCTCACCGCCGTGGATCGACGCATCAGCGAGCTGTCGGCCGAAGTGCAGACGCTGCGCCGCCAACTGTCGAATTTGGCCTGGAAACTGGGCGAGAAGCTCGATCCGGCCTGATTGCGCGCCCGAAACGGCTCAGTGCGCCGGCTCGGCCGCCATCACATCGGCCAGCTCGGCCGCGACGGACAGCGCGATCGCTGACGGCTCCTTCGAGCGCTTCGACAGTCCGATGGGACAGCGCACGCGCGCGATGCGGTCCTCAGCAACTCCACGTTGCGCGAGGCGCTTCTGGAAACGCGCCCACTTGCGCTCAGAACCGATCAACCCGATGTAGGCGAAGTCGCGCTGCACCGCGCGCGCCAGGATCTCCAGGTCCAGCGCGTGGCTGTGCGTCATGACGAGCAGCAGCGCGTCGTCCGGCAATCCGTCGACTTCCCCTTCGGGCGCGTCGACCAGCAACAGCTCGTAGGGCCGGCGCGGCGGCAACGTCGGCTGGATCTCGCGCTCCTCGCGCGGATCGATCAACACGACATCGGCCGACAACCATGGCGCGAGCCCGCCGAGCGCCTGCGCCACGTGTCCCGCGCCGAAGATCGCGATGCGCCGCCGCGTCCACGGGAACGTCTCGAAGAAGACGGAGACCTCGCCACCACAACACTGACCGGCCGCTTCGCCCAGCGGGTACGCCACGGTCTCGGACACCGGGGTCCGCCGCCGCAGAAGCTCGGTCGCGTGCTCGATCGCGAGCTTCTCCAGGTTGCCGCCCCCGATCGTCCCGAACGCCAACCGACCACCGCTGACGACCATCCGCGCGCCCGGATCGCGCGGTCCGCTGCCCTTGATGTCGGTCACGACGACGAGCGCGCAGGCTTCGCGGCGGTTGCGCAGCGCGGCGAGCGCTTCGATCCAGTCTTGGGGATGCTCCACGGGTCCCGGCGAGTGTAGCGCGCGACTTTTCTGGAGGTACGGAACCGGCGTGTCGATCGGCGATCTCGCCGCTCTACGATGAGCCGATGCGCGCATCGATCCTCGGCGGTGGTCCGGCCGGCCTGTATACGTCCATCCTGATCAAGAAGGCCTTCCCGGGCGCCGAAGTCGGCGTGTGGGAGCGCAACAAACCCGACGACACGTTCGGTTGGGGCGTCGTCTTCTCGGACGAGACGCTGGGGCACTTCGAGACCGCCGACCCCGAGACCTACGCCGAGATCCGGCACGCGTTCGCGTACTGGACGGACATCGAGACATGGGTTGGCGGCGGCGCCAGCGGCGACGGCACGTGGACGCGTTCGACGGGTCACGGCTTCTGCGGGATGTCGCGCAAGAACCTGCTCGAGATCTTCCAGCGTCGCGCGCGCGAGCTGGGTGTCGATCTGCACTTCCAAGCGGAGCTCGCCGACGTGTCCGCGTTGCCGAAGAGCGACCTCGTCGTCGCG
>JBBQCC010000328.1:0-4680 GCA_038318285.1 Planctomycetota bacterium | reverse complement strand
TCGAGCACGGCGTCGGCGAGGTTCAGATACGTCTGGCGATCCATGCCGCACAGGATAGCGCGCGCAGAGCCCGGGACGCGGACGTCGGCGAGATCGCCGGCTCGATGACCTACGCCTCGATCGCTGCGAACAGTCCGTCCGCGGACCACTCGCCCATCCAGCGTCCGACACGCGCGCCGAGATCCTCGGCGTCGCCCGCGTGCGCCGCTTCGGCCGCGGCCATCGCCTGCGCGAGTGACGCACCGCTCGCGAGCGACGCCAGCAGCGCGAACGCCGCCGGCTCCAACTCGCGACGCCACACCACGTCGTCCTTGCGCCACACCAGCACGCGCGTCGGGCTGGTTTCGAGCGTCGGCATCGGTTGGTCCTGCCGCACGGAGCGCACGATCCCGTTCGCTTCGTAGCCGAGGTCGAGCAGTTCCAGCGCGCCGATCAGGCGCGGCTTCGGGTCCGACCACGTGTCCGCGGGCAGCGCGCCGATCTCCTCCGGCGTCAACGCGGTCTCGCGCGGCGCGTCGAAGACGATCGTCATCGCGAGCTCCAGCCGCGCGACGTCCGCCAGCAGCGGACCGCGCTCGAGATGCTCGTTGCGCGCGATCCAGTCGGGCAGGTGCCGGCCCAGCACGGACAGCGTGTAGCTGTGCGATGGATGGTCGGCCAAGTACCCGCGCGCCAAGTGGTGATCGAAATCGTGCTCGCCCACGAGCGTGCGCACGGCGGCGTAGTCCTCGCCCAGCACGCCGACGAGCCGCGCGATGTGCATGTCGGCGTAGATCTCGACGCGCTCGGCCGGCGTCAGCGTTTTCGAGGGCAGTATGTGCGCGTCAGCCGGTTCGTGCGGCGCGTCCGCGTCGACGTCGGGCAGGCTCGGACGCACGACCTCGTCCTGGAACCAGTTCTGGATCGCGACGAGGTCAGCGCGCGGCATGTGCAGTACCGACGGCGGAATGGGCGAAACCCGCGCGAGCGGCCGCGGGCAGGAACTCGCGCGCGCGCAGCGCTTCGGCGTGCACGACGTCGAACTCGGGGATCTCTTCGTCCCACTCGTACAGGATCGCGCGCGGGCCAGTGCGCACGAGCGCGTGGCGCAAGAGATCCCAGACCTCGCTGCGCGCCGTGCCCATGTGCGTGTCGAGCAGGTGCGTGCCCTTGTCCGTGTGACCGGCGACGTGGAATTGCACGACGCGGTCGGCGGGGATCGCGTCGACGTAGGCAAACGGATCGAACTCGTGGTTGCGGCTCGAGACGAAGACGTTGTTCACGTCGAGCAGCAGCCCGCAATCGGCTTCCTCGGCCATGCGCGCCATGAACTCGGCCTCGCTCATCTGCGACGCGCGGAACTCGACGTACGAGGACGGATTCTCGAGCGCGATCGGGCGTTCGAGGATGTCCTGCACTTCGCGGATGCGCGACACGACGTGGCGCAGACTCTCCTCGGTGTAGGGCAGCGGCAAGAGGTCGTGCACGTTGCGCCCGGCGACGCCGGTCCAACAGACGTGGTCGCTGATCCAGTGCGGGTGCACGCGCGCGGCGAGATCCTTGATCTGCGCCAAATAGTCGCGATCGATGGGGTCCGTGCTGCCGATCGACAGCGAAACGCCGTGGAAAACGATCGGGTACTGCTCGGCGATCTGTTCCAGGACACGCAGCGGACGGCCGCCGGTGCCGAGGAAGTTCTCGGTGATGATCTCGAACCAATCGATCGCCGGACGCGCCGACAGCACGTGCGCAAAGTGCGTCGTGCGCAGGCCGATGCCGATACCCAGTGTCGGCCAGTCGAATCTCGGCGGGGTGATGGGGCGCGGCGTGTTCATCGAACTCGGCGGGGGTACGTCGGATCCAGGAGCGGGCCCTCCGACGCTCGCGCGTTCGAGGGCCCGCATGCGGGATCTCAGTGCTTCGGAACCGAGCAGCCGCCCTGGCCCTTGCACGAGTTGTGGCCGGCGCAGGCGTTGTTCGCCGTCTTGCAGCCGCCTTGACCCTTGCAGGCGTTCATGCCCTTGCAGGAGTGCTTGTCCACCGTCGCGCAGCCGCCCTGACCCTTGCAGGAGTTCTTGCCGGCGCACGCGTGCGAGGTCGTCTTGCAGCCGCCCTGGCCCTTGCAGGCGTTCATGCCCTTGCAGGCGTGCTTGTCGCCGGCGGTCGCGCTGGCGTGGCTGTCCTTGTCGTGGTTCGAGCGACACGACGTGAGGGTCGAGCCGGCGGCTAGTGCTGCGATGGCCACGGCCAGGAGGGGAGTGACGTTCTTCATGGAGTCTCCAGTCGTACGATGCGGGATGTCGCCGGTGAGAAGTCACCAGGCGCGCTCAGACTACGGAAAGAGCCCAGAGCTCCGGACCGGATTTCTTTCTGCGGATCGGCCCGCGAATTGGCCAGCTGGGCGTCCGCGCGAACGAACCGGCGGGTCCGACACGAAGATCGGCTTTCCCGGGCGCCATCGTCGGCGCAGACCTACTCCAGGCCCATCGCGGCGACACCCTCTTCGTCGAAGCCGAGGAGGTGGCCGATCTCGTGGTAGAGCGTCGTGCGGATCTCCTCCGCCAACTGCGCCTCGTCGCGCGACGCGCGCTCGAGGTTGCGCTGGAACAGGAAGATGCGCGCGGGCAACACGGCCGAGGCGTCCTCGGCCGCGTCCAATCGCGACGTGCCGACGAACAGGCCGAGCAGATCGGGCGGCGTGCCGGCCGGATCAGCGCGGTCGATCATCCAATCCGACGGTACGGACTCGACGACGATCTCGGTGTTCTCCAGCGACTGCTGGAATTCCTGCGGCAGCGACTCGATCGCGGCGGCGGTGACGCGTTCGAAGTCCTGACGCTCGAAGCGCGGCGGCAGCGGCAGCGCGTCGGGATCGAGCGCGTGCGCTTCGCGCAACAGAACGTCGGCCGCGGCGAGATCGCCTTGGATCTCGTGCGCGAGCGAGAGTCGTTCGAGTACGCCGATCGTGCGCTCGATGCTGGCGAGCTTCTCGAGCGCTTCGAGTGCTTCCGTGACGCGCCACTCGGCCAGCAGCAGACAACCCATCGCCCACAACCAATCCGGATGGTCGTCGACGTCGGCGGCTTCCTGCACGCGGACGAGCGCCATACGAGCGCCGACGAGGTCGCCGAGCAACGTGCGCGCGATGCCCTCGGGGATCCAGCGATCCGGCCAATCGGGATCGACGTTCTCGAGCTCGCGCAGCGCGGCCTCGGGATCGTCCGCGTCCAGCGACGCCCACGCTCGATCGAGCGCCTCGTCCTCCGGGCCCGCTTCTTCCTCGTCCCAACCGCTCAACGTCGCGCTCTCGATCCGTGCTCGTTCTTCACGCGCGGCATTCTCGCTCGAACCCCGCGCGGAGTCAGGTGAATTCGTCCAGGGTTCGCGTCAGCGCGCCCGTGACTTCACCGACGCGTCCCGCGCGCCCTTCGTCGCGGCCCAGGAGCAGATTCGGCACACATTCATGTCGTGCCGCAGCGCGGGACAGTGATCGCGGCCGAACAAAATGATCTTGAGGTGCATCGGGATCCACGTCTCGCGCGGGAACACCGTTTTGAGATCGCGCTCGGTCTGCTCGACCGTCGAGCCGTCCGACAGTCCCCAGCGCGCGGCCAAGCGGTGGATGTGCGTGTCGACGGCGAACGCGGGCACGCCGAACGCCTGCGCCATCACCACGCTGGCCGTCTTGTGTCCGACGCCGGGCAAGGCTTCGAGGTCCTCGAACGTGCGCGGCACCTCGCCGCCATGGCGTTCGACGATCAGCTTCGAGAGCGCCGAGATGTTGCGCGCTTTCGCCGGCGCGAGCCCGCACGTCTTGATGCAGTCGTGAATCTCCACGATCGGCACGGTCGCCATGGACGCCGCGTCGGATGCGCGCGCGAACAGTGCCGGCGTCACGATGTTGACGCGCACGTCCGTCGTCTGCGCTGACAGCACGACGGCGACGAGCAGCGTGTAGGGATCGCGGTGATCCAGGGGGATCGGCGGATCGGGGTACAGTTCGTCCAGGATCGTGCGGATCCGTTCGGCCTTCTCGGCGCGCTTCATGCGCGTAGGATACCGGGCCATGGACACCGCCGAAGCCATCCAGGACTTCTTGCGCGGCGAAGCCTTCGCCGTCGTCGGCGCGTCGACGGTCCGCTCGAAGTACGGCAACAAGGTGTTGCGCTGTTACTTGCAGAAGGGCCGCCGCGCGTTCCCGATCCACCCGCGCGAGGCCGAGATCGAGGGGCGCAAATGCTACCCCGACCTGTTCGCGCTGCCCGAACCCGTGCACGGCGTGTCGATCATCACGCCGCCCGCGATCACCGAGCGCATCGTCGAGGACGTCGCCGCCGCCGGGATCACGCGCGTGTGGATGCAGCCCGGCGCCGAGAGTCCGCGCGCGATCGAACGCGCGCGTGAGCTGGGTCTGACGGTCATCGCCGGTGGGCCGTGCGTGCTGGTGTCGCTCGGGTTTCGTGAGAACGCGGGCTCCTGATCAGCCGGCGGTCACGCTGATCCCGCTCGCGTGATCACCAACGCACGACCGTGATCCCGCTTGCGTGATCACCAACGCACGACCGTGATCTCGCCCGGCACGAGTGTCAGCGGCCGCTCGTACCGCGCGCCGTCCGCGCCCTCGAACACGATCGCGTGCGCCTCCTCGGAGACGGCGAACACCGCGGAACCGCCGTCGGCGAATTCGAGACGGTCCGAGCT
>JBBQCC010000327.1:0-4703 GCA_038318285.1 Planctomycetota bacterium | reverse complement strand
CCAGCGTGGCCTGGCGCAGCGGCGCGGCAGAAACCCCGTCCGAAGTTACCTGACTCCGTACGGGGTTTCGCGGCTCGTCAGCTCGCGAGCAGCGCCGCGCCGATCGCGCCGCCCAGGTCGCCCAGCTTCGACACGCGCACGGCGGGCGGCCTCTCGGGGCGGAACAGGTGCGGTTTCATCTGTTCGGCGATGCGTTCGGCGTAGGGCTCGCCGAGCCGCGTGCCGAGGCCGCCGCCGAGGATGATCGCCTCGACGTCGAGCAGGTTGACGGCCGACGCGGCGCCGGCCGCGAGCGCGTGCACGGCTTGATCGATGAGTTCCGTCGCGACCGTGTCGCCCTTCTCGAGGGCCTTCGACCACACACTGCTCTTCAGGTGCTCGGAGTCCTTCTTGCGCGCGATGTGGAACAGCTTCGATTTGCGGCCGCGTTCGTGCAGTCGGCGCGCTTCCGCTTCCATCGCGCGGCGACCGGCGTAGGCTTCGACGCACCCGCGACGGCCGCACGGACAGCGCCGACCGCCCATCTTCACGACCATGTGCCCGATCTCGCCACCTGCGCCGCGTCCGACCCAGCGCTTGCCGCGCAGCACGACGCCGCCGCCGATGCCGGTGCCCCACCACAGCCCGACGAAGGACGCGTACTCCGCGCCGACGCCGACCGCCGTCTCCGCGTCGAGCGCGACGCCGACGTCGTTGCCCAGCACGACGTGCGCGTCGAGGTCCGCGCCGAGCATCGCCGCGAGCGGAACCGTGCCCTCGAACCCGACGAGGTTGCGCGCTCCCGTCACCGTCGCCAGCTGCACGTCGACGGATCCGGGTGTTCCGACCCCGACGCGTTTCGGGACGTCGCAGCCGGCGTCCTTCGCTGCGGCGTGCACGCTGCCCGCCAATGCGGCAATGATTGCCTTCGCACCGCCCTCCGTCGGCGTCGCGCGCCGTTCGCTGCCCAGGACTTGGCCGTCCTCGGCCACGATCACGGACTGGATCTTCGTTCCGCCGAGGTCGATGCCGGCGCGCGGGGAGCTTTGGAGGGAACTCGACATGGTCTTCGTTTCGGTCGCCGCGCGGAGGCTGCTGCAGCGCTTCCGGCCACTTTCCAGGCCGGAGCCATCCAACAGGGCCCCTGCGTGCGAATGATTCCAGATGGCGCTCGCGAACTCGATCCTAGCCTGCCTCGCCTTGGCGGCCGCGCACCCCACCTCCGTCAGCAGCACGCGCGTCGACGTGGCGGGTGCCCGGATCGACGTGCGGATCCGCTGTGAGGACCAGACGCTGCGCGAGTGTCTCCCGGTGGATTCGAACGGCGACGAGCGGATCGACGCGGCGGAGCTCGCCGCGGCGCACGACGAGATCACGCACTACATCCTGGCCGGGTGGCGACTCTCCGACGCAGACGGTGGGGCGATCGCCGGCGAACTCGTCGGTCTCGATCTCGTCCCAGACAGCTCGCCGCGGAAGGTGGACGTCGTGTTGCGGTTCGACGCCGCCAGCACGCCGAGTGCGTTGCACATCGACTTCGCGCTGTTCCGCGAGTCCGATCCGTTCCACCGCGACCAGTGCGAGGTCGCTTGGAACGGCGGCGAACCATCCGGGCGCCTCCTGTGGATCGAGGATCCGTCGTGGGACGTCGCGCCCTCAACCTCGTCGAGCGCGTTCGACACGCTTGGCGCGTTCATGCACCACGGCGTCGAGCACATCCTGCTGGGCTACGACCACATCGCGTTCGTCGTCGCGCTCGTGCTCGGCGCGCGGCGTCGGCGTTCCGTCCTGGCGGTCGTGACGGCGTTCACGGTCGCGCACTCGATCACTCTGGCGCTGGCGGCGTTTCGAGTCGTGACGCTGCCGGCGGCACTCGTCGAGCCCGCCATCGCGCTGTCGATCGCCTGGGTCGCCGCGCGCAACCTCTGGCAGAAGGACGGACGCACGCCGTGGATCGAAGCGTTCCTCTTCGGCCTGATCCACGGGCTGGGTTTCGCCGGCGCGATCGGCGAGACGCTCGCTTCGGAACCGCGGAAGCTCTCGGCGCTGGTCGGTTTCAACCTGGGCGTCGAGTTCGGTCAGGTCGCCGTCGTCGCCGCGCTCCTCGCAGTGTTCGCACTGGTGCGTGCGTTCGATTCGTCGCCCGCGCGATCGCGGCGCGAACGAAGCCCAGAAACGATCGCGCCGCGCTGGTTGACCAGCGCGGCGTCGTTCGTCGTCGCGGTGCTCGGCGTCTACTGGTTCGTCCAGCGCGTCGCCGGCTGATCCGCGATCACGGGTTCCAGGTGACCGAGACGCCGTTCGTCAGGTTGAACGTACTTGGCGAGCAGAACACAGCCGCGTTCCGGTACCAGACCTGGTAGACGCGCATCGCGGCGGGCGTGCACAGGCCGCGCACGGACACGGATTGGTCCGCGCCGACCGGGTACTGCGAAGCGCCGACAGAGTTCGCCTTCGTGCCCAGACGGATGACCGTGCCGCCCGCGCAGCGCAGGCCGTCGCCGAAGACCGTGCCCGCGCCGCCGATGAGCGGCGCCGTCCCTTGGAAGTACAGCGCTGAGCTGTTCGGCATCTGCGAACCCTGCAGCACGAGCGAATCGTTCGCGATGCTGGCGTTGCCGGAGACGAGCAGCTTCCCGCCCATCGCGAACGAGTTCAGGCAACCGATTTCCGCGCCGACCGCGCTGTTGTTCGCGCACGGGCAAGCCGTACCGGAACCGTCCCCGAAGCAAATCGGGGTGCCCGCGCCGCTGCCGATCTCGACGACGCCGAACACGGCGTTGAAGTAGCCCGTCGGTGCGTTGCCGAGGTCGTTCCAGTTGCCGGTCAGGCTGTCGCGACGGATGTTCGTGTAGTCCTCACCCGTCAGCGCGTTGTTGGGCTCGCCCGGATCCCAGTTCGTGTACGCAGACGTCGAGCCGTCGGCCCACACGAACGTGCCTTCGACGGCCGCGTCGTTGTAGCCGATCCACAGATCGTGCGGCGTGCCCTGGAAGTTCTGCCACGTCGACACGATCCACGCGTTCTCGACGGCGTTCTCGACGGTGGCGAGGTGTCCGCCCAGCATCTGGGCCGTGCCTTCGGCGTTCGTCCACGAGCCCGCGGACAAGAGGTGGTATGTGTGGCCGTTCGTCGGGTTGACTTGCGTGTCGAGCACGGCGAGCTGGCCGGTGACCGTGATCGTGAACGTGCCCGAATTGGGCAGGGCGCCGGGGTAGTTCCCCAGGCGGATCCAGTATTCGAGGCCGCCCGTCGCGATGACATCGAGCGAGCTCTGCAAGCCGCAGTTGTCGTCGTTGCACGCCAGGACCGTGCCGCCGCAGGAGCCGTTGAGCACAGCGATCTTCGAGTCCATCGTCGTCTGCGCGCACGTCGAGATCGTGAACGAGCCGCTGCTCGGCGCCGTCCACCGGTACCAGACGTCGTTCGTGATGTCGGGCTGCGCGAAGAAGTTGCAGGTCGCGTCGGGAACGCCGTCCGTCGTCGCAGCCGTGTTGTTGAACGCGAACGAGCCTGTGCCGCTGATCACCTGTGCGGCGGTGCACAGGTCGGCGCCTTGCGCGAACGCGGGGACGGTGAGGGTGGTGACGAAGAGCGCGGAAAGGATGGATCGGGCGTGCATGAAGGGGGCTCCGGAGGACCGAGGGTCACCTCAACCTACTCCGCCTTCCGGTTCCTCGCAGCGATCCGTCCGCCGATCCTGCGGTAGGCTCGTGCCCCGGATGCTGATCGCCCTGCTCTTGTGCACGTCAAGTTCGAGCCACGTCGGGGACGACGCGCTGTTCGCCGAGCGTGTCCGACCGCTCCTCGAGGCGCGCTGCATCGCTTGCCATTCGGGCGACGAACCTGAGGGCGATTTCGATTTGGAGGCCTTGGACCCGTCTTTTCCAGCGCAGATTCGCGCCTGGAGCGCCGTCCGCAAGCGCGTGCGCGCTGGCGAGATGCCGCCCAAGCAGAAGCCGCCGCTGGTCGCGGAGGACCGGGATGCGCTGCTCGCGTGGCTCGATGCCGCGCTCGGGCCCGAGGTGGAAATGGCGACCGGTTCCGCTCTGCGCCGCCTGAACCGGCGCGAGTACCGGAACACGATCCGCGACCTCTTCGGCGTGGCGATCGAGGCCGACGAACTGCCGGCTGACGAGATCGGTCACGGCTTCGACACGATCGGCGCGGTGCTGTCGACGTCGGAGCTGCTCGTCGAGACGCACCTGCGGCTCGCCGAGCGCGTCGCCGAGCGCGCGGTACTGCTGCCCGAACCGGACGAGACGCCGCGCGCGCGCATCGACGGATCGAAGATGGGCGCGGGCATGTCGAGCAACGCGCAAGGCAAGTTCCGCGGCCTCTTTTCGAACGGAGAGATCACGTGGACGTGCAAGCTGCCGCGTGAGGGGGATTATGTCCTGCGCGCGCGCGTGCACGGCGACCAGGCCGGCGACGAACCGTGTCGCATGTCGATTCGCGCGGCGAATCGCGATCTGCTCCGCGCCGACGTGCCCGAGCGCGCGGCGGATGCGCGCACGGTCGAGGCTTTCGCGCATCTCGGCGCGGGCTCGACGAAGTTCGCCGTGGCGTTCCTGAACGACTACTACGCGCCCACGGCCGAGGATCCCAAGCAACGCGATCGCAACCTGGTCGTCGAGTGGTTCGAGCTCGAGGGGCCGATCGACCGACCCGAGCCGTCACGGTTCCAACGCGAGGAATTGGGGCCGAAACGGCGCGGGAACCTG
>JBBQCC010000326.1:0-4709 GCA_038318285.1 Planctomycetota bacterium | reverse complement strand
CATCCCCGAGTTCAGGCCCGGCTTCGGCGTCAGGAAGGCCGGCAGGTGCGACAGGTCGGGGTTCACGAGCTGTTCGATGCGCCGCTCGGACACGTTGCCGATCGTCGCCAGCGCGATGCCCAGGTAATCGAGGGGGATCGACAGCGGCTGACCGTGGAACTGGCCCGCGCTGACGACTTCGCCGGTGTCGGGAAAGACGAGCGGGTTGTCCGTCACGGACGTCAGCTCGATCGCGATCACGCCACGCACGTGTTCGAGCGCCGCATGGAACGCGCCGTGGATCTGCGGGACGCAGCGCAGCGAATAGGGATCCTGCACGCGATCACAGCCCGCGTGCGACGCCAGCACAGCGGAATCCTCCAGGCATGCACGCACGTTCTGCGCGACACGTCGGTGGCCTGCGTGTCCCTTCAGATCTGCGATGCGGTCCGCGAACGGCTTCAGCGAACCGAGCAGCGCCTCCAGCGACAAAGCCGCGATCGCATCGGCGCATTTGGCGACGTTCGTCGCGCGAGAGACCGCGCAAACGCCGATCGATTTGATGATCTCGGTGCCGTTGATCAGCGCCAGGCCTTCCTTGGCCGACAGCTTCACCGGCTGCTCGCCGATCTTGCGCAGCGCGTCGAGCGCCGACATGCGCACGCCGCCGACGTAAGCGTCGCCGTGCCCGAGGTACGTCGCCGCCATGTGCGCCAGCGGCGCGAGGTCACCGCTCGCGCCGACGGAACCCTGCCGCGGGACGACGGGCACGAAACCCTTCGTGAAGATGCGCACGAGCGTCTCGACGAGCTCCGTCGACACGCCGGAATGTCCGCGCACCAGACCGTTCAGTCGCAGGACCTGCGCGATGCGCACTTCCTCGATCGGCATCGGTTCGCCGATGCCGCAGCAGTGCGACACGATCAGGTTCGTCTGCAACTGCGCCAGATCGGAGGCTGGGATCGCCACGTTCTTCAGGCGACCGAAGCCCGTGGTGAGGCCGTACACGACGTCACCGCGCTCCACGTGTCGTTCGACGATCTCTCGTGCGCGCTTCACGGCCAGCATGGCCGTCGGTGCGATGGACAGCGCAACATCCACGCCGCGCACCAGCGGCTCCAGGTCGGCCAGGGTCAGGGACGTGCCGTCGAGCACGATGGGCTTCGCGTTGTTCTTCACGGGGTGCAGAGGCTACGCGATCGGCGGCGCGACTCCAGCGTTCCCGCGTCCTCGGTTCGCGCCGAAGGTCTTCGTCAGCGCTTGCCCACGCGCCGTCGCGTCTCCGCGTCCTGGCCCGCGATCGCGCCCTCGGGGAGCGGCAGAAAGAGGCGCGTTTCGCCGCTGATTTCGAGCGGTTGCTCGCGGGTCAGCACGTCCTCGTTCCAACGCACGGTGACGAGCCACGAACCTTCCGGCAGCCCGTCCACGCGCAGATCGCGGCCCAAGGCCAGGACGAAGGGATCGCGCGGCGTCCCGTCGACGGTGACCTCGACCGGCAGCGGCTGGATGCGACCTGGGAGCTGGATGGCGAGCTCGCCCTGCCCGCCGACGACGGGTTGCAACGCGAGATCGGCGCGCAGGTCGTCCCCGCGCAGCACGGCGTGCGCGATGCGCTTGCCGTCGCGCGAGGTCGCGGTGAGGTAGCGCACGCCCGCCCCTGCGCTCGCCGACAGTTGGTACTCGCCCTTCGTGTTCGTCGTCGCCTCCTGCACGGCCGGCGGCAGGTCGGGGAGCACGTCGCTCTCGAGGTAGAGGTAGCTCGACTGGTTGAACACCGACAGCATCGCCGCGGTCCGGTCGGGTGCTTCGATGCGCACGATCGCGTTCTCTGCCGGCGCGCCGCCGTCCGTCACGACGCCGGTGACGACGGGCGCGGCCTGCAGCCCGAACTCGACGGTGCGGCGCGAGGCGGGGTTCAGCTCGACCGAACGGCGCTCGGGAACCGCGATCGCGCCAGCATGAAAAAGGCGCAGCGACACACGCGTGCGCGGCAGGTCCTCGATGATCGCCGTTCCGCCGGGCCAGATCCGCACGGGATTCACCGTGTGCCAAGGGAACTTGCGATCGCCGGTCGAGTCCTCGGGCAGGATGAACAGCAGCGCTTGTTGTCCGGCGTTCAACGCGTCGGTGATCGACACCTGCAGGCTCGCGCCCGGATCGATGCGGAAGACGAGTCGGCCGCGGTCGATCGTCGTTCCGCCGGGGATGTCGAGCGTTTGGCGCAGGCTGGCGAATCCGGGCTTCGACACGACGACCAGCACTTCGCCCGGCGCGATCGCGGCGTACTCGACGCCGCCGTCCTCGGCGCTCTGCGCCGTTTGACCGTCGAACGTCACCACCGCGCCTTGGATCGGTTTCCCGTCGGGATCGACCACCTGGGCGAACACGCGCGACGGTCGACCGAAGGGAACGTTGAGCTGCGTTTCGCGCTGCGGACGCAGGCGCACTTCGCGCTGCGCGCCGGGGATGCCCGGACCCGCGATGTCGACGATCGCGAGCCCGGGGTAGAGCCCGTCCGCGCCGAAGCGACCGAGCGCATCCGCGTACAACACGCGACCCTGGTTCGGTCCGGCGACGAAGGTGACGCGCGCCCGCACGCCGGAACCCTTGCCTTCGGTGACCGAGCCGGCGAGCTTCGCCGTCGCGCCCGAACCGAGGTCCGGCGCGCCGTCGGATCTCACCGTCGACGCGGCGCGCACGAGTTCGAGCTTCACCTCGAGCGGGAAGATGACCGTCGTCTCGAGCGACCCGAACGTCTTCGGAGCTTCCCCCACCAACTCGAGCGTCTTGCGCTCGCCCGCAGCGTCCGTCGGTGCGACGGTGGTCGAGATCTCCGGAACCGGGCCTAGGTCCACGGGCACAGACGCGTCGGGCGCGTCGCGCAAAGCCCACCCGACGCCGAGGACGAGGAGCACGCTCGATGCGAGGCCGACGAGGAGTGCGTTGCGTGCCTTGCGATTCATGCAGCGTGCGCGAGCGAGTGGCGTTCCCGGCTGGATGGCGGCCGAGCAGCATATCCGGCCAAGCAGAATAGCCGGGCCTGCCTCCATAGTCCGCGACACGTGCGTCACCAGCCCACGTAGACGAACCGATCACCCGGAACGGCGCGCACCTGCGGCCGCGAAACAGCCGCGAAACAGTGCGAGGAACGCGGGATCCGTGACAACGGCGGCTCTCGCGTTGACGCGCGGCGGGCAGCGCGACACGATCCGCGCGTGCTGCAGCGCGTATTCGTCGTCACGAGCCTCTCCCTGACCTGCGCGCTCCCGCTCGCCGCGGCGTGCGGAGGCGCTCCCTCCGAGGCCCAGCCGGCGGACCTCCAGCCTACGGACCTCCAGCGGGCGGACCTCATCGTGCGCGCACGGCTCGAATTCGACACGGGCGAATCGCGCGCGACGGGCCTCCTGGCCTTCGATCTCGACGGCGATGGGCGCGACGAGATCATCTCGCTCGTGCGCGGTCCGGGCGCGATCCGCGTGTGGAGTTCGATCTCGAACCACGCGAGTGCCCGCGTGCAAAGCGTCGAGTTCCCGGTCGGTGATTTCGGGCTCGGTCCTGTGCGCGTCGGTGCGTGGAAGCCCGGGAAGGACGGCGGACCCGCGATCGTCGCCGTCGCACAGCGCGCCGATCCGGCAATCGTGTTCGTCGATGTGCGCGCGCTGTTCTTGGGCCAGGGCGATCCGCTCGTCGGGCGCGTCGAGCTGGCGTCGCGACCGCGCGCGATCGCTGCCGGGGACCTCGGTCTCGACGGCGTGCCCGAGATCGCCGTCGCCACGCTCGACGACGAGCTGCTGCTGGTGCGCGGGGGCGCGATCGTCGCACGCCAGACGTTGCCCGAGACGCAGCCGACGTGCCTCCATTTCACCGCGGACGGCAGCACGATCCTCGTCGGTTCGCAGGAAGCGCGCACGATCGTCGCTTACGCGCCCAAGGTCGGCACCGAGTGGGAGCGCATCGCTTCGGTGCGACTCGAGGGTCTGCCGCGCTGCATCGACGAGATTGACGGCTGGCGCGGCGCCCCGGGCGCGCGCTACCTCGTTGCGGCCGGCGACGAGGATGTCGTCTGGCTCACGTCGAAGCTGGTCGTCGAGCGCACGGAGCACGTCGCAGCGGTGCCCATGGACTTGGTGCACGCCGGCGTGGCGCCGCAGCGCACGCGCCTCGCCGTGTCCGTGCACGGCCAGCAGGTCGCGCTCGAGCACGAGTCCGGCGGCGAAGTGTTCGCCACCTACGCCGGTCAGCATCCGACGGCGGGCACGCTGGGCGACTTCGACGGCGACGGACACCTCGACGTCGCGCTCGTGAACGGTGACGCGAAGCGCATCAGCGTGATCTTCGCGCGCGCCGAAGGCGGCTGGAACCTCGCCAGCACGGCACCGACCGGACGCTCGCCGCACTCGATCGACGTCGGCGATTTCGACGGCGACGGACGCCCGGATGTCGTCGCGCTGTGCGCCAAGGACGCGACGATCCGCGTGCACACAGGGACGACAACGGGACTTTCCGCCGGGGTTTCCCAGGGTCATGCCGAGAGTGCAAACCGCGTGCGTGCCCGCGACCTGGACGGGGACGGGCACCTCGACATCGCGTTCCTGCGCGAGATCGACGGCGGCGTCCTGCTCGACGCGTGGTTCGGAGACGGAACCGGCCACCTGTGGGTGCGCGGCGAGACGGCGCCGATCCTGTGCGCGACGTCGCCAGGCGACCTCCTGGTCGCCGACATCGACGCG
>JBBQCC010000325.1:0-4802 GCA_038318285.1 Planctomycetota bacterium | reverse complement strand
CGTCAGCCGACCGTCGCGAGCGCGCGCGCGCCCTCGAGCAATCCGGCGGCCGCGAGCGCCTTCTCCATCTCGACGCCCAGGCGCGCCGGGCTCTTGCACATGACCACGCCGGCCTTTTCGAGCGCCGCGACCTTGTCCGCGGCGGAACCCTGTCCGCCCGAGATGATCGCGCCCGCGTGCCCCATGCGACGGCCCGGCGGCGCAGTCTGACCGGCGATGAAGCCGACCATGGGCTTCTTGATGGTCGCGGCGATGTACTCGGCCGCGCGTTCCTCGGCGTTCCCGCCGATCTCGCCGATCATGATGATCGCGTCCGTCTCGGGGTCGGCGTTGAAGGCCGTCAGCACGTCGACGAAGTTCGTGCCGTTCACCGGGTCGCCGCCGATGCCCACGCACGTCGACTGGCCGATGCCGCGGCTCGTGAGCTGCCACACGGCTTCGTACGTCAGCGTGCCCGAGCGCGACACGACGCCGACACGACCCGCGCGGTGGATGTAGCCGGGCATGATGCCGATGCGGCATTTGGCTTTGGGCGTGATGACGCCCGGACAGTTCGGGCCGACGAGCCGCGTCTTCGTGCCCGGCTGCGCGAGTCGTTCGCTGACCTTGATCATGTCGAGCACCGGGATGCCCTCGGTGATCGCGACGACGAGCTCGATCCCGGCGTCGATCGCCTCGAGGATCGCGTCCGCGGCGAACGCGGGCGGCACGAAGACGGCGCTGGCGTTCGCGCCCGCTTTCTCGCGCGCCTCGTGGCAGCTCTTGAACACGGGCAGACCGAGGTGCGTCGTTCCCGGTTTGCGCGGGTTCACGCCGCCGACCATCTTGGTGCCGTATTCGAGGCTCTTCTCGGTGTGGAACGAACCGAAGTCGCCCGTCATGCCCTGACAGATCACACGCGTGTTGGCGTCGACGAAGATGCTCATCTCGTGCTCCTCACTTCTTGCTGGCGACAGCGTTGCAGATCTTCTGAGCGGCGTCGTCGAGGTCCGTCCCCGAAACGATCGGCAAGCCGGACTCGGCCAGCATCTTGCGACCCAGCTCGACGTTCGTGCCTTCGAGGCGCACGACGAGCGGCACGCGTAGATCGACCTGACGCGCGGCGGCGATGACGCCGGTCGCGATCACGTCGCACTTCATGATCCCGCCGAAGATGTTGACGAGAACGCCCTTCACCTGGGCGTCGCCGAGCAGGATCCGGAACGCAGCCGTCACCTTCTCGGCCGTCGCGCCGCCGCCGACGTCGAGGAAGTTGGCCGGCGAACCGCCGTAGAGCTGGATGACGTCCATCGTCGCCATCGCGAGGCCGGCACCGTTCACCATGCAGCCGATGTTGCCGTCGAGCGCGATGTACGACAGGTCGTACTTGCTGGCTTCGATCTCCTTGGCGTCCTCTTCGTCGAGGTCGCGCAGCTCCATCACGTCCTTGTGGCGAAACAGCGCGTTGCTGTCGAAGACCATCTTGGCGTCCAACGCCAGCAGCTGATTCTGCTTCGTGACGATCAGCGGGTTGATCTCCGCGATCGAGCAGTCGAGGTCGACGTACGCCTTCACCAGCGCGGGCAGGAGGCGCGCGGCCTGCGGCTCGAGGCCCGGCGGCAGCTTCACGCCGCGCGCCAACTTCTGCACGTCGGCGGCCGACAGGCCCTTCGACGGCGAGAACGGGACCTTGACGATCTTCTCGGGATGCGTCGCGGCGACTTCCTCGATGTCGACGCCGCCTTCCGACGACATCATGACCACCGGTCGCTTCGACTCGCGGTCGAGCGCGATGCCGAGGTAGTACTCCTTCTGGATGTCGCTGCCCTTCTCGACCCAGACGCGCCGGACGAGCTGACCCGCGGGACCGGTCTGGTGCGTGACCAGCTTCTTGCCCAGGATCGCCTGCGCCGCCGCGCGGCACTCGTCCTCGCTCTTCACGAGCTTGACGCCGCCGGCCTTGCCGCGGCCGCCGGCGTGGATCTGGGCCTTCACGACCGCCATCGGCACCTTCAGCGCGCGGAAGGCCTCGACCGCCTCGTCGACCGTGGTCGCCAAGCGGCCCTCGGAGACGGGCACGCCGAAGCGCGCCAGCAGGGTCTTCGCTTGGTACTCGTGGATTTTCATCGCGGTCGTTCGCTCCGGGTCCGTGCGGGAATCGAGGCGGAGAGCCTACCGAGGGGTGCGCGGTGATGGAACCCGCGAGCGGCGCCGACGCCGTCTCGGTGCGCTTCGTCAGCGGGCTCCGACGCGATTTCATTGCGGCGAGCGCCCGCGGCGGTTCCCATCTCGCGCGCATGTCCAACGCACCCGCGACGCCCCGCTCGGGAACCCTCCTCGTCGATCGCGACCTCGCGCGGCTCGTCGGGAGCGCGCTGCGCGTCGGCCCGACCGCCGCACCGATCGCGGCGGCACAGATCTCCCCCGCCAGCCTCGATCTGCGGCTGGGTGCGCGCGCGTGGCGGATCCGTTCGGGATTCCTGCCCGGACCGGGCAGCGTCGAGGCGCGCATCGACGAGTTGGCGCTGTCGGAGATCGACCTCACGAGCGGCGCCGTGCTCGAGCGCGGCATCCCCTACCTGGCCGAGATCGAGGAGCAGCTCGCGCTGGATGCCGACGTGCGCGCGCGCTTCAACCCGCGCAGCTCGACCGGTCGCTGCGACGTGTTCACGCGCGTCCTGTGCTCGGGCCATCCGCGCTTCGACGAAGCGCCGGCCGGCTACCGCGGCAAGCTGTGGATCGAGATCGCGCCGCTGTCGTTCCCGGTACGCGTCGCGCGCGGCGATCGGCTGGCACAACTGCGCTTGTCGCGCGGCAACGCGGCGCTCGACGCCGGCGAACTGCGCGCGCTGCACGCACACACGCCGCTCGTGCACGACGAAGGCGGTGCGACGGAAGCGCTGATCGACGACGAGGGCGCGCTCGCGTTGCGCGTCGGCCTCGCGCGTCGCGATCCGGTCGGCTGGCGATCGGCGTCGCACACGGACGTCGTCGAGTTCGCGACCGAAGGCGCGCACGATCCGGCCGACTTCTGGGAGCCCGTGCACGCGCGCGACGGACGCTGCATCCTCGAACCGGGCAGCTTCTACATCTTCGCCAGTCGCGAGCGCCTCGTGATCCCGCCCGAGTACGCCGCCGAGATGCTCCCGATCGATGTTGGCATCGGCGAGCTGCGCAACAACTACGCCGGCTTCTTCGACAATGGCTTCGGTTGGAACGCGGACGATGCCGCGCGCGGCACGCCCGCGGTGCTCGAAGTGCGCGCGCACGACGTCCCGTTCCTCGTCGAGGACGGCCAGCCGTTCTGCCGGCTGCGCTTCTTCCGCACGAACGGACGCCCCGACCGCCTGTACGGCGAGGGCCGCGCGGCGAGCTACCGCAACCAGGACCTGACGCTGGCGCGCTGCTTCCGCCCACAGGCCGCCGGCACGAAAAACCCCGACGGAGCCACGTGAAAAAGTTACGGGTTTTCGCCCCCCCCCCCCCCCCGCCCGCCCGGGGGCGCGGGTCAACCCCCGAACGATTACCCCTGACTCCGTACGGGGTTTTCGCGCCGGCATGCGATACTGCGCGGTCCGCCATGCAAGCCGAAATGCCCACGACCCCCGAGCCCGAAGTCAAGACCCAAACCGCGTCCGTGCCCACGCCCCCAATGGCGGCAGAGGCAGAGGCCCCCAGCGGATTCGCAGCTCTCGGCATCGCTCCCGAACTCCTCTCCGGACTGACCGCACTCGGGTACGAAGAGCCGACGCCGATCCAGCGTGCCGCGATCCCGCCGTTGATCGCCGGCCGCGACTTGCTCGGACAGGCGGCCACCGGCACGGGCAAGACGGCGGCGTTCGCGCTGCCGCTGCTGCACGTGGCACCCGAGGGCGCGCTGGCGCCGGGCAAGCCGCGCGCGCTCGTGCTCGTGCCGACGCGTGAACTCGCCATGCAGGTCGCGGCCGCGATCCACAAATACGGCAAGGCCCGCAACGCCACCGTGGTGCCGATCTACGGCGGCCAGTCGATCTGGCAACAGGTGCGCGTGCTCGACCGCGGCGTCGAAGTCGTCGTCGCGACGCCCGGTCGCGCGGTGGACCACCTCGACCGCGGCACGATGATGCTCGACGACGTGCGCCTGCTCGTCCTCGACGAAGCGGACGAAATGCTCGACATGGGTTTCGCCGACGACCTCGAGTCGATCCTGTCGCGCGCGCCGGCGACGCGGCAGTCGGCGCTGTTCTCGGCGACGATGGCGCCGCGCATCCGCACGCTCGCGAACCGACACCTCAAGGATCCGGTGCTGATCTCGATCGAGCGCGAGCGCACCGCCGCCGGCGCTACGCCGCGTGTGCGTCAGGTCGCGTACGTCGTGCAACGCGCGCACAAACACACCGCGCTCGGCCGCGTGCTCGACATGGAGACGCCGACCTCGGCCATCGTGTTCTGCCGCACGCGCCTCGAAGTCGACGAGGTGTGCGAGGCGATGAACTCGCGTGGCTACCGCGCCGAGGCCTTGCACGGCGGATTCCCGCAGGAACAACGCGACCGCGTCATGGCGCGCTTCCGCGATAACCGCGCGGATCTGCTCGTCGCGACCGACGTCGCCGCGCGCGGCCTCGACATCGACCACGTGTCGCACGTCGTGAACTTCGATGTGCCCACGGAGCCCGAGTCCTACGTCCACCGCATCGGTCGCACGGGACGCGCCGGACGCGAGGGCGTGGCGATCACGTTCGTCGAGCCGCGCGAGCAGCGCCTGTTGCGCAACATCCAGGACGCGACGCGCCAGAAGATCCCGGTCGAGACGATCCCCACGGTCGCGGACCTGCGCCACCGTC
>JBBQCC010000324.1:0-4807 GCA_038318285.1 Planctomycetota bacterium | reverse complement strand
GCCCGGAGAGGCGAAAAGACCGCGGCGGAAATGCGCGCGCGTTGCGTCGAGAGCGGGGGCCGGATAGGCTCCCGCGCTCGATTTTGCCGAGGAATCCAGCGGCAGCACACGCCGCGCAACACGCAATCCATGAAGAAGCACTCCGTCACGTTGGTCCGCGGTGATGGCACCGGGCCCGAACTCGCCGCTGTCACGAAGGACGTCCTCGACGCGACTGGCGTCGCCTTCGACTGGACCATCGCCGAGGCCGGCGTCGACGTGATGGAGACGCGCGGTACGCCGCTGCCGCCCGAGACGCTCGACGCCATCCGGGCCACGAAGACGTGTATCAAGGCGCCGATCACGACGCCCGTCGGGGTCGGCTTCCGCTCGGTGAACGTCGCGTTGCGCAAGGAGTTCGACCTGTACGCCTGCGTGCGCCCGTGCAAGACGTACGCCGGCGTGCGCTCGCGCTACGACAAGATCGACCTCGTCATCTTCCGCGAGAACACCGAAGACCTGTACGCGGGTATCGAGTTCGAGCAGGGCAAGGAAGACACCAAGCGCCTGATCGGGTTCATCGAGGAATTGTCGAAGGCGAAGATCCGCCCGGACTCCGGAATCTCGATCAAGCCGATCTCGATCAGCGGCACCGAGCGCATCGTGAAGGCCGCGTTCGAGTACGCGCGCAAGAAGGGGCGCAAGAAGGTCACGGCCGTCCACAAGAGCAACATCATGAAGTTCTCGGACGGACTGTTCCTGTCGACCGCGCGCAAGGTCGCGACGAAGTACCCCGAGATCACCTTCGAGGACCGCATCGTCGACAACATGTGCATGCAGCTCGTGCAGAAGCCCGAGGACTACGACATCCTCGTTTTGCCGAACCTGTACGGCGACGTCGTCAGCGATCTGTGCGCCGGCCTGATCGGCGGCCTCGGCATCGCGCCGGGCGCGAACCTCGGCGACGGCGGCATCGCGATCTTCGAAGCGACGCACGGATCCGCGCCCAAGTACAAGGGCCAGGACAAGGTCAACCCGACGGCGATGCTGCTCTCGGGCGTGCTGATGCTGGAGCACCTGGGCGAGGCAGCCGCGGCCGAACGACTGGAAAATGCAGTCGCCAAGGTCATCCGCGAAGGCAAGCAGGTCACCTACGACCTGAAGAACGACCGCAACGACCCGTCCGCCGTCGGCACGAAGGCGATGGGCGCCGCGATCATCCGCGCGATGGGCTGACGCGACATCCGGTGCCTGGCTAACTTCGCCCGACATCCTGTGCCTGGCTAACTTCGCCCAGATTCGGACAACGGAGCCAGGCACAGCTGTCCGAATCTGGGCGAAGTTAGCCAGGCACCGGATGTCACGTTCAGCGAAGCGTTGTCAGGCTGGAGGACGCGGACGTGGAATGGCTCCGCACCCTTGGCGCCCGACGACGCTTGCCCATCCCGCCCGCCCGCGGTTAGCGTCCCGCGCATGGCGACGATCGCGCAGCGCAAGGTGACGGTGGTGGGGGCGGGCTACGTCGGATCGACGTGCGCGCACCTTTTGTCGATGAAGAACCTCGCGTCGGAGATCGTCCTGATCGACGTGGTCGAGGGCCGCCCGCAGGGCATCGCGCTCGACATGAACCAGAGCGCCGCCGTCGAGGACTTCGGCGGCCGCGTCATCGGCACGAACGACCCCAAGGACACCGCCGGTTCCGACGTGGTCATCATGACGGCCGGCTTGCCGCGCAAACCGGGCATGAGCCGTAGCGACCTGCTCGAAACGAATGCGAAGATCATCGTGAACGTCGCCGACTACGTGCGTCACGGCTCGCCCGACGCGCACGTGATCGTGGTGACGAACCCGCTCGACCCGATGGTTACGCTGATGCGCGCACGCACGGGTTTTCCCGGCCCGCGCGTCACCGGGATGGCCGGCGTGCTCGACAGCGCGCGCTTCTCGTGGTTCATCGCCGAGGCGACGCGCGCGAACGTGCGGGACGTGCGCGCGATGGTGCTCGGCGCGCACGGCGATTCGATGGTGCCCGTGCCGAACTACTGCACGGTGAACGGCGTGCAGCTCAAGGACATGGTCGACAAGGCCAGCATCGAAGCGATGGCCAAGCGCACGAAGGGCGGCGGCGCCGAGATCGTCAACTTGTTGAAGACTGGCAGCGCGTACTACGCACCGGCGAGTTCGTCGGTCGCGATGGCAAAGGCCATCTTGAACGACGAAAAGCGCATGTTGCCGTGCGCGTGCTTCCTCAACGGCCAGTACGGCTTCGAGGGGATCTACATGGGCGTGCCCGCGATCCTCGGCAAGGACGGCGTGGAGCGGATCGTGGAGATCCCGCTCGATCTGGATGCGCGCGCGCAGATGCAGAAGACGGCCGGGGCGATCCTGGCGGATGTCGAGATCCTGCGTGAGAAGCGGTTGATGTGAGTGCGCGAGCACGCTCTCAGTCGACCGGGGTCAGATCGAGACCGCTGCTACCAATTCATGGAGTCGAAGAGGAAGCCGAATCTTGTATCGAGGTCGAGCGATGGAGGACCGGGAGGTACTCGCGCCACGGGCCGACCTCGCCTGCGTACCGCTTCGCCATCACGCGTGACACCTGAGCGATGTGGCCGAGGTCGTGCACGACCCACGTCGCGAGCAGATTGCGCAGCGTCACCTCGCCGAGCGCAGGGTGCAGCCCGTGCAGCTGCATGTCGCGCTCCGCGAGCCGCTCTTTGCGCAGAGCCTCGATCGAGGCGCGGCGCAAATGCTCGAACTCGGTGAGCAATTCGTCGAGCGGCCTTTCGGCGCTCTCGTGCTCGTGTGCGAAGCGGTCGACAGGATCGAATGCGCGCGAAGTCCCGTGCTGGCGAATGTGCCGCACGCGCGGCATCCAATCGGTGCGCTCGCCGTGGATCAGGTGACCGACGACGTCACGCGCGGACCATGTGCTCGGCCCTTCATTACACATCGTCCAGCTCTCCGGCAGGCCGGCGAGTAGTGCGTGCAGCGCCAGGGGTGTGCGCTCGAGCACCGCGATCGACTCGGTCAGCGAAAACGTGCTCACGCCGTGCGACTCAAACTCGCCGCACAGTCGGTGCAAACCATTCGGGCTCGTTGCCCGGCGACCACTTGATGTTGCAGCCCAGACTTCCGTGCTGCGGCCCGTCGTACTTCTTGCCGGCGAGCACCGCGTCCGCCGCCGCGCGCAGGTCCGAGCCCGTCACCGGCGTCGGCTGCTGGGGGCGCGCGGCGTCGAATTGGCCGCGGTAGACGAGCGCGTGCGCGGCATCGAAGAGGAAGAAGTCGGGCGTGCAGGCCGCCGCGTAGGCCTTCGCGACCGATTGGGTCGAATCGAACAAGTAGGGGAACGTGTAGCCGGCCGCGAGCGATTCCTCGCGCATCTTGTCCGGCGCGTCGGCAGGGTACAGCGTCACGTCGTTGCTGTTGATCGCAAGGGTCGCGAGCCCCTTCGCGCCGTACTCGCGTGCGAACTGCGCGAAGCCCGCGCGGATGTGCACGACGAACGGGCAGTGGGGGCAGATGAAGGCGACGAGCAAGGGCTTCCCGGCGAAGTCGGCGCGCCGAACGGTGCGACCCTCCGTGTCGACGAGCGCGAAGTCGGGCGCCATCGTGCCGAGCGCGAGGCGTTGTGTGGATTGGGTGCGAACCATGTCGCCAGCGTACGGGCCCATCGCTTCGTCCGGAAAGCGCGGCGCACATTCCGCTCCCGTCGCGACGCGGATGTCGGCAGGTCTGGGACAGTGAGCGCATCGGGTTCGGTCTCGGCCCGTTGCAGAGCGCATGGCGAATTGGACAACGCGGTACCAAGGGCGACCTCGAGCGAGGGCGTGCGTGCTGTCGCACTCTGCGGTGGACGGACTGCGGAACGCGGCCCTCCGTTCGCCCCGTGCCGGGGCTTGCTGCCGTCTGCTCGTGATCGGATCGCGGGGATGGGCCCTGGATGGGAGTGCTGCGGAAGACCTCGTCGCGCCGCGATCTGTCGTCGAGCCCGAGGATCGCGCGCTGGGAAGGAGCTTTCGCACGACTCGGCACGCGGTTCGATTGGCGAGGCGCTCGGCCTTTCCCGTCCGCGGTGTGGACCAGGCCGCCCCCCAAAACAACACGCAGAAAAACCAAGAACATGCTGATCCCTCTGATCGCTCTCACCCTCGCCTCGGGGTTGGCGCCCACGCCCGCACCCGACGGCATGGGCACGGAGCCGGGCACCGCCAACTTCAACTACACCTACGGCGAATTCGACGTGTGCCTCGTCGACCCGGACTACGCGGGTTCCGATTCGGAAGTCGGATTCCAATTCCTCGGCTCCGCGCGCGTCTACCGCGACCTGTTCGTGCGCGCGTCCTACCTCGACTCCGGCGGCGACGCGGACTTGACGCTGTTCAAGATCGGCGCGGGTTGGGCCTTCCCCATCCAAAAGGGCTTCGACGCCTATGGCATCTTCCAGGTCGGCCGGGTCGACATCGGCAACGCCGACGACACCGGGTGGATCCTCGAAGGCGGCGTGCGGTACGCGGCGACCGAGAAGATCGAGCTCAACGGACTGGTCGAAGTCGTCGACTTCGACAACACCGAGCTCGGCATCGGGGCCGGCGCGCGCTACTCGTTCACGCCGCAGCTCAGCGCTGGCCTGAACTTCGAGACGATCAGCGACTTCGCGGACATCGTCTACCTGGGCGTGCGCTACGAGTTCTGACGCGATCCGTATCCGATCGTGAGACGGCGCGCCGCCGGAGGAATCCGACCGACGCGCCGTCCGCATTTCGACGCGCGCCGCGTTCGAGCATGGGGCTCGGGTTTGAACGAGCGCCCACGCGTGCGGGCG
>JBBQCC010000323.1:0-4833 GCA_038318285.1 Planctomycetota bacterium | reverse complement strand
AGAGCTGGTACCGCAACAGCGCTGCGTTCTGCACGCCGTCCGGGTTCAACCTGACGAACGGCGTGCTCGTATCCTGGACTCCGTGACGCGCATGCGTTCGTCGCCGCTTCGGTGACGTGATGTGCGATCGAGAACGCGCGAGGTCGACCCGGGGTCGGCCTCGCGCGCTGCGTTGCCGGGGACGCGACACCCCGCTCCCCCAGAACGCGGCGGCCTCGTCGCGAATTCCGCGTAACGAAGTGCGCGGCTGTGCGGAGTTACGCCGGTCGGATCCGTGCCGTGCCGAGCTCGCAATCGCGCCGCTAGGATTCGCCGATCCGCGACGCTGCATTCCACGGCGTCGCGGATCTTCCATACCCAGCAGGCTCAACCTGTCCGACACCCCCGAGGTCTGTATGTCTTCGTCTCGCCGTCTGCCCCTCGCGCTCGTGCTCCTTGCGCTCGCGCCCCACGCCCACGCCTCCGACCTCTTGTTCACCCAGAACCCCGCGAACGGGCACTGGTACGGCATCAGCTACGGCCCGATGTCCTGGTACGACGCGGGCGACGCGGCGACCGAATCCGGGGGCTACCTGACCAGCATCGGTTCCGCCGCGGAACAGACCTGGATCCAGGGTGCCCTCGCGCCGTACGGACCCTGGAACTTCTGGACCGGCCTGAACGACGTGGCCACCGAGGGCCAGTTCGTCTGGGCCAACGGCGAGCCCCTCGCCTACACGAACTGGAACCCGGGCCAACCGAACAATGGCGGCGGTGTCGAGGACGCGGTCGAGCTGCAACCGGGCGCGTCGTGGCGCTGGAACGACCAGAACCCCGCGAGCACAGCGATGACGAAGGCGCTGGCCGAAGTCGACGGCGTGCCGCGCATCGGTTGGACGCTGCCGACGAGCGTGAGCGTCGGAACTTCCCCGTCGTTCCCGGCGCACGGAGACCTGAACGGCGACCAACGCGAGGACCTCGTCGTGCCGAACTCGACCAACGCCAGCGTGACGATCCTGTGGGGCCAGGCGAGCGGCGTGCTAGGTGCACCGACGACGTTCAGCGTCCCGACGCTCCCGCGCACGGCCGCAGTCGGCGACTTCGACGGCGACGGACACCTCGACTGGGCCATCGCTTGCGGTGCGAGCCGCGTGACCGTGCGCTACGGCGATGGCGCCGGCAACTTCGCGCCCGCGCTCGACATCGTGCTGATCGGGGCCGCGCACGGCCTCGCAGCGGCGGACCTGAACGGCGACGGACGCACCGACCTGGCCGCGACCAGCGTCGACTCGATCGATCGCCTGCACATCCTGATCGCCGGGCCCGCGCGCACGTTCCTGCCGCCGGTGCTCTACGCGACGGGCGGGCGGCCGTACCACGTGACGGCGGGCGACCTGGAGGGTGACGGCGACGTCGATCTCGTCGTCGCGAACGAGTCGACGGACGACATCAGCGTGTTCCGCAACACGGGCAACGGGTCGTTCACCGGCTCGGCGCTGCTCGCGCGCGGCGATTCCCCGCGGCGCATCGCGCTCGCCGACTGGAACGACGACGGCCTGCTCGACATGGCGATCCCGAGCTTCGGCGCGAACGGAGTGCGGATGATGTTCGGGCTGGCGAACGGCGGTTTCGTGCCCGGCGACCTCATCCCCGGCGGCACGGGGCCGACCTGGACCGAGGCCGTGGACACGAACGGCGACGGCTACCTCGACATCGTCACGGCGGGTTCGACCTCGAACTCGATCCTCGTGCAGGAGGTCCTGCAGGGCGGCAACTTCGCGAAGCTCTCCATCCTCGGGACGATCTCGAACGTCACCGCGGTCGTCGGCCTGGACCTGAACGGCGACGGGCGCGCGGACCTCGCCGCCACGCGCGGCAGCAACAACACCATCGTGCAGTACACGAAGCTGTCGCGCGACTGCAACGCGAACGGACGCGACGACAACATCGACATCGTTCTGGGCGGCAGCACGGACTGCAACGGCAACCTGGAGCCCGACGAGTGCGACCTCGCGCTGGGCAACATGTTCGACTGCGACCTGAACGGCATCGTGGACGCCTGCGAGATCCTGGCGAACCCGCTGCTCGACCTCGATGCCGACGGGAACCTCGACGAGTGCGAGGTCGCGGGCACGCCTTACTGCTTCGGAGACGGCACGGGCGCCGCGTGTCCGTGCGATCCGGGTCAGGCCGGTGCTCCGGGCTCCGGGTGTCGCAACTCGAGCGGCAACGGTGCGCGCATGGACGCGTTCGGGAACCCGGCCGTCTCGAACGACTCCGTCACGCTGTGCGTGTCGGGACTTTTGAACACGACGACGGGGCTGTTCTTCCAGGGGACCGCGCAACAAACCGGCGGGTTCGGCGCGGTGCGCGGTGACGGGCTGTTGTGCGCCACTGGCATGGTCGTCCGGATGAAAATCCGCATGGGCCAAGGTGGCACGATGGCGCTCGGTCACGCCGTGTCCGGAGATGACCCCGTCTCGGTGCAGGGCTTGCTGCCCGCGGTCGGTGGAACGCGCTACTACCAGCTGTGGTTCCGCGACCCGGTGCCCTTCTGCACGAGCTCGACGTTCAACTTCACGAACGGCGTACGCATCGTCTGGACGCCGTGACATCGGCGCCGCGCGCGTGCACGACCTCGGGCCTTCAGGCCGCGGGGTCGTGCCGTGCGACGGTTTCCTCGCCCCAGGCGGCCACCAGAATTTCGCGAGCGCGAGCGCGTGTGCCCTGCGGCACGAGCACGTCGCTGCCGCGGACCTGGGCGTTCGAGGCGCGGCCCATTTCGGCCATGTCGAAGTCCGGCCCGTGCACGAGGGCCGGAATCCCCGCGGATTCCAACACGTTTTTGGCCAGCTCGCCCTCGACGTAATCGACGGCGCGCAGCACGAGATCGAACTCACCGCGGTAACTCTGTGCCATGCCACGAGGATACCGGGACGCAGAGATCCCGCGCGCGACCTTGCCGCTCGTCGGGATCTGCGAGTAGCCTGTTCGCCCTCGAAACGCGCCGGAACGGCCCGCATCCGGCGGGTGCATCGGCGCGAAAGCACCACCGATGAAGATCGTCGCCTGCATCAAGCGCGTCCCGACGACCGAGGCTCAGGCCAAGGTCGGAGCGGACGGCAAATCGCTCGACCCGGCCGGATGGCAGTACATGGCCTCCTTCTACGACGAGATCGCGGTCGAAGCCGCGCTCCAAGCGAAGGAGAAGCACGGCGGCGACGTGACGGTGCTGACGCTCGGTCCGAGCGAGGCTGCCAAGGAAGTGCGCGAGTTCCTCGCGCGCGGCGCCGACGTGGGCGTGATCCTCAAGGACGCCGATCCGTCCAGCCGCGACCCGCGCTGGACCGCGAAGGCGCTCGCCGCGAAGGTGCAGGCGCTGGGTGCGGACGTCGTGTTCACGGGCCGCGTCGCGACCGACCGCGACCACGCGGCGGTCGGAACGATGCTCGCGACGTACTTGGGCTGGGCCTGCGTGACGGAAGTCGTCGCGATCGAACTCGGTGACGGCAAGGGCACGGCGAAGCGCGAGACGGAACACGGCGTCGAGACGGTGGAGTTCGCGCTCCCCGCCGTGATCACGTGCAACAAGGGCTTGAACGAGCCGCGTCGGGCCAGCTTGAAGGGCATCATGGCCGTCAAGACGAAGACGATCGCCGAGGAAGCACCCGTCGATTCGGGCTCACAGACACAGGTCGTCTCGGTCGAACTGCCGCCGGCGCGCAAGGCCGGACGCATCGTGGGTGAAGGCGCGGCAGGTGTCGCGGCACTCGTCGACGCGCTCAAGAACGAAGCCAAGATCCTCTGAGACCAGCCATGAGCACGATCCTCGTCTTCGTCGAACAATCAAGCGGCACCGCGCGTCGCGCGAGCCTCGAGTGTCTCTCCGCGGCGCACGCAACCGGCATGACGGTCGCAGCCGTCGTCGCCGGGGACGCGTCCGAGAAAGCTGCCGCCGGCCTCGGCGCGTACGGCGCGACGAAGGTCGTCGCGCTGACGGGCGCGGGCTGGAGTCCCGACGCGGTCGCGCGCGACGTCGTCACCGTTGCGAAGGAGCTCGGAGCCAAGGCATTCCTCGCGGCCGCGACCGCCACGGGCAAGGACATCGCGCCGCGCGTCGCTGCGCTGCTCGACTCGACGCTGCTGTCGGACTGCACCGCGTTGCGCGCGCAGGGTGATGCGCTTGCGGCGACGCGTCCGTGGCTCGCCGGCAAGGCGATCGCGACGCTGACGTCGAGCGCGCCGGTGTTCTGCGCGACGACGCGTCCGAACGTCTTCGAAGCGAAGCAAACCGGCGGTCAAGCCGAGGTCGTCGCGCGCCCCGCGTCGACGGACGGCAAGGCGAAGATCACGTCCGTCGCCGAGAAGTCGGGCGACAAGCTCGACGTCAAGGAAGCTCCGATCGTCGTCTCGGGCGGTCGCGGTCTGCGCGGTCCGGAGAACTTCCACCTGATCGAGGAACTGGCGGCCGCGTTCGGCTCGGCCGCGACGGGAGCATCACGCGCTGTCGTGGACGCGGGCTGGCGCCCGCACTCCGAGCAAGTCGGCCAGACCGGCAAGACGGTCAGCCCGCAGCTCTACGTCGCCGTCGGCATCTCGGGCGCGATTCAGCACCTCGCCGGCATGCGCACGTCGAAGGTCATCGTTGCGATCAACAAGGACGCCGACGCGCCGATCTTCAAGATCGCCGACTACGGCCTCGTGGGCGACGCGTTCGAGATCCTGCCCGAGCTGACGAAGGCCGTGGCGGCCGCGCGCAAGCGCTGAGCGGAACCCCGTACGGAGTCTGGTAAGTTCGGTCGGGGTTGCGCCGAAGTCGCCGCGTTCTTCGGCGGGCCGGGCGCAACCCCGACC
>JBBQCC010000322.1:0-4841 GCA_038318285.1 Planctomycetota bacterium | reverse complement strand
CGATCTCGACGACGAGGCCCGGATTCGACGGGTACTGCTGCGCCAGCGGACGCGTGTCCAGGATCTCGCTCTTCGTGACCGGGTCGAAGCGCAGGTCACCGGCAGCAGCAGCGATGCGCACGCGGTAACCCGCCGGCCCGTCGATCATCTGCCCGACCTGCACGGGGACGATCATCGGTTCGACATCCCCCGCCGCGGCGACGCGCAGCGACAGCCAGCCGACCACCCCCGCGCGCTCGGGGTTGACCATCTTCCGCGCGATCTCGGGATCGTCGCCGTAGGACACGGCCAGTCTGAACTTCCAAGCGGGGTCCAGGTACGGCGGCATGCGCGGATCGGGCGTCAGGTACACCGACCGTTCGCGCACGTCAGGTCGGGCGCCCTCCTGTCCTTGCGCCGCGATCGCTGCGCGGTCGAGCGTGGCCAGGATCGCGAGCGGCCCCAGACCTTCCGGATCGTCGGCGCTCTCGGCCTCCCACCAGCGCGCGGCACCGACCTTGGCCTTCTCGTGCACCTCGAGGACCTCGAGGCGGATGCGCGGTCGCTTCGAGCCCTGGCCATCGTCGACGAAGTCGAGCTCGATCTTGCGACCCGGCCACAGCGTGTACGTCGGCGGGTTCGACTTGAAGTTCTCGTCGAAGAACCCGACCTCGAGCGTCTTCCAGTCGCGCCGCGCGAACTTCTCGATCGACAGCCCGAACGGCATCTTCCGCGGCTTCGCGGGATCGTGGAAGCCGTCGTACACGTCGTGCGGCGGCTCGCCCACGAACAGGTTGAGGATGCCGCGATCGGTGCGCAGCTTGCTGTAGAGCCCGCCCGCCAGCAGCGTCATGACGCCCATGTGGACGAGCACGTAGCCGCCCTTGCGCAGTGTGAACCACTGCTTCGGCGATCCCTTGAACGTGTTCATGGCCACGCCGACGAACAGCAGTCCGAGCAGCGTCGCGAACCAGTTCGACTTGTACGTGCGGTTCAGGTCGAGCGCGGTGCTGATCTCGAACGCGCGGCGAAACGTGGGCTCGTGCTCGCGAATCAGGTTGCCGATCTCGCTCGACTTCATCTTGCCGCTGAACGCGGCGCGCATCTGCTTCTCGCGGTTCTCGCGCTCCTCCACGCCGTAGCGATCTTGGAACCGATCGAGTTGCGCCGGCACCGCGGGCGGCAGCGAGGCCTCGGGCATGCCGACGCCGTAGAGGTGCAGCATGTGGTAGACGAAGAAGCCCTCCGCCCAGCGGAAGGCCGCGTACTCGTTCTTCCAGCGCTTGATGCGCGACACCTGATCGGCGCTCAACGCAGCCAACGCCGGGTGGTCGTCCGGACGCCGGCGGAAGTCCTCGTCCGACTTCAGCTTCGAGGCCGGTACATAGGCTTCGACGACCGAGGCCGGGATGTCGCGGATGTCGGGCACGCGCTCCGTCGGATCCTCGAAGCCGGTGATCTGGGGGACGAGCACGCCGACGGCCACGGCGAGCAACGAGAACGACACGAGCGTGACGCCCACCTGCATCGTGCGGAAGAAGCGCACCACGGCCTGACGCTGCAACAGGACGAAGACGGCCGAGGCCAAGACGAAACCGCCGAACGCGGCCGACTGCATGCCTGTCGCCTCGCCGCTCACGACGCGGCCGAGGATCGACAGCGCGATCTGGCCCGCGATCATCAGGGTCAGGATCAGGGCCGCGGCGCGCAGGAACGTCCAGCGGATGGGCTTCGGTGCGGCCGCCGCAGCCAGGTTCGGTTCGTCCATGCTCGTTCCTACCATCGTCGTACCAGCACGTATTCGGTGAGTTGCTCGAGCGCCGTCCGCGCCGGTGACTCCGGCAGGGCCGCAACGCGAGCTCGGGCCTGCACCGAGAGCGCGGCAGCACGCGCCATCGCACTGTCGACTCCGCCTGCGAGGTCGCACGCGTCGCGCAGGAGTTCGACGCGTCGCGTCAGACCCGGCTGCGTGTAGATCTCGCGGATGCGCGCTTGGGTCGCTGCATCCGACTGCCTGTAGGCGTGCAGCACGGGCAAGGTCACCTTGCCGTCCTCGACATCGTTCCCCACGGATTTGCCGACGACGCTCTCCTCGCCGACGACGTCCAGGCAGTCGTCGACGATCTGGAAGGCGAGGCCGATCTCGGAGCCGTACTGCCAGAGTTCCTGGCCGACGTCCTCGCGCCCGCTCGGATAGCGCGCGCCCAGTTCGCACGCCGCGGCGTACAGCGTCGCGGTCTTCGCGCCGGCGATGCTCTCACAGCGTGCGTCGGTCAGGTCGAAGTCGTAGCGCAGCGTGCTCTGTTCGATCTCGCCGACGCAGATGCGGCGCGTCGCCTCGGCCAGCGCACGGCTCGCCAGCCGCGACGAAAGGTCCGTGGACAGCGCGAACGCCCGCGCGTACAGGAAATCGCCCAGCAGGACCGCGACTTGGTTGTCCCAGCGCTGGTGGACCGTCGCCACGCGGCGGCGCACGTCGGCGCCGTCGAGCACGTCGTCGTGGACCAGCGTTGCGAGGTGGATCATCTCGACGATCGCGGCGATGGCCGGGTGTTCGTCGGTGGCGTTGCCCGTTGCGTCGCCCGCCAACAGTACGAGCGCGCCGCGCAATTGCTTGCCACGGAATCGACCCACGTGGCCGGTCATGTCGGCGACGGCCTCGGAGCGCTCGGCGACCTGTCGCGCGAGCACCTCGCGCATGCGCGCCATGCCCTCGGCGACGGGCGCGATCAATCGTTCCAGACGTGCATCGGCCGCGCTCATGGGCACACCCCGTGCGCGGTCTCGCCGCGCGCTCGCTCGAGGTCCAGGTGGGTGTTCACGTTCCGGAGTGCGTCGGCGAACCCGATGCGCGCGGCATCGAGGACGTCGAGTCGCGGGACGAATGCGTCGACGGCGGCTCGCGTGAACGGCGCGGTCATGCGGCGCTCGCCCGCGTCGAGCGCGGCGCGCACGGCCGGTGCGATGCGCACGTGGTAGACAGCGCACAGCGGCTCGACTCCGTTCGGGCTGCCCAGCGCGAGCGCATCACAGTCGTCGCGTTCGGCTTGCTCGAACAGGAGCTCGAGCAGTTCGGCGTCGACCGCAGGCATGTCCACGGCCAGCACGAGCACGCGCTCGTGACGAGCGGTCGTGAGCGCGACCTCCAACGCCGCGAGCGGACCGAGGTCCGGCGCCCGATCGAGCACGATGCCGTGCCCGCGCTCGACGTAGCGCGGCGCGCTACCCGTCGCGAGGAGCACTTCGTCACAGACCGTGCCGAGCACCTCGATCGCGCGATCGAGGAGTGCGCGGCCGCCGAGTGCGATCTCGGCCTTGTCCTGGCCCATGCGCCGACTCTGCCCGCCGCAGGCGACGACACCCGTCCGTCCGCGCCCTGCGCGTCCGAGCCGATTCGCGGCGACAGTTTCACGTGTCGCTCCAGACGCCGTTTCAGAGGTCGTTACAGAAGCCGCTTCACGACCGGCCAAGGACGCGCGCGCTTCCGCGTCGCGCGCCCTGGTTCGGAGAGCTCGTCGGCTCGATGGGTTCACGAACTCTCAGGGCTCGGGAGGCTTGGTGGGTGCATCCGGGGCGGGCTCGGCGTCCTTGCCACCCTTCTCCATGCCCTTTTTGAATTCGTGGACGCTGCCCCCCATCGAGCGGGCCAGCTCGGGCAGCTTGCGCGCACCGAACAGGAGCAGGATGGCGAACACGATCAGGAGGATCTCGGGGAGACCCAGTGCGGCTGCGATCGGCAACATACGATTCCTTTGGGCCTGAGCCTGGTTCCGAAACCGGCCCGCGCCAACCCCCAGTCTAGGGCATCGACCGGCGCGTATCCTCTGCTCGCGTTGCAAATCCCGCCGCCCCGCGCGAGGCCTGGAGCCGGGCCGCGAGGCGCCGTTCGACACGCGGATCGAACGCGGGCAGCGCGCGGTCGGGACTGGCGAGGGTCCCCTCCCGTTTGCGACCGACGCGCGCGCCGGCACCGACGCGCAGGCCCGCGGCCAGCAAACCGACGCGCACCTCGGTCGCGGCGCTGTAGGTCGCGAGCAGGCTGCCGGGCGCCATCCGCGCGGCGACCTGGGACAGGAACGGGCGCGACCACAGGTCCGGTTCGACACGCGGCGAGAACGGGTCGAGGAACACGGCGTCAAAGCTCGCCTCGAAGCTCGCGTCGAACATCCGCCCACCGTCGAGTCCGGAGAGGCTCGCCGGCGCATCCCCGACGAGGAGGTGCAGACGTCCGCCAAGGTGTTTGAACTCGGCGGGAGCCCCGTTCGCGAGCGCGGTCGTCATTGCCGCGCGCACAACGCTGTGCCAGCGCTCCAAGTCGGCCGGTTCGCGCGGCGCGGAGGCCGCGTGCGTCAGCAGTTCGGCGTCGCGCTCCAGACTCGTCGCTTCCAACGCGACGCCCGTCCCGTCCAAGGCCTCCAGCGCGGCCGCGAGGTTGAGGCCGAGACCCGTGCCAACATCGAGCAGCCGCAGCACGCGTTCCTCCGCGCCCGTCGCGACGGCTGCGATCTCGAGCGCGCGCTCGCGCAAACGACACCCGCGTGCGTAACGTTCGCGCGCTTGCGTCCACGCTCCCGACAAGGAGTGATAGGTTTCGCCGTGCAGTCCGTGCTCGAGCGTGAACGAACCGTCCGCGGTCCGTCGTTCGATCCAGGTGCGTCGTGCGGGCGGGGTCACGCGCCGATCAACGTACCGTCCCGGCGCGCTTCCGGAGTGCACCCGGCCGTCAGCCGACCGTCGCGAGCGCGCGCGCGCCCTCGAGCAATCCGGCGGCCGCGAGCGCCTTCTCCATCTCGACGCCCAGGCGCGCCGGGCTCTTGCACATGACCACGCCGGCCTTTTCGAGCGCCGCGACCTTGTCCGCG
>JBBQCC010000321.1:0-4854 GCA_038318285.1 Planctomycetota bacterium | reverse complement strand
AGCTCGCCGGCTGTCGCTCCGCGCCGCCCGCGGCCGCGGATTCCGCAGAGCGCACGGACGTCGACGCCGCGACGGGGGCGATGTTCGCGCACCTCTCGGACCAGCGCGGTTCGATCGCGCCGATCTCGCCCGACGAGCTGTGCGCGCGCCGTGCGCGGTTGGCCAACGTGCTGCGTGAGCAGCAACTCGACGCAATCCTCGTCGAGCCCGGTCCCACGCTGAGCTGGCTGACCGGCGTCGGTTGGGGCAAGTCGGAGCGGCTCTTCGCGTTTCTCGGAACCGCCGACGGCGACCATCGCTGGATCGTTCCCGCTTTCGAGGAAGATCGCGCGCGCCGCGCCATCGACGCACCGGACGGGCCGGGCGGCGGCGTGCTGACCTGGCAGGAACACGAACGTCCCGAGACGATCTTGGCCGAGTTCGCGCGCGAGCACCGGCTCGAACACATCGCGATCGAACCGCAGTTGCGCTGGACTTTCGCGGATCGGCTGTCGACGAAGCTCGGCCGGGAACGCTTGCCGTCCGGTCAACCCGTCGTGTTCGCGCTGCGCGCGCGCAAGGACGAGCACGAGCTCGCGATCCTGCGCCGTGCGAGCGAATTGACGCAGTTCGCGATCTGCGAGGTCGCGGCGACGCTGCGACCGGGGCTCACCGGCGGCGAGATCAGCGCGCGCATGGCTGCTGCACACGAACGCCTCGGCATGCGTGTCCCGTGGGCGCTGTGCCTCGTCGATGCGGCCGCTGCGCTGCCGCACGGCGAGGATCGCGATACGGAGCTCACGCGCGAGTCGTGCCTCCTCGTCGACACCGGCGCCAGCCTGCACGGGTACCAGAGCGACACGACGCGCACGTGGAGCTGCTTCGCGCCGCCGCAGGCGGAGGTCGAGCGCGCGTGGCACGCCGTGCGCGACGCGCAGCAGAAGGCCTGCGATTTCGTGCGCCCGGGTGTGCTCGCTCGCGACGTGGATGCGCGTGCGCGGGAAGTGATCGCGGCGCACGGATTCCCGGGGGAGTATCGCTCGCTGACGCACAGGCTCGGCCACGGCATCGGCATGGAGGGTCACGAGGACCCGTACTTCGACGGCGGCAGCGACGTCGTGCTCGCGCCGGGCATGACGCTCTCCGACGAGCCGGGCATCTACGTCGTCGGGAGCTACGGCGTGCGCCTCGAGGACATCGTCGCCGTCACCGAGTCGGGCTGCGACCACTTCGGCACTTGGCAGAGTTCGCCGCGCTCGCCCGCCTGACGCCGACGCGGGCGACCGCGAGCCGCCGGGCGCATCCGGGCGAATGCGCGCGGGACGAACTCGGGATCGACGCGCTTTCTGGGGGTCGTGCCATCTTCGGGACTGGCCTCAAGTCGCTGGGGGCGCATGACTTGCGCGACCCTCGGGGAACGCGCGCTGGAACTCGAAGCCCAATCGGAAACCTACCGGCGGAGTTGAGGGTCCCCGGAGTCGCCTCCCCGGCGCTCCCCTTCCGAGGAGATTCCATGGCTCATCCGACCCCAGAGACTTCCTTCCGCTTCTTCGAACTCGCGTTCCTGTGGATGACGATCGCCGCATCGGCAGTGCTCACCTGCGTGCTCGCGGGCGTCCCGCGCATGTTCTTCGAGAAGTGACGCAGCGCGCGGGTCAGGCCGTCGCCCACACGACGACGGCGACCCCCGCGAGACCGACGACGGCGCCGAGGGCCGCACGCGTTCCGTGTCGCTCGCCCAGTGCGAGCCCCAATGGCAGGGTGAAGAGTGGCGTCGTCGTGATGAGTACCGCGGCGACGCCGCTCTCCAATCCGCGGAGCGCGAAGTGATGGAGAGGCAGACCCAGCACCGATCCGAACAGGGCGGCCAGCGCGAGCCCGCGTCGGGTCGATCGATTGCGCCACGGTCGCGCGAGGTCGGCGAGTTCGCTCGCGACGCGCGCGCGCGGCAGGACGATTCCTAGCAGCGTGGCGATCACGAACGCGCCGGCGATGCCGCCGCTCATGCGCACGAGCATGCCCGGGAGCACTTCGCCGCCGTGCATGCTGTGGGAGCCGATGACGACGCCGACCGCTTGCGACAGGGCCGCGGCGAGAGCGAAAGCGATGCCGATGCGTCGCGTGCGCGCATCGGACGCCGGTCGCAGCGCCGTGCCGCCTCCCGCGCGCGGCGCCTCGGTCAGCACGAGGGCCACTCCTGCGACGAGGATCGCAGCACCGAGCAGAGCCCAGGGGGCGAGTTGCTCTCCGTGGAGGATCCACCCGAGCGCGACCGCCACGGGCACGTTCACGAGCCCGACCATCGCCGCGACCTGGACGCCGCAACGCGGCAGCGCGGCGAAATAGAGCGTGTCGCCGATCGCGAAGCCGAACGCCCCGCTGGCGAACAGCGCCCACCAACGGTCGGAAGGCGGAAGCGACCCCCCCTCGAACAGGAAGACCGCGGCGAAGAGGGCGAACGCGAGCGCGTTCTTGAACAGGTTCGCTCCCGCCGCGGTGGGCAACCGCACGTCGCTGCTCGTCTCGCGCGCGAGCGCACGCCGGAAGAGATGGCTTCCGAGCGCCCACGTCGCCGCCGAACTCAGCGCGGCGAGCGCGGGGAGGAGATTCGTCTCACCCAAGCGCGGCCGGGCCGTCGCCTACGCGGCGATCAGGGCTTGCGCTTCGTGTTGACTTGCTTGCGCGACTTGCCGGACCCCATGCCCATCTTGCGCGGCTTCGCGCGTCCGCGCGTGGGTCCCATGTTCTTCGTGCGTGCCTTGGCCATGACGATCTGCTTCCCGGAAATTCAGCTCAGTTGCTTCGGATCGCTCGGCGTCCCGCCGCGATTCGAGGGGGAAGGTTGTATCCGCGGGCCCCCTCGCGCGGCAAGGCGATCCCGGCGGACCTCGCGAATCGTTCGCCAGCAAGCGATCCCTAGACCCACCGCAGCGGCCTCGTCCAGGTTGCCGACTCCAGGCAGGACGTCCGGGATCAGCTCGAAAACGCCCGCCGTGGGGTTCAGCAGGTACACCACCGCGACGAGGAGGCCGATCCAGCACAGGATGAGCTTGGCCATGGTCGATGCAGTGTCGCTCGCGCAGGCTCGTTCTCCAAGCCCACGCGACGCTCGGCTACGCTCCCCCACCCCGTGCAGCAGGTTTCGAACGACGCGAGTCGGCGCCCAGGGCGCACGATCTTCCTGGGCGACATCCAGGGTTGCCGCCAGGAGCTCGAGCACCTGCTCGAGCGCCTGCGCTTCGATCCCGCGTCGGACCGCCTCGAACCGGCCGGAGACCTGGTGAACCGCGGCCCGGATTCCGCGGGCGTCGTGCGCCTGCTCCGCGAGCTGAACGCCGGCGGCGTCTTGGGCAATCACGACGTCGCGCTGCTCCGCACAGCGCGCGGCTTGCGCAAGTCGAAACCGACCGACACGTTCGGCGACGTGTTGCGCGCAGAGGATCGCGCGGAGTTACTCGGTTGGCTGATCCGCAAGCCGTTCGTGCTCGAACGCGCGGGAGCACTGCTCGTGCACGCGGGATTGAATCCGCGCTGGGTCGAGCCGCTCGAACGTCTCGCAGGTCTCGACCCGTTCGTCGAGAACCAGGACCTCGGGTTCGCGATCGCGGTGCGCTACTGCGATTCGTACGGCGCGCGACCGGTGAAGGACTGGCCGCCGCCGGGCGATCCGTACAAGCCCTGGTACCACTTCTGGCCGCGCGATCCGGGCGAGCGGCGCACGGTGGTGTTCGGGCATTGGTCACGGCAAGGACTGGTCGAGCGTCCGCAGGTGCGCGGGCTCGACACGGGTTGCGTGTGGGGCAATCAACTCACCGCGTGGATCGCGGAAGAAGATCGGATCGTGCAGGTGGACGCGCGGCGGGCGTATTCGAACGGGGACTGAGGCTGGAGCGCGCCGGGATCCCCGGTACGCTCGAGCCGACGACTTTCCTCCGCCCCGACTACTCGCGCGCTCTTCAGTTCACACTGGCCCGCCCGGAGCGTTCGGAGGAAGGGACTTCCGCCAGCCGCAGCAATCCCCAACGCCTCCAGCCTGTCGTGAGTAGCCACGATTTCGCGCGCGCGATCGGGCTCGGGACGCGCGCGAGGCGATCGCGCCATCCGTCGAACCAATGTCCCGACGAGAAGCTGTCGATGCCGGTCAACTGGGCACCGTGCTTGCGCGCGTTCTGCAGCACGTAGACGAGCGCGTTCCGGACCTCGCGCGGCGTGCGCAGGATCCGTGAGTGGTAGCGATCGACGAGCACCTTGCCGCGACGACCCCAGTGGCGATTCAGCGCCTTCGCGATTCGCACGAGCAGACCCTGCATGCCGCGCGCGATGGAGCGCGCGTCCTCGCCCTCCGCCAGCAAATGCAGGTGATTCGATTGAATCGTGTACTCGACGAGCCGGAATCCGTATCGATTCGCGCCCGCCGCGAGCGTGTCCCGCAACAGGACGAGCGTGCGTTCTCGCCGTAGATTCGGAACTCCTTCGACGAGCCGTGTCGTGATCAGGACAGGATGATTGGGCGTCACCCTTTCGCGCTGAGCGTGGGCGACGAGCGCCTTCTCACCCTTCGGTTTTCGCCCCGCTCCATCGCGCGCGCCGCCGCGTCGAAAGATCGTGAGTTGTCGCGTCGCCAGGGTCTTCATCTTGGCCATCGAAGCCTCCACTCCTTGGACGAACGGCGCGCGTCAGAGTCGCGGACTTTCTGACATTTGTCGCAAGGCCATGCATCGTCCCCGAGCGCGGCGGATTGATTCGGCATAGATGCAAGGGTCCTCGCGTCGCAGTCCTCGCGTCGCAGTCCTCGCGTCGCAGTCCTCGCGTCGCAGTCCTCGCGTCGCAGTCCTCGCGTCGCAGTCCTCGCGTCGCAGTCCTCGCGTCGCAGTC
>JBBQCC010000320.1:0-4863 GCA_038318285.1 Planctomycetota bacterium | reverse complement strand
CGACGGGCTCCACGACACGATGCTGTCCGGAAAATCGAGCACGGGCGCGAGCGGATACGCATCGTCTGCGCCGCTCAAGCTGTCGTCGGCCAAGTTGAAGCGCGCGGTCACGAGCGTGTAGACGCCCGGCGCGAACGAGCGGATCAACCGCGACTGCTTGGTTCCGCCACCTGGTGCGTCGTCGTTGCGGGTTCCCGGCACCGCCGCGTAATTCGAGTCGAGGACGAACAACTCCGTGTCCGTGCTGTGGCCCTGCCCTACCGTCGTGAACTGGATCGTCCCGGCCCGCAGCGCCAGCGGGAACATGGTCTCGGCGAGCGGCAACGATTCGAGCTCGAGCGCGTACGGCACCACCGTGTTCGGCGTCCCTGTGACGCGCACGAAGAGTTCCTCCTGGCGACCAAAGCCGTACCACTGCACGTAGTGCGCCGCGCCGCCCGCACCGGAGACCTGCATCGTCGTGTCCGACGCGGGGTCGATCGACGGCGACAGCGGGGGTCCGTTCACGAGGAGGCCGCGGATCGACAGTGTGAACTCGTCCGTGCCCGCGGTTGTCAGCACGAGTCGATGGCGGTACACGCCCGGCGCGAGCGCGCAGACACGAACACGAAACGTGTCCGCGCTCGCCAGCGACGCGTCGCCGGGAGCCACGCTCGATCCGATCGTCGCGCCCTCGATGCGCGAGCCGGGAGCGATGCAGAAAACCGACGTGGCCTCGAACTTCGTGCCGTTCGGCTCGAGTTCCGTGGCCACGGTGACGGCCGATTGCGCACCAGCCGCGGAGGTCGCGACCGTGAGAGCGCCAGCAAGAGCCGCGCACAGGGCGCACGCTCGCAGGAAGGGCATGGGGAGCCGGTCTCGGTGAGGAGCCCAGCGAGCCTGCGGGGGGGCGAGGCCGGGAGGGGCCTCGTGCGGCGCGGGTCGCGCGCAGCGCGCGTGATCCTCCACGAAAAGAGCGGCCTCCGCGAGGCGGAAGCCGCAATTCCGTGGCGGGACCGAGCTCTCAGTCGCGGCGACGGGACAAGAGGTAGATCAGCGTCATGATCGAGGTCAGGGCGGCCGCCACGTAAGTCATCGCCGCCGCGCCCAGGACCTTCTGGACGCCGACCGCCTCCTCCTGGGTCGTCACGATCCCGCTCGAGGCCAGGACGGCCTTCGCGCGGTTGCTGGCGTCGAACTCGACCGGCAGCGTGACGAGCTGGAACAGGACGACCACGCCGAACAGCAGGATGCCCGCGTTGATCAGCAGCGGCTGCTGGAAGATCTGTCCGGCGAAGAAGATCCAGATCCAGGCGTTCGAGCCGATGTTCGTGACCGGCACCATCTGCGAGCGGAACGTCAGCGGCACGTAGCCTTGCGCGTCCTGGATCGCGTGACCGGCCTCGTGTGCCGCGACCGCGATCGAAGAAATCGAGCGACCGTCGTAGACGTCGGGCGACAGCCGCAGAGTCTTCGAACGCGGGTCGTAGTGGTCGGAGAGGAACCCCTGGTGGCGCTCGACCGTGACGTCGAGCGCGCCGCCCGCGCGCGCGACGGCCAGGGCGGCCTGCGCGCCCGTCATGCCGGTGCGTACGCCGACCTCCGCGTACTTGTGGAACGTGCTCTTGACCCGGAACGACGCGATCGCTGCCAGCAGGAGCGCGGGTCCCACGAGAAGCCAGTAGGCGGGATCGAAGGTCCAGAAGAGGAAGGCCAGCATGCTCGTGTCTACGGTTGGGGTCGGGGGGATGCGCGAAGATGCGTCCGGCGCGCGCTCCTATACGCCAGGATTGCCGCGCCTTCGAAAGGAACCGGGTGCAGAGCGGGTCAGAAGAGGCCCAGGATGTTGCCCTCGGCGTCGAGATCGACCTTCTTGAAACCTGGCGACCGGCCCAATCCGGGCATGGTCGCGATGTCGCCGGCGTAGACGACGACGAAGCCCGCGCCCGCCGCGACGCGCAGGCCGCGCACCGGGAACGCGTAGCCGCGGGGACGGCCGACGAGCGCCGCGTCGTGCGAGAGGCTGTACTGCGTCTTCGCTATGCAGATCGGCAGGTCGCCGAAACCCTGCCCGGTGAGTTCGGCGAGCCCCGCGCGCGCGGCGTCGCTGAACTCGACGTGATCCGCGCCGTGCACGCGCGTCGCGACCAGCTCGATCTTCTCCGCCAGCGGCAGCGCCAAGTCGTAGAGCGGTCGAAACGGCTTCGCATTCGCTTCCGCCGCCGCGACGATCGCTTCAGCCAGCTCGAGACCGCCCGCGCCGCCCTCGCCGAACAGTCGGCTCTCGACAGCGGCCGACGCACCGGCTTCCAGCGCGCGTTCGCGCACCAGCTCGATCTCGGCCGGCGTGTCGCTCGGGAAGCGGTTGATCGCGACCACGACGGGCACGCCGAAACCGAGCACGTTCTGCACGTGCGCCGTGAGGTTCGCCGCGCCCGCGGCCAGCGCGTCCAGGTCCTCCTCGGAGAGCTCCTGCGGCAGCGGGCTGCCCGGCTTCACCTTGTACTTGCCCGAGTGCACCTTGAGCGCGCGCACGGTCGCGACGAGCAGCGCGACATCGGGCCGTTGTCCCGACGCGCGGCACTTCAGGTCGAAGTACTTCACCGCGCCCATGTCCGCACCGAACCCGGCCTCGGTGACGACCCAGTCGCAGTAGCGCGCCGCCACGCGGTCGGCGACGACCGACGAATTGCCGTGCGCGATGTTCGCGAACGGTCCGGTGTGCACGAACGCGGGCGTGCGCTCGCTCGTCTGCATCAGCGTCGGGTGCAGCGCATCGCGCAGGATCGCGGCCATCGCACCGGCGACGCCCAGGTCCTCGCACGTGATCGGCTTCTTGCGCGCGTCCTCGGCGACGACGATGCGTCCGAGCCGCCGACGCAGGTCGCCCCAACCGCTCGCCAGACCGAGCACGGCCATGACCTCGGACGCGGGCGTGATCTCGAAACCGCTCGTGCGCGGCACGCCGTTCTTGGCGCCGCCGAGTCCCACTTGGATTTCGCGCAACGCACGGTCGTTCACGTCGACGACGCGCTTCCAGCTCACGCGCTCGGGATCGATGCCCAGTGGGTTGTCGAGCAGGAGCGACGTGTCGAGCGCCGCCGCCGCCAGGTTGTGCGCCGCCCCGACCGCATGCATGTCGCCGGTCAGGTGCAGGTTGAAGTCCTCCATCGGCACGATCTGGGAGCGCCCACCGCCGGCCGCGCCGCCCTTCACGCCGAAGACCGGGCCCATCGAGGGCTGGCGCACCGTGCAGGCGGCCTTGCGACCGAGACGATTCAGCGCAAGCGACAGCCCGATCGTGTGCAGAGTCTTGCCCTCTCCCGCGGGCGTCGGCGTGACGGCGGTGACGAGCACCGTCCGCGCTCGCGCAGCGCCGTCTGGACGCGGCAAATCGCCCAGCCGGTGGTCGATCTTGGCCTTCGTGGGGCCGTGGACGAACGTGGACTCCGCCGGGATCCCGAGGCGGGCGGCGAGGCTCGAGATGGGCTCCAGATCGCTGTGCATGATCCCGGTGAAGGTAACGGCTCGCCTGGAGCGACGTATTCGATCCGATCGGAACCTCGCGTAAGATCGAGCCGTCGAACACATGCCCCTTCCCGGCCCCGTTCCGTCCGCCCCCCTGCCCATGCCCCCCACACCCGAACTCCTGAAGATCGGCGACTTCGCTCGCTTCGCCGACACCAACCTGCGGACCCTGCGCTACTACGAGGAATTGGGGCTCCTGGCCCCCGCCTCGCGCAGCTCCGGCGGTTTCCGCTACTACCGCCGCACGGACGTGCACCGTGTGCAGCGGATCCGCGAGCTCCAGGAGCTAGGCCTGCACCTGGACCGCATCCGGGAGCTGATCTCGGCCCGCGGTGCCGACGAGCCGCGCGAGCAGTACTTCGCCCGCGTGCGCAACGCGCTGGAGGAGCAGGAGGCCCTGCTGACCGAGCGCGTCGCCGCGCTCGAAGAGCAGCGCAAGAAGGTCGCGCAGGCCCTGCACAAGATCGGCGAGTGCCGCCACTGCGTGCAGGTGCCGGGCGCGGACAACAACTTCTGCGAGCCGTGCACGACGACGGGCGAGAGGCTGCCGGAGCACCTCAGCGCTTTGTATCAGTGACGCGCTCTCCGCTGCTGCGGTGTGAATGACGCGCGCTCCGCTGCTGCGGTATCAGTGACGCGCGCGCCACAGCTGCGGTGTGAGTGACGCACGCGCCACAGCGCGTGGTTCGGTGACGCGCGCTAACCTGACGTGTCGCGCGGTCCCGATCGCGCGCACGCCATGAGCGAGTACCTCGACTTCGACCACAACGCGACCACGCCGGTGCTGCCGGAGGTCCTCGAGGCGATGCTGCCCTGGCTCGGGCCGCGCTGGGGCAACCCGAGCAGTTCGCATCCGGCGGGCGAAGCGGCGCGCGACCTCGTCGAGACGGCGCGCGCGGACGTCGCGCGGCTCGCGGGCGCGCGTGCGAAGGAGATCACGTTCACCTCGGGCGGCACCGAGGCGACGAACACGGCGATCCGCGCTGCGCTCGCGCGCCAGCCCGAACGCCGCGTGATCGTCACGTCGGCCGTCGAGCACTCGGCGACGCTCGAGCCCTTGCTCGACCTCGAATCCCTCGGCTACCGCGTCGTGCGCGTCGGCGTGGACGGCCAGGGCGCGTTCGACCGCGTCGCGCTGCTCGCGGCGATCGACGACACGGTCGCGCTGGTCACGCTGCAGTCGGCGAACAACGAGACCGGCGCGATCGCCGACCTCTCCGGCATCACCGACGCATGCCACGCCGTCGGCGCCTACTTCCACGTCGATGCGGTGCAGAGCCTGGGCAAGGTCGCGCTCGACCTGCGCGCGCTGGGCGTCGACTTCGCGTCGCTCTCGGCGCACAAGATCCACGGTCC
>JBBQCC010000319.1:0-4872 GCA_038318285.1 Planctomycetota bacterium | reverse complement strand
GCCGCCGCTGTTCGAGACGGTGAGATAGAACCAGAGCCCGCCGCCGAGCCCGAGGGTCGCTACGTCCACTAGCGCGCTCTCCGCGAGCTTCGCCGTCACGCCCGAGTTCACCCGCAACAGGTAGAACTTCGCGCCCGGCTGCGAGGCTTCGTTGCGCAGCACGAGCCAGTATCCCGAGCCGCCGCTGACCGACTCCGAGCCCGCCGTGTTCGTGTAGCTCCCGTGGCTCTGAAGCCGCACGCCGACGGCTGCACGCCGGAAGTCGGCAACGGTCGCCGCGCCGCTCACACGCCTCCATCGGAACGCCAGCCGAGCCTTCGCGCGCACGCTGAAGAAGGGACGCCAGGCGAATGCGATCAAGTCGGAGACGCCGGCGCTCGCATGCTGCGCCGCGGCGAAGCGCCCGGTGGTCCCGACCTTCAGCACCCCGCCGTTCTGGAAGTAGGCGTTGTGCAGGTTGCCCGCGGCGCAGACGTTCGAGTCACCCGAGGCGCCGTCCGTGGTCCACGCGACGATGCGCGCGTAGCCGGAGTGCACATCGCCGAGGTGCGTGGCTTCCTCGGTGAAGGCGTCGTTCTGCGGGATGATCTGGGACAAGGCGCCCTGCGGGTCGGCCTGGAGTCTAGCGCGTCAACGCTGCCACGGCACGAGCGCGCGCGGAGGGCCGGACTGTCAACCAACCTGTCAACCGGTTGTCAGTCAGGTTGACAGTCATGCACGTGCCGAAGCGGCGCAGGGGCCGCGCGGCGAGCTAGCCGCAAAGTAGCCCCGAGGTTCGACCGGGTGTCCCGACCCCTAACTCACCGCCCCCCGGATCGCGTTCACCAGCCTGCGGTCGCTGTGGTTCTCGATCGCGGAGGCGATCTTCTTCTGGATCTCCGGAAGGGCCTTCATGAGCGCCTCGCCGTCGTCAGACCCGGAGCCGCCGCCCTGGATCGTGATCGACATCGTGAGGGGAGTGGAGTTGCTCGAGTGCACGACCACCGGCGGAGAGCCTCCGGCGTGCGTCGAGCGTCCGCGCCCGCGTGAGTTCTCCCGATCAGCCGTGCGCATTGCGCGCACGAGCTCGGCGTTCTGCTCCTGCTCCGATCGCCGGCGAGCGTTGGGATCCTCGCGGCGCGAGAGCGTGACCGGAACCGAGCCACCGCGGAGGGGGATGATGGCCTCCTCGAGCCCGGGGTTCTCCGCGACCTCGATCAGCGTGCGCTGACGGACCACGCGACCGTACTGGGCGCGGTGGGGCGTGTAGGGCTTCAGCGAGCCCTGGATGACGCCGCCCGCAGCGAAGCTGCCCGAGAGACCGCCGACCACGCCGTTCAGCAGTCCGCTGAGCTGATTGCCGATCCCGCCGACCACGCTCGTGAGCAGCGAGCCGAAGACATCGCCGCCGTTGACGATCGCATCGGCGGTCGCGGTGCCTGAGGTCTTGAGAATGTCGCCGGCGATCTCTGCGTCGCGCGCGAGCGCGCCGTCGGCGCCACCTGCTGCCGGATTCGGGGCGAGGCTCGGATCAACGCCGGGCGGCAGCGTGACGAAGTCGTTGCTCGGGAAGGTGACATCCGCGACGTCCGGAGCACGGATGCCATCGGGTGGCTGGGTGAGAGCGAAGTTCGCGCCCGGCCCAGCGAGCGAATCCACCGCGGCCGCGAACTTGTCGACGGCGAGCATGAACTTGTCTTCGGGAGTGCTAGGCGCGTTCCCGTCGGGCGCTCCGAAGATCGCGGCCGTGATCTTGTTCGCCGCGAAGTCCGACGCCTGCTTCTGCACGTTCTCGAGGTTCTTGCGCAGGAAGGTCTGCCCGACGCTCTCGCCGTCGTTGCGCTCGCCTCGAATCGCACCGGACAAGCTGTCTCGGAAGCCGCGTCCCGTGTCGCCGGCTGCGCGCGCGCCGAACGATGCGTCGTCCGCGAGCTCGCGCCGGAAGTCCTCCCAGCCCGCGTTCCACCCGGCGAACAGCGCGTCGATGCCCGTGCGCGCGCGGGTGATCGCGGCGATCGCCTCGTCCATGCCATCGGCCATCGCCTTCCCGATCGCAGCGGCCGGAGCTTCCGCGGCACGCAGTGAGGCGACGATCTCGTCCGTCCTCGCCTTCACCTTCAGGAACGCGCCCTCGTCGAGGCCCGTCAGCGCGAGCTGCACGGCCGGCGTCTGCGCGAAGCTGATCGCCTGTTGCGCGCGCTGCTTGTCCGTGACGCGGTCGTAGAGGTCGAGGCGCTTGCGTATCTCCTCCTGAACGAGGCCCTCGTTCCGAAGCTCATCGGCGTAGCGCTCGCGCTCGACGGCACGCAGCAGGTTCAGCGCCGAGACCTGGTCCCCGTATGCGTCCGAGCCCGCCTGGACGAGACGAGCGATGTCCTCGGCACCGCGCAGAGTCGCTCCGCGTTGCGCGCGTTCGCGATCGCGTGCTGCGATCTTGTCGTAGATGGGTAGCAGGCGCGAGAGCGCGTCCGCGTCGAGCTGTCCAGCCTTCACGCCGTCCTGAGCGGCCTTGATCTTCGCGGCTCGGTTGCGCTCGATCGCTGCGAGCTCCCGGTCGAGGCCCACGCGTAGCTCGTCGCCAGCATCGGTCACGAGGTCCTTCGTGCGTGCACCGCGCTCGATGCGCGCCCGATCGAGAGCCGCCGCCGCCGCCTTGGACTCCGCGTCCCCGATGCGCAGCAGCAACGACAGCTCTTCGTCGAGTGCCTTCAGCGCGTCGGTGTCCTTGGGATCGATCTGGGCGCGACGCGCCTTGATCTGTTCGATGACCAGCTCGCGTGCGAGGCGCGCGCGCTCGGACGCCGCGACAATCGCGTCGCGATCTGAGTCGGCCGTCGCGCCGGCGGCGATGGCGATTGCCCGCTCTCGGTCGAGGAGCTGGATCTTGAGCGCGAGCAGACGCCCGGCGTTGTCGGCAGCTTCACGCGTCTTGTCGCGGGCGCTGTTATCATCCCCTTCCTTTCGCAGCCCAGGGATCTCCGCCAGGATCGCCGCGAGGACCTTCTCCTCGGCGCCTTGCTTGCGCAGTTGCGCGACGAGCTTCTCGGTCTGCGCGATGCGACGTTCGGTCTCCGCACGGCGCTTCTCGGCACCGAAGAGGCTTCGCTCCTGTATCGCAGCCAGCTCATCTTCAGCGCGGATCTGGGCGTTCTCTGCTGTCCCGGTGTCCCCCAAGGCTGCGGAGGCGGCCGCACGCTGGTCCGGGAAGTTCAGTTCGCGAGGGTTCGCACGCAGTCGCTCGAGCAGGTCGATCTGCGCCTTGATCTTCAGCGGGGCGCTGCGGCCGGCGAAGCGGTCGAGTGTCTCCTTGATCGAGTCGAGCAGAGTCTGGGCTTCTGCCTTGAGCGCGACTTCGACAGGCTGCGAACGGAAGAACGCGAGGCTGGCAATGCGAACTCCCGCCATGGCCGCCGCCACATTCGCCGCAGACGGTCCTTCGATCTCGACGCGCGATTTGAAGACGCGGAGTTCCTCGAGGTCGCCCTTGATGGCAGCGATGCGCGCTTGCGCCGCCGCGAACTCACGGTCGAGCCCACCGTCCTGTAGCGAGGGGGGGAGACCAGCTTCCGGGAACGGTGCCGTGAACGGGTTCTTCTTGCGGACGTCGACGTAGTCGCGCGCGTTCTGGAGCTTCTTCAGCTCCGCCTCCTGCGCGCGAAGTTCGGCTGTCGTCCGTTCCTCAGCGCTCAGGCGATCATTCGCGATCGCGGCAAGCTCCGCCGCGCGTGCGGTGACACCACTCTCGTCACCGGAACTGAAGAGGTTGCCGATCGAGGTCCGCAGACCGGCGCCGAGGTCGTACGCAGCTCGGTCGAGCCCGCGCCACTTGGCGTCGAGGTTGTCAGCGGCCCGAGCCGTCTGCTCAATTTCCGTGAGCAGCTTGGACAGTCCGGCTGCCTGACCCTCTCCAAAGCTGGTGCCGTAGTTCTTGAGACTGTTCCACGCGGTAGCGAGTCGTTCGGATCCCAGTGCGACGCGATCGAGTTTGGCTGCGTCGAGTTCCGCGAGCGACGCGGATGCTGCATCCAGGCGCCCGCTGAGGGCGGAGGAGCTCGGCGCAAGTAGGCCCTGAATCGCTCCGGCGTTCTTCGAGCTGAAGGTCCTGGATAGGTCCTGCTGGTCGGTCCCAACCTTCGCTCGAACTTCAGCGGCAAGACCAATAAGGCCTTTGAGGCGAAGTTCCTCTCGACTGAGGCCAACGCTGAAGTTCTCGAGAACCTTGAAACCGGGGTCGGACGGATTCGAGACAGTCCGGATGAAGTCGTCGAAGGCGCGCCCGGCCTGTTCGATCGAGACGCCGCCTTTTCCCGCAGCTCTGCCGATCAGTTCGAATGCATCACGGGCGGTGAATCCCAGTTCGCGCGCGGCGACTGCGCTGTTGCTGACTGCCGCCAGCAACTTGGCTGGCGATGTTTGCGCTTCACTCGAAGCGACCTTCAACAGGTTCACGAACTTGAGAGAGTCCTCGACGGAAACGCCGAAGGCGTCAGCAGCCGACTTCAGCGCTTCGAAGGATGACGGCAGGTCTGATCCAAGCCCAGCGTCGAGGAGAGCGCGCGTCGCAACCTCCACCTGTCTGGTCGCCTGCTCGACGCTCTTCGCGCCGCCCTCGAACGCCAGGCCAAAGGCTGCGCCGACTTCGGTATCTTTGATCCCCGTCGCGGAGGAGATGCGCGTGGTTTCGCGGCTAAGTGCATCCGGATCGATCTTGAGGCCGGTCGCCGCGACAACCGCACGTTTCAGGCTCTGTTCGAGAGCAATCGAATTGTTGACGGCGATACCGAGACCAACCCCGAGGGCGGTCACGACGCCCGCACCCACGCTCAGGCCGAGGAGTGCGCCGCGAGAGAGCCCTAGTTTCGCTACGAGCGCGTCGAACCCGCCGCCCAGGGC
>JBBQCC010000318.1:0-4914 GCA_038318285.1 Planctomycetota bacterium | reverse complement strand
CGACGGTGCCTGGAATGGTTGCGACCAGCTCGCGGATCTTGTTTTCCGACTGCGGCGACTGGGCCCGCGCCGTCACGCTCGCGCCGCCGAGGAAGTCGATACCGAGCTTCTTCTCGTTCGGCAGCCAAGCGAACAACACGAGTCCCGCCACCATGATCGTCATCGAAATCGGTATGCAGATGCGCGCGGCTTCCATGAAGCGGATCTTCGGTTTCTCGAGGATCTTGATCATCTCGTAGGGCTTGGCGCCCTTCTTGACGTCGCGCATGACCAGCACTTCGGTCACGACGATGACGGTGAACAAGGTCGAGAGGATGCCGATGTCGAGCGTCGTGGCGAAGCCGCGGATCGGGCCCGTGCCGGCCCAGTACAGAATGATGCCCGCGAGCAGCGTCGTCAGGTTGGAGTCGAGGATCGTCACTGCGGCGCGCTCGAAGGCGGCCTTGGCCGCTTGCGACAGCTTCAATCCGCGCTCCATTTCCTCGCGCAGACGCTCGAAGATCAGGATGTTGCCGTCGACGGCCATGCCGACCGTCAGGACGATGCCGGCGAGACCCGGGAGCGTGAGCGTCGCGCCCCACAGCGCCATGATGCCCATGAGCAGGATCAGGTTGACCATCAGTCCGAGGACCGAGAACCAACCCAGGCGGCGGTACACGAACACCATGAACACGATGACGACGAGCGTGGCGACGAGCGCGCTGATCGTGCCCGACACGATGTAGTCCTCGCCCAGGCTCGCACCGACGCGCGACTTGTCGATCAGGTTCGGCTTGATGCGCAGCGAACCGGAGCGCAGCACGGTGATGAGGTCCTTGACCTCCTGCTGCGTGAAGCCACCCGCGCCGCCCTCGATGATGCCGCTGCCGGGCAGACGGCTGTTGATCGTCGCCAGCGTCGCGATCTCGCCGTTCAAGATGATCGCCATGCCGTCGCGGATGTGCGCCTGCGTGAAGTCGCCGAACGCGATCTTCTTCTCCGCGGCCATTTCGAACGCCACGGCGGGATAGCCGTAGGTGTCGGACTGCATCCCGACCGTGTTCAGGTCGCTACCGGTGAACTGCCACGAGTCCTTCGAGATCGAGGGATCCGTCGGGCGCGGCTCCACGAGCGGGATCATCTGCCGCTGCGCGTAGGGGATCTCCGCTTCCTTGCTCTTGATCAGGTAGGGATACCAGCGCAGGTCCCCGATTGGGCCGCCCTGGGCCGTGTCGAGCGCGTTGAAGTCCTCGATGGGCTGGTCCGGGTGCTGCGCACGCCAGTCCTGCATTTTCTTCTGCTCGGCGGCGAGGTCGCCGCCCAGGGCGCGGACCTTGTCGGCGCTGGCGCCGAGCATGAACTTCATGTCGCCGACGTTCTCGATCGCGCGCTGGATCTCGTCGGACGTGAGCAGGTCGACCAGCGCTCCGGCGTCGTGCGCTTCCGGTTGCGTGCTCTCGAACCCGCGTCGCAGGCCGGACAGCGTCGTGCCGTTGCGCGCGGCGTAGAGAATCTTCTCCCCGCCGATCTGAACCGTGCCGCCGTTTTGCGAGTAGGCCTTCACGACCTGCGGCTGCGAGCCGTCGAGCACGAGCGAGTTCGCGTCGGGCGTGATCGCCGCGGAGAGCTTCGTGCCCGGCAGCGCCGCGGCCAACTCGGCCGCGCCCGGGATCTCGATCACCAGCGAGTCCTTACCCTGGCTGCGCAGCGAGAGCTCGCGCACGCCCTGCGGGTCGAGGCGCTCGTGGATGATCGTCTTCATCTGCTGAAGAAGACCCTCGGAATCCGCGTACTCCGCGTCGGTGATCAGCCCGGCCTTGAGCGCCGCGTCGAAGTCGAAGCGGTACACGAGCCGCGTGCCGCCCTGCAGGTCCAGGCCGAGACGGAACGGCTTGTTGCCGAGCAGGAGGGGCCCGAAGATCAGCGCCAGCGCGGCGAGCAACAGGGCGACGGTCAGGGTGGTCTTGCGACCGAGGTTTTCCGTCATGGGGCGAGTGGCGGCAGTTCGAGCAGTAGGGACCGGAGTTCCCAGGGGGGTGACGCGCGCACTTGGACGCGTGGACGGATCGGGTGAACGTCCGTCCGTGGAACCGCGCGCGGGTCTCCGGATGCCCGCGCGGCGGTGACGCGCTCTCCGACCCCGTGGGCCGGAGAGTGCGCGACGAACTCAGACCTTGGCGGTGACCTTCTTCTCGGTCGCCGGAGCGGCCGTGGCTTCAGCGGCTTCCGACACCGACGTCGCAGCGCGCATGGCCTTCTCGAACTCGCGTTCCTTGCGGACCTTCTCGCCGAGGAGTTCCTTGAGGCGCGTCTTCTTGCCGACGCGATCGCGCAGGAAGTAGAGCTTGGCGCGGCGCACGACGCCGCGGCGTGTGATGACGACGTCCTTCACGCGCGGGCTGTGCATGGGGAACGTCCGTTCGACGCCCTCGCCCTGCACGATCCGGCGCACGATGATGTTCTTGCGGATGCCGCGGCCCTGCTCGGCGATGATGGTGCCGATGAAGAGCTGCACGCGCTCCTTGTCCCCTTCGCGGATCAGGTAGTGCACCTCGACGGTGTCGCCGATGTGTACGGGGGGAAGCGTGCGCTTCCCGTTCTCTTGATCCAGCTGTCCGATCAGGTCCATGTGTGTCTTCCAGACCCGCTCGGGGTCCGGCCTCGCTCGTTGCAGAAGGCCTCCAATGCGGAGGCTTGGGCTTGGGATCGCCCGCCGCGCCGGAGCGCTGCGAGCTTTCGTTCGATCAACCGACGGGCCGCTCTGGCCCGCGGGTGTGCGGTTGGGGTTGCTCTCGGGGCGTGCGCTGCAGATCTGGCCGATTGCGCGCCGTGCGCGCCCGTGCCGTGTCGCGCCGCCAGCGCTCGATCGCGGCGTGATCGCCGGAGAGCAGCACCTCGGGCACCTCACGTCCGCGCCAAGTGCGCGGCCGCGTGAAGTGCGGACAGTCGAGATCGCCAGATGCACCGAAGGAGTCTTCCGCGGCCGAGCGCTCGTCGCCGAGCACACCCGGGAGAAGCCGCGTCACGGCCTCGGTGACCGCCAGCGCGGCGAGTTCACCGCCGGCCAGGACGTAGTCGCCGACCGACAGCTCCTCGAAGGCGAGCTCCTCGATCAGGCGTGCGTCGAAGCCTTCGTAGCGACCGCAGAGCAGCAGGATGTGCTCCTCGTGGGTCAGCTCCTCGGCCGTGCGCTGGTGGAACGGTCGGCCGCCAGGGCACAACGCGATCCGCCGGAAACGCCCGTGACGCGCCTCGAGCCACTCGACGGCTTCGGCGATCGGTTCGGGGCGCAGCAGCATGCCGGGCCCGCCACCGAACGGCCGGTCGTCGACGCTGCGATGGCGATCGCGCGTGAAGTCGCGGAAGTCGATGCATTGGATCCGGACCTTGCCCTTCTCCTGAGCGACACGCAGGATGCCCTCCGCGGCGTAGGCCGCGACGGGTTCGGGGAACAAGGTCAGGATGGCAAAGAGCGTCAAAATCGCGGAGGGGCCCGCCCGAGCGAATCGGCCCGGAAGCGCTCGTGCGAAAAGGCCCAGAAGAGTAGGAAGGGCCCGGGTTAGCGTCAACCGTGGCGACGCGCTGTCGGCCGGGGTGGGTGGGCGCGAGCGCGCTTTCCAGGGGAGCCCGTTCGCGGGGCAGACGTTCGCGGGGTCCACGTTCGAGGAGCACACGCCGTGTTCACCGGCCTGATCGAAGCCTGCGTGCCCCTGCGGCGCCTCGAACCGCGCGACGCCGGCCTGCGAATCACCGTGGGCGGGCCTCCCGAGGCCTGGGATCAGCGCCTGGGGGCCAGCATCGCCGTGTCGGGCGCTTGCCTGACGCTGGTGGGCTGGTCGGATCCGGCCACGGGCGCTCCGGTCGAGGGACCGCGGCTGGGGGCGGACCTCGTGTTCGACCTCTCCGCGGAGACCCAGGCGCGCACCTGGTTCGGACGCGCGCAAATTGGGCGGCCCGTGAACCTCGAGCGCGCGCTGCTGCTATCCGACCGGCTCGACGGGCACCTCGTCGCCGGACACGTGGACGGGCTGGGTCGCGTCGTCGAGGTGGCCGACACCCGCGACGGCGGGCGCCGCATCCGCTTCGAGGTCGATCCGCGCCTCGCGATGTACCTCGTCGACAAGGGCAGCGTGACCCTGGACGGAATCAGCCTGACGGTCGTCGACCCGGTCGAAACGAGCTTCGACGTCGCCGTGATCCCACAGACGCTGGCCTGGACGAGCCTCGGCGCCGCTCGGTCCGGTGACGAGATCCACGTCGAGGGTGATCTCGTGGGCAAGTGGGTGCTGCGCGGGCTCGAGGAACGACTCCGCGCCGGCGTACCCGATTCCGGCGCGCGCTGAGAGCGTGTGAATTCCGGCGCATCCGGCTTTCGCGTGGATCAGCGCACGCGTGCTGGTCCGCAGACTCCGCGTTCGCAGACAGCGACTCGGGCACAGGTGGGTGCTGCGGATCCCGGGCGTTCACGCGCCGAGCGCGCAGTCACACCGCGAACAACGGCACGAGCGTCGACGAGCGCGCCGGCACGCGCGTCGGTGAGTGCGTCGGTGTGCGCGTCGGTGTGCGCGTCGGTGTGCGCGTCGCCGTGCGCCGCCGTCGGATCAGGCCCTGCCTTCCGCTCGGGCCCCCGCACCTGGCTTCGGCCGAAGTGCCTCGCTTGTCGGTGCCTCGCTCGTCGCAATGCGTCCGCCCTTCAGCCATCCCACCACGAGCAGCCACGAACTCGCCTCGGGCAACGCGCGATCCCTCCTCGGCGTCCGATCCATCCACCCGCTGAACCACGGGCCCGACGAATGCGCGTCGATGCCAAGGATGCGCGCGCCATGCTTGCGCGCGTTCTGCAACACATAAACGAGCGCGTTGCGCACCTCGCGCGGCGTCTTCAGCACATGCATGTGGTAGCGATCGCCCACGACGCGGCCCGTCCGTTCCCAC
>JBBQCC010000317.1:0-4917 GCA_038318285.1 Planctomycetota bacterium | reverse complement strand
TCGCTGCGCTTCGCGGTCAGCACCGGGATCGGCGCCTCGGGCGAGATGCGCGCGACGTCGCCGGAGACGTACCGATCCAGGATCAGGTCGCCGACGATCAGGACGCGCGGGCGCCCGCGTTCGGCGAGCAGGACTTCGAGGTCGTGCGTGTTCAAGCGTGGGTTCCTTCGTGCTCGCCGTCACCGAGGCGTCGATCGGGCACGAGGTAGTCGCGCACGTAGTCCTTGACGGCTTCCACGAGCGTAGTCGACGGCTGCGACCAACCCGCCCGCGTGGAGCGCGCGACGTCGGCCTGCGTGAAGTACTGGTACTTGCCGCGCAGGCTTTCCGGCATCTCCACGTACTCGATGCGCTCGGGCTTCTCGCCCGCCGCGAACACGGCTCGCGCCAGGTCGTTCCAGGTGCTCGCGCGTCCGGTGCCGACGTTGTAGAGACCGCCTGCGTTGCTGTTCTCGGCCAGGAACAGGGTCTGCGCGACCGCGTCCTTCACGTACACGAAGTCGCGCTTCTGTTCACCGTCGGCATACTCCGGCTTGTAGCTCTTGAACAGGCGGATCACGCCGGTGTCCACGACTTGGTGGTAGGCCTTGTGGACGAGGCTCTTCATGTCGCCCTTGTGGTCTTCGTTGGGCCCGAAGACGTTGAAGTATTTCAGGCCGACGATGCGATCGAGCACGCCTTGACGGCGCGCCCACTGGTCGAACATGAGCTTCGAATAGCCGTACATGTTCAGCGGGCGCAGCGTGTCGAGGTCGGCTTCGTCCGACATGCCGCGCAGGCCATCGCCGTACGTCGCGGCCGAGCTGGCGTACACGAAGCGCGCACCGCGGGACAGCGACCACTTCGCGAGCGCCTTCGTGTACTCGAAGTTGTTGCGCACGAGGTAGGCCGAGTCCCGCTCGGTCGTCGAGCTGCACGCGCCCAGGTGGAAGACGCATCCGATGCCCGACAGACGCGCGGCGTCCTCCTCGACGAGCGCCAGCAGATCGTCAGCCTCGAGGTAGTCCGCGTACCGCAACGACGTCAGGTTGCGCCACTTGTCCGTCTCGTCGAGGTAGTCGGCCACGACGACGTCCTCGATGCCGCGCCGATTCAGCGCCCACACGACGGCGCTGCCGATGAACCCGGCGCCGCCGGTGACGAGGACGCGACCCTTCCCGATGTCGATCATGCGCGCAAGGTATCGGCAGAACGGGCGGGTTGTCAGCGGCCCCGCCACGCTTCGTCGCCGGTCAAGGCTCCGAGGACGTCTCCGTCGCGGCGTTCGGCACATTTTCCTGGCCGTTCTGCAGTGCGCCGGACTTGGTGTCCCGGTAGCGGTCGTGCAGCCAGAAATACTGGTCGGGGACGTCCAGGATGCGGGCTTCGAACTCGCGATTCAGGCGCGCCACGATCGCGTCCGGGTCCGCGCTCGCGAGTTCCTCGGGGTGGATCACGGTCGGGATGTGCACGCGCCAGCGCCACGGCCCTGTGCGGTAACACGCGCCGACGAGCACCGGCGTACGCAGCCGCTTCATCAGGACACCTGCGCTCCGATCACAGCGCGCGAGTCGTCCGAAGAACGGCGCGAGCACCGGTCGCACGCGCGCGCGCTGGTCGAGCACCATGCCCAGGTAGCCGCCACCGCGCAGCACGTGCGCGGCGTGTTGCATTGCACCACGACGCGGCAGGCTGCGCAGCCCGCGCGCTTCGCGCAGATCTTGGAGGTGTTGCGACAACGGCCGGTTCTTGGGCGGTTTCACGACCGCGTAGAATGGATCGAAGCCCAGGTACGCGAGCGCCGCCGAGCCCGCTTCCCAATCACCGATGTGCGCCGTCACGAAGATCGCACCGCGGTGTGCCGCGCGCAGTTTCTCGGCGTCGGGATGGATGTCCACGCCGTCGAGGTGCGCGCCGAGGTTCGCGAAGTCGACGTGACGCGCGAAGCCCGAACTCTCGATCGTGATGCGGAGGAAGTGACGCCACGCCTGGAGCACGCGCGCTTCGAGCGCGTCGCCCGTGAGCGACGGACCGAACGCCGTGCGCAAGTATTCGCGCGCCGCATCCGAGTGCGAACGGTCGACGCGCCGCGCGAGGCGCGCGAGGCCCTCGATGAGCGTCTCGCGCGCGCCTTCCGGCAGCCGCGACAGCATGCCCAGCGCACCGCGACCGGCCGCGTACTCGAGCCACGCTGCGACGCCGCCGCGCGGTCCTGACGCGTCCTGCCGCGGCACCGGCCATTCCTGACGCAGGCACGCGGGCAACAGCGATGCGGGTGCGTCGCTCACGTCGCGTCACCCGTGCGTCGCGGCAGCGCGTCGAGCAGTGCCGCGATCGGCGCCGCGCCCGAGGTCAGGCGGAACTCGACGTCGAGCACGTGGTGCGGCACGCCGAGCGGCGCGAGCTTCACCGCGTCCTTCCCGCTCGCGACCAGCGGGCGTCCACCGCCGAGGCCGGCGAGTTCCGCGCGCGTGAACGTGTGGTGGTCAGGAAACACGCGGTGTTCGCGCACGATTGCGCCCAGGTCGCGCAGCGTGCGCTCGAACGCGGCGGAGTTCCCCAGCGCGCTGACCACGTCGATCTCGCGGTCCCTGAGTTCGTGGACGTCGTGCTCGGTACCGTCGGGCGCGATGAGCGCGCGCGGTGCGTGGACGGCGCGCGCGATGGGTCCGCCGGGCGCGAACGTTGTCAGCACGTGCTCCAACTTGACCAGTTGCTGGGCCGGAATTTGGTCCGCGCGCGTCACGACGATCGCGTCGGCACGCGCGAGCGAAGAACGCGGCTCGCGCAACAGACCGCGCGGCAACAGCGCGCACACGGCATTGCGACCGTCCAGTGCCGGCAGCCCCCACGGCCGCGTCGCGTCGACGAGCACGAGGTCCAGGTCGCGTGCGAGCGCGCGGTGCTGGAAGCCGTCGTCGAGCACGATCGCATCGACGCCGGCCGCGACCAGGGCCGCGCCGCCGCGCGCGCGCCGCGCGTCCTGTACGTGCGGCACCTTGGGCAAGAGGCGCGCGAGGAGCCGCGCCTCGTCGTTCGGCTCACCCGCCGCGGCGCCGTAACCGCGCGAGAGGAGTCCCGGCGCGAATCCACGTCGAGCGAGCTCGCGTGCGAGCCACACCGACGCCGGCGTCTTGCCCGTGCCACCCGCGGTGAGGTTGCCGATGGAGACGACGGGCACGTCGAGGCGCGTCGTCGGCGCGATGCCGGAGTCGTACGCCGCGCGGCGCAGGACGACGACCGCTCCGAACAGCGCCGCGGGCACGCGCAGCAGCTCGACGGCACCGCCGCGGCGCGCGAGACGCTCGGCAGCGGTCGGCACTCGGACGTGAGGAGGCGGCGTCATGTCGCGGGACGCAGAGGATGCGAACCTCGGAGGCCCGATCCCACCCTGCACCGAACTCGGGAGGGGACTTGGGTCTGAACGGCGGCCCAACGAGGCACCGGTGGCGATGCATGGCGCTCGAACGGCGATGCATCGGCGCGGACGCCAGGGTTGCTGCTCGCAGTGAGCGGCAGAACTACAGAGTCGCCGGCGACTCTTCCTCGGGGATCAGCTCGATCAGGCCGCGCTCCATCTCGAGGAAGGCGATCTTGATCGGGTTCACTTCGCGCGTCTCGATCAGGGGCGCCGAGCCGCGGATCAGCTCGCGCACGCGCTTTTGCAGCAGCGCGGTCTTGTGAAAGGAGCCGGACACGGACTTCTGGAGGCGCTGGGGCAGGGAGGTTTCCATGGGCTCTCGTCTCGATCTGGCAGGCGTTTCGCGGGCGTTCGCCGGGGCTCGGGAAGCTAGGCAGAGTACTCGAAATCGGGTTCGGCCGTCAGAATCTCGGCGCGGATCGGGGCGGTCAGCGCTGCTGGACCCGCGGCACGAGGGCGATCTCGATCCGCCAGTCCCCGGAGGTGCGCAGGTCGAAGCTCACCGCGTCGATCGTGCCGCCGGAGATCCCGGCGCCGGGCATCCAGGTCTCGTGGCCGTGGACCTCGCTGTCCCATCCAGCGCGCGTCGCCTGGGTCGCGAGACCCTCCGCGACCCGCACGATCGGCCAGGCGGCCTCCAAGCGCGTTTGCAGCTCGACCCGGCGGTGCTCGCGCTCGTGCGGGATCCACGTCGAGATGGTCGTCAGGAGTTCGGCGTCCTGCTTCGCGTCCACGGGCGGCAGGAGGCGCACGGAGAGCGGGCGGTCCTCGGAGAGCGTCACGGAGGCGCGCAGGCCCTGCCCGAGGCGCATCGCGATGCTGATCACGTCGTCGAAGAAGAGGCAGTTCACGGCGCGCGCGGCCTGCCCCTCGCTCGTGTTCACCGCGTGCACGCCGGATCCGGAGAGGCGCTTCTCGAGCAGTACGGCGACGTCCGCGGCGGTCGTGCGCTCGGCCAGGAACCACGAGTAGGAAAGCGTGCGCGGCTCGCCCTTCGTCGCCGCGTTGACGACCGTGACGTCGAACTCGACGCGCGCGCCGCCTGTGCGGTCGATCTCGCCCGACAGCGTGACCTGGACGAGTCCCTGCGCCTGCGCGTCGACCGAAGCGAGCGCGGAGGCGAGGACGAGGAACGCAGCCAGCTTCGAAACGATCATGCGGGGACTCCCGTCGGACGGTGGGACGAGTGCGACGTTCGTGCGGCGCGATTCTTCCGCAGTGCTGCTTTCGCAGTGCCAGCTCCGCAGTGCTTATCCCGCACTGTTCTTGCGCGAACTCGGCCCGCGCGAACTCGGCCGGCACCGCGGCACCGCCGACAGCGAAGCGTGGTTACCCCGCCTGGACTCGAACCAGAAATAACAGGACCAAAACCTGTTGTGTTACCGATTACACCACGGGGTAGTGGGGCGGGGATCCTATCGGCCGTTCCCGGGTTGGTCAACGTGCGGAAACCCCGTACGGAGCCAGGTAAGTTCGGACGGGGTTTCAGCAACCCCGCGGCGTTGTCGCGCGTCGCC
>JBBQCC010000316.1:0-4921 GCA_038318285.1 Planctomycetota bacterium | reverse complement strand
GGCTTCTCGGAAGGCGTCGCACGCAACGACTTCGCGCCTTCGGGTCCGCTGTCGTTCACGAACCAGGCCTCGTTCGGCGGCGACGACGACAACGAGGTCGCGCTCTTCGACTACGACAACGACGGTGACTACGACGTGCTGGTCGGTTCGCTGCGCGGAGGCAGCGAGAAGCTGTACCGGAACAATGGCAGCCTCTCGTTCACGGACCAGAGCACGCAGGTCCAAAACACCTCGGATTCCACGCTCGATTGCACGATTGCCGACCTGAACAACGACGGCAAGTACGACATCATCACCGTGCAGGGCGAGTCCGGCGGGTTCACGAACAAGTTCCTGCGCAACACGGGCACGGCCGACACGTTGCCGCCCGTCGTGACCGCCACGCTGCAGCCGACCGGTGCGTCCGCGACCGGTCCGTGGATCGTCAAGGCGCGCGTCCGTGATCAGGTGCTCGACGACGGCGTCGACTACATCACGGGCTCGACCTCGTACGTCGTTCAGGCGTCCCCGTCGAACGTGGGCCTCGCCGTGGTCGGTGGCGGCGCGTTCTCCTCGGCCGCGATCAACGTTCCCGCCGGCACGAAGCTCACCATCACGAACAGCTCGGGCGGGAACGCCACGATCGTTTGCAACACCGCGCCCTACGCGTTCGCGTCGGGCCTGATGGCGAACGGCGCGACGTACGATGCGGTGCTCGTCGAGCCGGGCGTCTACCTCTTCGAGAACACGTTCAGCCTGACGAACTGCACCGTCACCGTCACGGGCTCGACGAATGCCGGCACCTGGAGCAAGTCGGGCGCGCAGATCCAGCGCTTCAAGCTGACCGACACGCTCGGCGCAACCGGCTCGCGCGTCGCGTGGGAACTGCGCGTGCGCGACTGGCCGGGCAACGTCCGCGCAGTGACGGGCGCGTTCGACGTCACACCGGTCACGACGGGGACGGCGTTCTGCTCGGGCGACGGTTCGGCGACGGCCTGCCCGTGCGGCAACGCGGGCGCGGCGGGCAACGGCTGTGCGAACTCCTTGAACGCGAACGGTGCGCGCCTCGTCGCGACCGGCGCGGCGAGCCTCTCGAGCGACACGCTCGCGCTCGCGGGCACGGGCATGCCGAACAGCTCGGCGCTCTACTTCCAGGGCACCACGATGCAGAACGGCGGGCTGGGCGGGGTGTTCGGCGACGGACTGCGCTGCGCGGCGGGTTCCGTGATCCGTCTCGGCACGAAAACGAACGTCGCCGGCGCGTCGAACTACCCGGTCGGTGCGGACCCGTCCGTGTCCGTCCGCGGCGCCATCGGGGCGCCGGGTTCGCGGACCTACCAGATCTGGTACCGCAACGCGGCCGCGTTCTGCAGCGTCGACACGTTCAACCTCTCGAACGGTCTTTCGATCGTGTGGGGCGTCTGATCCACGTCGATCCGCGCATGCGGCGGTTCACCTGCGCAGCTCCGCGGGCTAGCCTCGCGGCGTGAATTCGATCCTCGTCGCTGCGTTCGTCCTCGCCACGGGTACCACGGGTTCTACGGGTACCACGGGTTCTACGGGTACCACCGTGCCGCCGCCTCTGTTCACGGAGGTCGGCGCGCAGGCACTCCCGGGTGTGACGACGCTCTGTGGCTCACCGCAAAAGGACTGGATCGTCGAGGTGAACGGCGGCGGTCTCGCGCTGGGGGACTTCGACGGTGACGGCGACGTCGATCTCGTCCTGGTGGACGGTTCGACGGTCGAGCGCGTCGAGAAGGGCGAGCCCGGCAACCCGCCGCGCCTCTTCTTGAACAAGGGCGATGGCACGTTCACGCCTGCCGGTGACGCATGGAAGATCCCGCCCGGGCGGTTCGGCATGGGCTGCGCGGCGGGCGACATCGACGGCGACGGCGATCTCGACCTCGTGATCACGGAATGGGGACGCACGCGCGTCGTGCTCAACGAAAAGCACGCCGGGTTCCGCGAGATCACGGCGGGTGCCGGTCTCGGGAGTGCGATCGAGTGGGGAACGAGCGCTGCGCTCTTCGACGCCGATCGCGACGATCATCTCGACCTCGCCGTCGTGAACTACCTCGACTTCGACACGCAGAAGATCGCGAAGCGCGGCGCGGGCTCGTGTCGCTGGAAGGGACACGACGTCATGTGCGGCCCCGAGGGCCTCGTGCCCGAGCACGATCGTCTGTACCGCGGCCTGGGCGACGGACGGTTCGAGGAGATCACCAAGAAGGCTGGTTTCGTACCCGAAAAGGCCGGTTTCGGCCTGGGCGTGATGACGCTCGACTACGACCTCGACGGCGACACCGATCTGTACGTGTCGAACGACTCGACGCCGAACTCGCTGTGGGAGAACCAGGGCGACGGCACGTTTCGCGACGTCGCGTTCGCGCGCGGCGTCAGCCACGACGCGAACGGCAAGGAACAGGCGAGCATGGGCATCGCCGCGGCCGACGTGAACGGCGACGGGCGCCCGGACCTCTTGCTGACGAACTTCTCGGGCGAGAACAACGCGCTGTACGCGTCGAAGTCGAATGGCTTCCGCGAGCGTTCGTCGCCGGCCGGACTCGGTGGCCCGAGCGTTCCGCTTCTGGGTTGGGGAACGCAGATCGCCGACTTCGATCTCGACGGCGACTTGGATGTCGTCGTGGTGAACGGTCACGTGTACCCGCAAGCGGACGAGCCGGGCACGGACACGCACTACGCGCAGGACGCCCAGCTCTACCGGAACGACGGCGCCGGACGCTTCCAACCTGAACCGCTGTCCGCTGCCGGCCCGCTCGTGTTGCGCGCCAGCGCAGCTGCGGACCTCGACGGCGACGGCGACCTCGACGTGGTCGCGCTGGGCATCGAGGGTCCCGTGCGCGTGTTTCGCAACGACGCACCGCACGGTGACGCACGACACTGGCTGCGGGTGCAGCTCGCCGCGCGCGGCGCGAACCGCGACGCGATCGGCGCGCGCATCATCGCCGTCGCGGGCGCGCGCACGTGGTCGGCCGAGATCCGCACCGCCGGTGGATTCCAAGCGAGTTGTCCGGCGGAAGCTCACTTCGGACTGGGTTCTGTCGGTCGCCTCGATGAGCTGCGCATCCACTGGCCCGACGGCGCCGACCAGGTCGTGAAGGACGTAGCCGTCGATCGCGTGCTGCGCGTGACGCAGGAGGAAGCCAAGTGAGGCTCGCACACGCCCTTCTTGCGCTCGCTGCGTTCGTCGGCGGTTCCGCGCTGGCGCAACAGGGTTCCGAACGCGCCACGCCGCAGGTCGGTGGCGAGGTCGCGCCCGCGCCCGTGCAATCCCACGAGCAGGACGCGCGCGAATCAGCGCTGCGGCGCGATCCGGCGCAGCTCGCGCACGCTGCGCCCGATCGTTGGAAAGACTTCGATCCCGAGAAGTGGAAGCCCGAGGACTGGCCGCGCGAGTTCCTCGAAGCGCACACGGAGCTGGCGCGCGGCGATCTGCCGGCCGCGATTGCACACCTCTACGCCGCGCTCGATAGCGAGCCCGAATTCCCGCCGGCGTTGCACCAGTTGGGCGTCCTCTACTTCCAGTTGCAGCGCTACGGCGACGCGCGGACGTGCTTCGAACGCTACCTCGCCGTCGTGCCGGGCCGCGTAGGAGACACGCGCGGGTTGGCGCACGCTCTCTACTCGCTGGGCGACTATGCCGCGGCGCGCGCGCACTACGAGCGCGTACTCGCCGCCGCGCCGCAGGACGTCGAGGCGCTGCGCGGGCTGGCGCTGTCGCGTTACCGGCTCGGCGACGTCGAGGGCGCGCTGGCCGACCTGACGCGCGTGCTGGAGCGCGAACCCGGACACGCCGATGCGTGGGCCTGGAAAGCACAAGTGCTGCTCGACCTGGACAAGCCGGTCGACGCGCGCGCTGCGGCCGAACGTGCGCGCGACCTGGAACCGTGGATGCCGCGCGCGTGGTTCGTGCTGTCGTCGGCGCTGAACGACATGGGGCGCGAAGCCGAGGCGCACGCCGCGCACCAACGCTTCGAATTGCTGTCGCAGTTCGATCAGGAGATCCGTCGCCTGCAGGCGCATCTCGAGCACGAGCCCGGTGATTTCGAGGCGCGCCGCGCGCTCGTGAACGCGCAGGCCGAAGTCGGCGATCGCGCTTCGGTGCGCACGAACCTCGCGCGCCTCTTGGCCGATCGGCCGGGCGATGTCGCGGTACGGATCTTCGCGCTGGACGTGTGCGATCGGACCGGCGACGTCGCGGCCGGGAAGGTGGCGGCGCAGGATTTGGAACGCGCCGGCGCGGACAGTGTGGCCGCGTGGAAACGTCTCGAGACGTGGTACGCGGTGCGGCGGAACCGCACGAAGCAGATCGAGGCCGGCGAACGCTGGCGGCGCGCTTCGCAGCCCTGATCGTCGGACCGCGATTCCATTGTCGCTTGCGTCGCCTTCGGTTAGCGTCGTTCGGGCGCATCACGCGCCGAGGAACTCCAACATGCTCCGACCGCTCACACTCTCGACCCTCGCCCTCGTCGCGTTCGCGCTCACCAGCGCGACGCCGCCGGCTGCGCCCGCCGCGGCCGACACGGTCGGTACCAAGTTCCGCGTGGCGCCCGTGAATGCGCTCGGGATCACCGGGTTCCCCGACCTGCGGGGCAAACCGGTGCTCGTCGACTTCTGGGGCACGCGTTGACCCAACTGCATCGGGGGGTCCGTGCCGACCGCCCTCAAGCTGCAGGAAGAATACGGTGATGATCTGCAGATCGTGTTCGTCGAGTGCCAGGGCGCGTCGCGCGACCAGTACGAAGCGTTCGCCTGGAAGATGAAGTGGATGGGCGGCCGCGCGATGTGGACGGAGGAACGTCCCTTCGCGACGCTCGGCAGCGGACTGCCCGAGTCCGCGCTCGTCGGCATCGACGGCAAGATCATCATGCAGGGCAACCCGGGCGGCTTCGGCAAGAAGCTCGAGGAGGCGATTGCCGCT
>JBBQCC010000315.1:0-4971 GCA_038318285.1 Planctomycetota bacterium | reverse complement strand
GCGCTCGATCGCGGGACGCCTCCGCGAGCCCGCGCACTAGCGAGTACCGTGTGCCCGTCCCACGATCGCCGCTCCCAACGAGATCCACACGCATGCAACGAAGACCGACGACATTGGGCCAGCTGCGCGAGTCCGGCTGGCGATCGCGCACGGTGAAGCAGGAGCTGCGCGACAACCTGATCGCGCGCATCCGATCCGGCTCGCCGATCTTTCCCGGAATCGTGGGCTACGACGACACGGTGATCCCGCAGGTCGTGAACGCGCTGCTCGCGGGTCACGATTTCATCCTTCTCGGCCTGCGCGGACAGGCGAAGACGCGCATCCTGCGCGGACTCGCCGAACTGCTCGACGCCGAGATCCCGGCGGTCGAGGGCAGTGAGATCCGCGACGATCCCCTGAACCCGGCGGAAGAGCGCACGCGGCGGCTGATCGCTCAGCTGGGTGACGAGCTGCCGATCGTCTGGATCCCGCGCGCGGAGCGGTATCGGGAGAAGTTGGCGACGCCCGACGTCACGATCGCGGACCTGATCGGCGACGTCGATCCGATCAAAGCCGCGACGCGCAAGCTGACGCTCGCCGACCCCGAGGTCGTGCACTACGGGATCCTGCCGCGCGCGAACCGCGGCATCTTCGCCGTGAACGAGCTGCCCGACTTGGCAGCACGTATCCAAGTCGGCTTGCTGAACATCCTCGAGGAAGGCGACGTGCAGATCCGCGGCTTCCCCGTGCGCTTGCCGCTGGACGTACAGCTCGTCTTCTCGGCGAATCCCGAGGACTACACGAACCGCGGTCGCATCATCACGCCGCTACGCGACCGGATCAGTTCGCAGATCCTGACGCACTATCCGCGCACGCTCGACGAAGCGTTGGCGATCACGCAACAGGAAGCCTGGCTCGACCGCGGCGACGCGGTGCGCGTCGACGTGCCGGAGTGGCTGCGCCAAGCCGTCGAAGAGGTCGCCTTCCGCGCCCGCGCCAGCGAGCTCGTCGACCAGAACTCCGGCGTCAGCGCGCGCATGACGATCTCGCTGCTCGAGGTAGTCGTGTCGAACGCCGAGCGACGCGCGCTGCGCGCCGGTCGCACGCGCATCACCGCGCGGCCGGGCGATCTGCACGCGTCGATTCCGGCCATCACCGGCAAGCTCGAGCTCGTGTACGAAGGCGAGCGCGAAGGACCGCAGAAAGTGGCGACAGGTCTGGTCGCGCAGGCGCTCCAGACGGTGTTCCAGAAACGCTTCCCGGATGCGTACCGCGACGGCGAGAAGGGCGGTTCGGACGGGGCGTTCAAGCCGATCCTGGCGCACTTCTCGGGCGGCAAGAGCGTCGATCTGTCGGACGATCTGGACGACGACGCGCTGCACGCACGGCTCGGCGAGATCCCCGGACTCGAGGCGGTTGCGACGAAACACCTGGGCGCGCACTCGCGCGGCGAAACAGCGGCTGCGATGGAGCTCGTGCTGGAAGGACTCGCCGCGAGTTCGCTCCTGGCGCGCGAGCAGACGGCGACCGGCCGTGCGTTCAAGGACATGTTCGAGGAGATGGTGAAAGGCCTGAAACGCCCGGGTGAAAAGCCCGGCGACGGGCCGCGACGCTCGAACAAGGGACGGTAGACGTGGACTGGCGCTTCAGCGAATACGACGCGTGGGCCGAGGGGCTGAAGAAGCTCCTCGAGCTCCTGTCGCGCGTGTTCGACCAGCTCGTCGTCGCGCTCGACGGCGACGTAGACCAGGCGTTCGAAGTGCTCGAGCACCTGGGCGAGCGGCAGAAGTGGTTCGACGAGCGCTTCGGCATCGACGACTTCAAGCGCTGGCTCGAGCAGCGCGGCACGATCGCGCCCGGCGAGGGCGGTGCGATGACGCTGACGAAGAAGGGCGAGCAGGGCCTGCGCGCGACCGCGCTCGAACCGATGTTCGCCGCGATGCGCCGCGACGTCGAAGGCGAGCACCGCGTCGCAGCGGTCGGCTCGGGCGGCGAACGCCAGGCCGAGTCGCGCGCGTGGGAGTTCGGCGACGAACTCGACCGTCTCGATCCGGTCGCCACGTTGAAGGCCGCGACGCTGCGCGCCGGCATCGACGAGATCCAGATCGCCGAGGACGACCTGCGCATCCACGAGCAGGAACACGTCAGCTCGATGGCGACCGTGCTGCTGATCGACGTGTCGCACAGCATGGTTCTGTACGGAGAGGACCGCATCACTCCCGCGAAGCAGGTCGCGCTGGCCCTGTGTGAGCTGATCACGACGCGCTTCCCGAAGGACTCGCTCGACGTGTGCCTCTTCGGTGATGCCGCGTGGCGCGTATCGATGGAACAGATCCCCTACCTGTCCGCGGGGCCGTACCACACGAACACCCGCGACGGACTGCGGCTCGCGCGCGACATCCTGCGCAAGAAGCGCCAGCAGAATCGCCAGATCGTGATGCTGACGGACGGCAAACCGTCCGCGCTGACCGAGCCGAACGGCGAGGTCTACAAGAACCCGTTCGGGCTCGACCGGCGCGTCGTGAACAAGACGCTGGAGGAGGCCGAGGCCTGCCGAAGGCTCGGGATCCCGATCACGACGTTCATGCTGACCAGCGACCCGCTGCTGGTGGAGTTCGTCGAGGACTTCACGCGCGTCAACCACGGGCGCGCTTACTACTCGGAACTCGACCGCTTGGGCTCGTTCGTGCTGGTCGACTACGTGCGCAATCGTCGCGGTCGGGTGCGCTGACTGGCGGCGCGGCGGGCTGGCCGCGGTTGCAGCGACCCACGGTTCGCGTCAGTCTGTCGGCCCGATGGGACGCATCCGACTCGTCACGACCCCGATGTGGTCGCAAGACCACGTGCTGCTCGCGCTCGGGCAGATCGGTTTCCCGGACGCGGAGGCCCACGAAGTGCCCGTCGGTCTCGAGTCGTGGCGCGGCCTCGACCTGGGCGTCCAGGCGAACGTCGTGATCCGGCGCGATCGGCTCGGGCCGGCCAGCGACGACCTCGGATTCGTTCGCAACTCGCAGGGCACGTTCGACGCGGTGATTCCCGAGATCCACTTCTTCCGCTGTGATCGGCGCTGGCTCGAGGATCTGGCGCGACGCCACGACGAGTTGGCGGTGGCGGACGGACTCACGATCACTGCGCAGCGGCCCACGTGGGAGAAGCGCGAGCTCGGCGGCGTGCTGGCACCGCCACCTCCGCCCCACCCCGCCGCGGCGAGACCGACGCGCACAGAAGCCGCGAGAAGCACGGAAGCCGCGGCGCCGCACAACGCCACGCGCGCGCGCGCGCAGGCCGCGGAAGCGCTCGACGAACTGCGCAAGCGCAAGAAGAGGTCGGACGGGCCCGGCTGCCTGTTCTCGTTGATCGCACCGATGCTCCTGTGGACTTTCCTCGCCCTGAGTTCGCCTGAAATCCGCACCGTCCAGGGCTTCTTCCTCGTCGTCGCGCCCCTCTGGTTCGCCCTCGGGATCCTTCGCGCCGTGCGATTTGGCCGGCAGGTGAAGCGCGCCGCCGCACAACTGCGCGAGAGCTTGCCCTCGGGCACACAGGCCCGTGACACCGCGATCGGCTACCTCGAGAGCAAGGTCAAACCGGCCGGTTCCAAGGTCGAGGACACCGTCGTCAAGGATTTGCTGAGGGCGCTGCGCGAACCGAACACCTGACGCGCCGTACATTTCGCGCGGTCCCGGCGTGTATCGCACTCGTCTCGACGACGGATCGTTACCCTGCCGACGTGAAGACCGTGATCCCGATCGACTGGTACGACCTCCCGCGCCTCTACGACATCGTCTTCGACGTCGGTACTGCGCAGGAAGCCGAATTCCTGCACGCCGCGTCCGAAAAGTACGGACGCCCGGGCGGGAGGCACGCGCTGGAACCGGCGTGCGGCAGCGGGCGGCTCGTGGCCGAACTTGCGCGGCGCGGATGGACGGTGCGGGGCTTCGACCGCAACGTGAACATGCTCGCGTTCGCGCGCGAACGGCTGGCCTGCCACGGACTACAGGCGACGCTCGTGAAGGGCGACATGGAGCAGTTCCGTACACCGCGTCGTTTCGACATGGCGCACTGCCTCGTCTCGACGTTCAAGTACCTGCTCGACGAGGACGGCGCGCGCTCGCACCTCGAATGCGTCGCCGAGGCGGTTCATCCGGGCGGGATCTACGTGCTCGGGCTGCACCTGACGAGCTACGAGCGCTTGCTGGACGAGCGCGAGCGCTGGGTCGAGACGAAGGGCGGCGTCACCGTGACGTCGGACATGCGCGTTGGGCGTCCGAACCGTCGCACGCGGCTCGAACCCGTGCGCACGCGCCTCTCCGAAGTCGAGGGGCGCACGCAGCGCGAGTACGAATCGACCTGGGATTTCCGTACTTACAATGCGATGCAGATTCGCGACCTCGTCAAGTCCGTGCCCGCGCTCGAGTTCGCCGCGCTGCACGACTTCGACTACGACATCGACCGCAAGAGCACGTGGAGCGACGGCCGCTTGGACAAGGTGTTGGTGCTGCGTCGACGCTGAGTGATCGCGTGGTACGTTCCGTGCTCGCCCGCCTGCCATGGCTTCCTTCCTCATTCGCTACTGGGATCGCATCCGGACGAACTTCTGGTTCCTCCCGGCGCTGATGACCCTCGGGGCTGCGCTGCTGGCCCTAGGGATGCTGGCGCTCGACGGGATCGTCGACCTGGATTGGGTGCGCTCGCAGCCCTGGCTCTACACGGGCGGTCCCGAGGGCGCGAGCCTCGTGCTGAGCACGATCGCAGGTTCGATGATCACGATCTCCGGCGTCGTGTTCTCGATGACGCTGGTCGCCCTCTCGCTGGCATCGTCCCAGCTCGGTCCGCGTCTCTTGCGCAACTTCATGCGCGACACGAGCAACCAGATCGTGCTCGGCACGTTCATCAGCACGTTCATCTACTGCCTCCTCGTGCTGCGGGCGATCCGACGCCCCGAGAACCTGCAGTTCGTACCGCATCTCTCCGTGACGATCGGCGTCGTTTCGG
>JBBQCC010000314.1:0-4991 GCA_038318285.1 Planctomycetota bacterium | reverse complement strand
CACGACGTACAAAATCTTCAGGCGCGGCGCGCTCAGCATCCGCGTGCCCGGGTAGCGCTTCGTGCTGCGTCCGCCGTCGTGCAATCCGTCGAACGCTGCGCCGCGCAATCGCGCCGCCTCGACGAACGCCGCGCCGAGTTCCGCGTCGGAGAGTCCCTCCTTGCGCAGCGCACGTGCGTCCTGCTCCAGCACGCGCTTCTCGAGGATGCGCGCGTCGCCCTTCGACTCGACACACACGCGATCGAGCCATTCGGCGTTGAAGCGACCGTCGATCTCGGCGCGCTTCCTCGTCTCGTCGGCGTCGTAATCGTGACTGTGCTCGACGATCGCTTCGTCGTCGTACACGACGGTGTAACCGGCTTCGAGGACGGCGCGCGCTTGCAACAGGTCCTCGCCGAACCACGTGCGCGGGAACGGATGCCGCTCCCACAGCTCGCGCCGCAACGCACTGGCGACGTCGTTGAAGTTGTACAGCTCGCGCCGCTCGTGCGCGTTCATCCGCGCGTACGTCGCCGCGTCGGGCAAGCGCACCTCCGCGCGGCCCGACCGGTAACCCAGGTCGTTCGCGCTGAAAATCTTCGTCAGCACGCGCGCGTCGGGTCGCGGCACGTTGCGGCAGTAGGCCGCGCCCACGCGCTCGTCCGCGAAGTTCGCCGCGAGGCGCGCCAGCCAATCCTTGCCGCGCGGGATGGCGTCCTGCGTCAGGTAGACGAGCAGGTCGCCGCTGCTGCGCGCCGCCAGCAAGTTGCGCGTGTCCCCATGGTCGAACTCGGCCTGCTCGATGCGCAGGCGCGCGAAGGGCACCGGGAACTGCTGCGACCAGCGCTCGAGGCACTCCCACGTGCCGTCCGTGGAGCCCGAATCGACCGCCAGGAAATCCCACGGCAGCGCGCACTCCTGGTCGGCCAGGGCGGCCAGGACGCGCTCCAGGAATTCCATTCCCTGCCACGTGGGCATGAGGACGGAGATGGAACGGAGGGGGCGCATCGGGGCTCTATCGGACAGGTCGAGCGCGACATTGGAGCGGCAGACGGCGACCCACGCCAGAGTCCGGCGCGAACCGGCGCCAACTCGTGGCACCCGGCTTCAGCCGCGGGAGCCCGCGCGCTGGCCGCGAACCTGAGCCCAGCGCAGGGAAATCGCGCGCGGCAGGTGCGACCAGCCGCCGCGATGCGCGACGTACGCGACGTCGCGGCGGATCTCGTGGGCGAACCCCTTCCAAATCGAGAGCGTGTTCGGTCGCACGATGCGGCCGGCGTGCTCGCGCTGGAACGCAGCGTCGATCCGATTGCGCTCGAAGGCCTCGGCCGGCGTGTAGCGGTGCGCGTGCAAGACGACGGCGCGCGGTTCGAAGCGCACGCGCAACCCCAGGCCGACGACGGCCTTCGCCCAGGCGACGTCCTCGCCGAACGCGACGTCGGGGAACGGATGCGCGAGCAGCACGTCGCGGCGGATCGCGCTGGCGACGTCGTTGAACCGGACATTCGTCGCGTCGCCCTCCCCCACCCACGCACGCTCACTGGCGTCGGGATGGTCGAGCACCGTGCGCGCCGTCAGCGGATCGTCGTCCGGCCGCGGCAGGATGCGTGCGAACGCGCCGGCCGTGCGCGAATCGGCGAGCGCATTCACGAGCGTGGCGATCGTGTCCGCATCGCGCGGCTCGGCATCCTGCGTCAAGAACACAGCGATCTCGCCGCGCGCCATGCGAGCGAGCTGGTTGCGCGTGCGGCCGTGCCCGAACTCGCGCTGCGGGATCGTCTCGACGCGTGCACCGGCACGCTCGAGCAGCGCGCGTGTGCCGTCCGTCGAGCTGGAGTCGACGGCGACGATCTCGAACTCGCACGTCTGACGCGCGAGCGCCCGCAAGAGCCGCGCGAGCTCGCGCTCGCCGTTCCAAGTCGGCAGACATATCGAGATGCGCGGGGACGCCATCGTGCGGAGGACTCTAGCTCGCCGCGCTGGGCCGCGCGCCGCGGAACATGAGCACTCCGATGGCAATCAGCACGACCACGCCGAACCAATCCGCGCCGGACATCGGCAGACCCTGGAGAAACGCAACCGACGGAAGCAGCGACGTGTCCCGGTCGAAACCCGGCACGAAGGACTGCATCGCCGCGAGGATGCCCAGGATCGACGCGCCGGCGATGAGACCCGAACACCACAGCGTCCCCTCGGGCTCGTCCTCGGCATCCGGCACGCGCTGGTACTTGCGGTCGGCGATCCAGCGCACGATTCCGCCCAGGAACACGGGCATCGTCGAGGCCAGCGGCAAGTACACGCCGACCGCGAACGTCAGCGATCGAAAACCGAGCAACTCGACGAACACCGAGATCGCGACGCCGATCAGGATCAAGTCCCACGGCAGTCGGTGGTTGAGCAGCCCGTCGATCACCGTGGCCATCAACTTCGCTTGCGGCGCTTTCAGTCGTCCCGCGCCGATGCCGTCCTCGCGCTTCCACGCGACGGCGCCGGTCGTGGTGTCGGCGAGGTACGTGCCCGGCGCGACGTTCTGAACCTCGTCATCGGGGCGCACCGTGACGAAGGCGTAGCTCTTGCCGTCGACGACGCTTTCGGTCACCGGACTGCGTTCGACGAGCGCGCGGTCGAACACGATCGCGGCAACGGGCGCCGTCTCGGTCGTCTCGGCGCGGTTCAAGAGCCACGTCGTCCAGCCGACGGCCAGCACGGACGTGATCACGCCGACCAGCAGCGCGCCTTGCTGTTTCACGGGCGTCGCGCCCAAGAGGTACCCGGTCTTCAAGTCCTGCGAGCACGTGCCCGCGTTGCTGATCGCGATGCACACGACGGCGCCGACGATCAGCGCGAGGCGCGCGTACTGCGAACCCTCGCGACCGGTCAGCAGGAAGATCCCGCACGTCGCCATCAGCACGCCGATCGTCATGCCCGACAGCGGGCACGAGCTCGATCCGACCTCGCCCGTGATGCGCGAGCTGACGACGCTGAAGAGGAACCCGAGGAAGAGGATCAGGATGGCGCCGAGCAGCGTCATCTCGAACGCCGGCACGAGCCAGATGAACGCGACGATCGCCAGCGCGCCGACGGCGAGCACGGCGACGGGCGTGTCGCGCTCGGTGCGGATCACGGTCTCCTTGCTGTTCCCGCCGCGCAGCGCGCCGACGGATGCGGCGAGCGACGTCCAGATCGACGGCAGCGCGCGCGCCAGCGCGAACACGCCGCCCGCGGCGACTGCGCCCGCACCGATGTGCTTGATGTAGTTCGACCAGACATCGTCGGGCGACATGCCCGAGATCAGGTCCACTGCCGGCGCCAACGGCTGGGTCAGTCCAGACCCGAACACGACGATCGCCGGGATCAACACGAACGACGCGAGCAGCGATCCCGCCACCATCATCAAGCTCGTGCGCCAGCCGATGATGTAGCCGACGCCCATCAACTCGGGCGCGATGTCGCTCGCGACCTCGGCCCCGCGGAAGCCGGGAATGGCCGCCGCGATCGTGCCCTTCACGCCGCCGAACACGGCCTGCAAGGCCTTGAACGCGACGCCGAAGCCAAGCCCGACGAAAACCTTCTTGGCGCTCGTGCCGCCCTGCTCGCCGGCTTTCAGGATCTCGGCGCAGGCCTTGCCCTCGGGATAACGCAGCGTGCCGTGCTCTTGCACGATCAAATAGCGCCGCAGCGGCACCATCATCAGCACGCCCAGGCAACCGCCGGTGATCGCGATCAGCGTCGTGAGTCCCACCTCGAGCGGCCATCCGAGGAAGATGAGCGCGGGCACGCTGAACACGACGGCGGCCGCGACGGATTCCCCGGCGGAGCCTGTCGTTTGCACGATGTTGTGCTCGAGGATCGGGCGCTGGCCCTTCTTCGCGCGGATGGCCCAGATCGCCAGCACCGCGATCGGGACCGACGCCGACACCGTGAGCCCAACGCGCAACGCGAGGTACGTCGACGCCGCGCCGAAGACGATGCCCAGCACGGCGCCGAGGATCAGCGCGCGTGCGCTGAGCTCGGGCAGCGTCTCCGACGCGGGGACGTGCGGCTGGAACGCGGCCATCTACTTCTTCATCGCGATGCGGTAGAGGACGAACCCGAGCAGTCCGAACATCAGTGTCGCGAACATGTCCGGCGCGTACACGTTGCCGATCGCCTCGGCCATGCTGTGTTGCAGCGCGTGGCCCGTCTCGCCCAGGCGATCCATCAGAGGCATCGACTGGCCGTCGACATCGATGTCGACGCCCGAGAGTCCTCCGACCACGACGCCCGTCAGCGAACCGCCGGCGACGAGTCCGGTGGCGAACAGCATGCCCGAGGAGATCTCGCTGTCGGCTTCGATGCCGCGCCGCTTGTCGATGAACGCGCGCAGCAGTCCGCCCAGGAAGATGGTGAAGCTCGTCGAGAACGGCAGGTACGCGCCGACCGCCCAGGCGAGCGGCGAAACACCCGCCAGCGCAACGCCCGCCGCGAGCCCGGCACCGACGAGGATGTATCCCCACGGCAGACTCTGCGAGAGCACGCCTTGGATCACCGTGGCCATCAGGGTCGCCTGCGGCGCGGGTAGCTTGTCCGATCCGATGCCGTGCAGTTGGCCGGGAGGCGCCATGCCGCTGTCGAGCAGTTGGATCGTGAACCCGATCGCGATCACGGCCGCGATGACTCCGATCACGAGCCCGATCTGCTGTCGGATCGGCGTCGCGCCCACGAGGAATCCGGTCTTGAGGTCCTGGCTCGTCGCGCCGGCGTTCGCCGCGCCGATGCACACGATCGCGCCGACGGACAGCGCGACCGGCTGGTACGCGTCGCCGTCCATGCCCATCACGACGAACACGAGCGACGTGCCGAGCAAGGTCGCGATCGTCATGCCGCTGATCGGGTTCGAACTCGATCCGATGATCCCGACGATGCGCGAACTGACCGTGACGAACAGGAACCCGAAGACGAGCATCAGCACCGCCATCACGATCTTGCCCAGGAAGGAACCCGGGAGGATCGGCAGCACGACGATCACACCG
>JBBQCC010000313.1:0-4992 GCA_038318285.1 Planctomycetota bacterium | reverse complement strand
CCCGAGGCGCGCGGCCTCGAACGCTTGGAACTAAGCGGATCGGCTTCCGCCCTGCTCGACATGAGCACGACGCAGGCCTGGGGGCGGAAAGGATAGCGCGCGCAGCCCCGGCGCCAAGCGCGCAGGCCCAGAAAACCACCGACCGCGCGGGTGTCCCCGCGCGGTCGGTATTGGCTCCGGACCGCGGCGAACCGCGGTCGAGCGACTGTCAGCCGCGCAACTTCTCGAGCAGCTTGGCGCGCTCGGCCGGATCGATCGTCAGGCTGCCCAGCACGCGCGCGGCCGCCTCGCGGACCGGCAGACCGGCCTGGGAACGGACGACGGTTTCGACCTGGGCGATGCCCGCGGCGTCGAGCGCGGTCCCGTTGCGCGAGACGACGCGAGCGAGCGCCGAACCGGCGGCCGCACGGACGGCTTCCGAACGAGCCTCGTCGGCGAGTGCCGCGAGCAGCGCCGGCGCTTGCGCCGCGGTGCCGCGAGCGCCGAGCGCCTGCATCGCCGGGATGGCCGTCGCGTCCTCGCGCGTGGTCGCCTTGGCCAGGCCGTCGAGCGCCGGACCGAGATCCTCCGCCGAGCCGAGTTGCGCCAGCGCTTCTGCCGCGCGCATCGCCAACGTCGCCGCCAGAGCGCGGTCGCCGCTGAGCTCCGCCGTCAGGGCGGGCTTGGCCGCCTCGAGGTCCGTCGCGCCGCTCGACGTGCCGGCGATGCGATCGCCGTAGGTCGAGCCGACCGTCTCCGCGTCCGCCGTCAGCACGAACACCGGCACGTTCGCCAGGCGCTCGTCGCCGTGGACCTCGTCCACGATCTGGGCGGTCGTGATGTCGTTCAGCGAGTCCGCGACCATGACGATGTCGAGCGCCGGCGCGCGGCGCATGACGACGAGGCCCAGGGCCCCGTTGTCTGCGACGGTCGCGTAGACACCCATGTCGCGCAGCGCGTCTGCGATGGCGTTTGCGCGGACGGCATCGCCGTCGATGATCAGCGCGAGGCGCAGGACTTCACGCCCCGCGGCTTCCCCGAGGGCTTGCACGACTTGCGCACCGGCCGGCGTGCCCGAGCGCGCAGCGATGTGACCCAAGGCCACGGCCGCTTCGGAGCGAATCGCGCCGTCGTCCGAGTTCAGCGCGGCGCGCAGACCCGGAGTCGGCATCGCGGCGAGAGGACCGAGGACACGGCACAGCGCCGCGCCCGTCGAAGCGTCGCCGGCTTGGACCGAGCTCGTCAGGGCCAGGTCGAGCGCATCGACGCCGGCGCCGTTCACGGCGATCAGCGTGGAGCCCACGCTGTCTCCCCATGTGCCCACGTCCTGTTGCGCGGCGACCAGCGCCTCGACGCGCGTCTGACTGTCGACGTACGCGCGGGCCAGGCCGGCCAGAGCCTCCGTCGAATTCGGCTGGACGCGCAGCGCGTCGTAGTAGGCGCGCTTGCTCATCTCGGAGCCGTAGAGCGAGCGCGGGATCGCGGTGCCGACCAGCGCGCCGTCCTTCCAGTCCCAGACGACGTCGCCGGACTCGCCGCGCTTCAGCGCGGTGTCGCTGCGACGCCAGTAACTGTCGCCCGCGGCCAAGAAGTTCGTCAGGGCCGAACCCGTCGCGCCCAGGCGCTGGAGCGATTCCGAAGCCGCCTTCTGGACGACCGGATCGGCGTCCGAGGCGGCAGCGTGCTGGAGCGCGGCGACGCCGAGCTTCGAGCCGATGTTGCCCAGGACGTAGGCCACGTTGCGGCGCGTCAGCGCGTCGTCGCTCTCCATCGCGACGGCCAGCGGAACGGCGGCGTCCTGTCCGAGTTGGGACAGCGTGTGCATCGCCAGGATGCGGCGGTCGTCGTTGCCCGCGTCCGCCAGCAACGGCAGCAGGTAGGGCACGGCGTACTCGCCGTGGTCCGAGGCCAGCGTGCGCGCGGCTTGGCGGCGGGCGACGTCGTCCTCCGACGTCGTGGCCGTCTTGACCAGCGCAAGGATCGTGTCCTTGTCGTTCTCGAGCGCCTTGCGCTCGATGCGCGCCAACTCGATCAGGCGTTTGGCCGCCAGCTCGAAGTCGCCACCCTGAATCAGGAGGTCGCGCCAGTCGGCGTAATCGTGGGTCCGCCACAGTTCGTAGGCGGCCTTTTGGTCGGGCGACATCGCCACGACCTTCTTGAGTGCTGCCAGCGCCTCGTCCTTCCGACCCCGCTGCAAGAGCTCGATGGCGGACGAGAACGTGTCCGAGAGCTCATCGGGAGCGGGAGTCCACCGCGCCGGGGAGTAAGCCCAGGTCGAGGTGGAGACGGCGGCGATGGAGACGAACAGGCCGAGAGCGCGGCGCAGTCCGGTCATGAGGAGAGTCCTCGTGCGGGGTCGAAAGGGACGCCAAAAAGCAGCGTCGGGGGGGGACGGCTCGGACGCGTCCACGGATCCGCGCGCGGCGGAGGCCCGTGTGGGCGGCGATCGGTCGGGGGATGATACGGGGATGGTCGCGTCGGTCAATGGGATCGTCTGCGGCAACGGCCCGGGGTCGCTCACTATCTCCGCGGCGGCGCTCGGCAACCGTTCGTTCAGCGACTGATCTTGCCCAGCACCCGACCACGCGCGGCTCCGGTGGCGACCGGATGCGTCACGGGCAGCCCCAGCGCGCAGGCCGCGCCGAGCACCGCGAAGACGAGTGCCTCGCGCGACTTGGGATCGATTCCGAAGTCCGCCGTGGAGCGCACGGGGATACCCGCGCGGCGTTCGAGGGCGCGCATCTGCGCCGGGTTCCGGGCTCCCCCGCCGGCGACGAGGAGCTCCGATGGTTTTTCGGGGACGAACCGGTCCAAGGCGTCGACCACGGTCGCGGCCACGAAATCCACGGCGCTGGCGAGGAGGTCGTCGTCCCCCACCGGGCGCGGGCGCGCGCGGGCTCCGAGGACCAGCGCGTCGAGCCAGGCGGGCCCGAACGTGTCGCGGCCCGTGCTCTTGGGCGGGGCGCGCTCCAGGAAAGGGTGGCGCGACCACTCGCCCACGAGCGCCGGATCCGCACGTCCGCGCGACGCCGCCGCACCGTCCCGGTCCATCGGCGCGTTCAGCACGCGGCGCGCGAGCCCGTCGAGCAGCGCATTGGCCGGTCCGGTGTCGAACGCCACCAAGTCGCCGTCGCGTCCGAGCCACGTCACGTTCGCGAGACCGCCCAGGTTGAGGATCACGCACGGCCGCGGCACGTGCGCGAAGATCAGCACGTCGGCGAGCGGCGACAGCGGCGCGCCCTCGCCGCCGGCTGCGACGTCGCGCTGGCGAAAATCGCTGACGACCGCGCAGCCGGCAACCTCGGCCACGAAATCGCCGTCGCCCAGTTGCAGCGTCGCCGGTCCGCTGGGTTCGACGCCGTCGTGGTGCCACAGCGTCTGGCCATGGCTGGCGACGAGATCGAGCGCGAGTCCCATGCGCTGCGCGACCGCGCGCGCCGCCGCACCGAACGCGCGACCCAGATCGCGGTCGAGCAAGGCCACCTCGCGCAGTCCGCAGGGCGCGCCTTCGAGGATCGCGCGCACGCGCTGCGCCAAGGCCTCGGGGTACGGTTCGCAGGCAAAAGAGAGCAATTCCGGCGCGAGGAGCGCCAGACCCGCGCTCGTTTCGCGGGCTCGAATGCGCGCGATCCCGACGTCGATGCCGTCTGCGGAAGTTCCCGAGAGAACGCCGGCGACGAGAGCCCCCTCCCCAAGGAATCGCTGTGCGAGAAATCTCTGGTCTGGCGCGCGCATCGCGCGCGGATCCTACGCGCGGCGCCGATCCGATTCCGCAGCCGCTACGATTCCGACATGGCATCCCGTGCGAATGACGAGCGACGTGTCCCCATCCTGGTCGTGGACGACGACGCCGACGTGCGGCTCGCGCTCGAGATGACGCTGCAGTACCAGGGCTTCGACGTCTGGACGGCGAAGGACGGGAACGAGGCGCTGAAACGCATCGAGGCCGAATCGAAGTCGGGTCGGCGAGCGGGCGTCGTCGTCACTGACCTGAAGATGCCCGGGCTCGACGGACTCGGTCTGCTCGAGCGCATCCGCCAGCTGGAGGACGCGCCGCCCGTCGTCGTGGTCTCGGGACACGGCGACGTCGCGACGGCCGTGGACGCGGTGAAACGTGGCGCGGTGAACTTCCTGGAGAAGCCGCTCGACGCCGAGCACGTGCTGGTGACGATTCGCGCGGCGCTGCGCGAGGGCCGGTTGACCGCCGAGAACACGCGCCTGCGCAAACGGCTCGTGGAGCGGCACGAATTGATCGGCGCGAGCCCGGCGATGGAACGTCTGCGCGCGCAGGTCGCGACGGTCGCCGAATCGGACGCGTCCGTGCTGATCACCGGCGAGAACGGCACGGGCAAGGAAGTCGTCGCGCGCAACCTGCACGCACTGTCGCCGCGCGCGGACGCGGCGTTCGTCACCGTGAATTGCGCGGCAATCCCCGACGAATTGATCGAGTCGGAGCTGTTCGGACACGAAAAGGGCTCGTTCACCGGCGCGTTCGAGCGGCGCATCGGACACTTCGAGGCGGCCGACGGCGGCACGCTGTTCCTGGACGAGATCGGCGATATGCCGCTGGCCGCGCAGGCCAAGGTGCTGCGCGCGCTGGAGACGCACGAAATCGTGCGCGTCGGCGATTCGCACGCGATCCCGGTCGACATTCGCGTGCTGTCGGCGACGAACGCGGACCTCGCGGCCGCGACGGAACAGAAGGCCTTCCGCCTCGACCTCTTCTACCGCCTGAACGTCGTGCCGCTGCGCGTGCCGGCGTTGCGCGAGCGTCGCGAGGACGTGCCGGCGCTCGCGCAGCACTTCCTGCGCGACATCGCTGCGCGTTCCGGACGCGCGCCGCTCGTGCTGGAGAAGTCGGCGTCGGAACTGTTGGCGCAGCTCGATTGGCCGGGCAACGTGCGTCAGCTCAAGAACCTCTTGGAGGGCGCAGCCGTGTTCGCGGAGGGCGCCGAGATCACGCGCGACGGGCTCGAACAGATACTCAGCCAAGGCCCCGCGCTGGCACCGGTC
>JBBQCC010000312.1:0-4998 GCA_038318285.1 Planctomycetota bacterium | reverse complement strand
CATGGGGGTGTGGGTGGGGCGCTGGTCGTCTGCGGGGGGCCCAATTCCCGCAAAACCCGGGGGGGGGCGTCCCCGGCGGTCCCCGCCCCCACGTTCTGGATCGCTCGCCGAAGCGTGCGCTCGCGCACGCACCCCGGTTCCCTGTGCGGATCACTTCGCGATCGGGTGCGTCTGCGGTAGGTCGTTCACGATCTTCGTCGCTTCGGGCGTCGTCGCGGCGTGGCCCCAGCCGCCGGCGCTCGCGCCGTTCGTGAAGTCGAGGACCATGTTGTCGTCCGTCGTCGGGCTGACACCGGCCGGGACGTGATCGAAGCCGAGCTTCTTGCGCAATTTCCACGCGATGACGTGGTCGGCCACGGAGCTGTCGCCGCTGACACCCAGGGCACCCACGAGCTTGCCGTCGGCGGCGTACATCGCCAGCCCGCCGCCGAACACGTTCACGCCGCCGATGCGACCGCCGACCATGGGATCGTTCGTGGTGCCGAAGTCTGCGGCGTTGCCGCCGTACGCGACCTCGACGTCGACCGGGTTGCTGTCCGGCAGACCGAACAGGCTCTGGCCTGGCTGCACGGCGGCGAACAGGTTCGCCGTCGACAGCGCGAGTCCGGGCAGGCTGAATGCGTTCGCCGTGTTGGCCTTCTGCGCCGAGATGACGCGGCTGCCCGGCCACTGGTCGCCACGGTCCTGGCCGGACATCGCGACGACGTGCACGACGCCGTCGCGGTCGACGATCGTCGCCCACATCTGCAGGCCGAAGCCGCCGTTCTGCTCCTTCACGACCTCGCGTAGAGCCGTCGTCACGTGCGCGTGATCGGGCAGGTTCGCCGACATGGCGTGGTGCGCCGGCAGGTCGTCGTGATCGACGTGGGTGGTTTGGCAGGAGCTCGCACAGTACGCGAGCGAGACGAGGGTCAGGGCGGAAAGGCAGCGCAGAGAGAGCATGAGTTCCTTCGTGTTCGGGGCTCGTTCGCGGTGCCCGGTACGAGGACGCATCGCGATGAAAGTGGCGGGCACACTAGCGGATCGCTCGGTCGGGCGTCCCCGCGCGCCGACCGATTTCGGCATCCGCACTTCGACCGGATGCGCACACGCTCGTCAGCGCGCGTCGGCGAGCGTAGTTTGAGCGCGTCCCCCTGGAGGTCTCTCGTGAAATCGATCATCGCCGCACTCGCCCTCGTCCTCGTCGCGCCTTTCGCCGTCGCCCGGCTGAGTGAAGATCCGCGCACCGATGCCAAGCCGGCGAAGGTGATTCCCGTCTACGACGAATCGGCTGTCGGTTCCGAGCAAGTCGCCGCCGCCTTGAAGCGCGCGAAACGCGAGGACAAGCGCGTCCTGATCCAGTGGGGCGCGAACTGGTGCGGCTGGTGCAAGTTGCTCGCAGCGACGATGAAGGAAGACCGCGACCTCTCGCGCGAGCTGCTCTACGAGTACGAAGTCGTGAAGATCGACGTTGGCCGGTTCGACAAGAACTTGGACGTCGCCGAGAAGTACGGCGTCCCGCTGAAGAGCGGCATCCCGTACCTGACGTTCCTGGATGCCGACGGGAAGTTGATCGAGAACCACGACACCGCTTCGCTCGAGGACAAGACGCCGGATGTGCAGCGCCACGTGCCGGAGAAATTGCTCGAGCTTTTGAAGAGTCACGAGACGCCGCGCGTCGAGGCCGGGAAGTTGCGCGCAGTCGCGTTCGCGCGCGCGCAGGCCGAGGGCAAGCGCGTGTTCCTGCACTTCGGCGCGCCGTGGTGCGGCTGGTGCCACAAGCTCGAGGACTGGATGGCGCGTCCCGAGATCGCGGCCGTGCTCGAAAAGGACTTCGTCGACCTGAAGATCGACACGGATCGGCGGATCGGCGGTCAGGAGATGCTCGACGAAATGCGCGGTTCGAAGAAGGGCGGCATCCCCTGGTTCGCGTTCGTCGACGCCGATGGGAAGGTCCTCGCCACGAGCGACGCGCCCACGGGGAACGTGGGGTTCCCGGCGGCGCCGGAGGAGCTGGCGCATTTGCGCGCGATGCTGCAGAAGTCCGCCAAGGCGATCACCCGGGCCGAGGTCGACGCGCTGATCCAGTCGTTGACTCCGAAGCCCAAGCGCGACGAGTGACGGGGCCGGCGTCCGCGTAAGGGTCGTTTTCTTCGGTGAGACGGGCCTGGTCGTCGCGGGTGTCCTGCGTGAGTGCCTGCGCTCGCCGGAGGTCGATTTCGTGCTGTCCTTCGTGACCCGTCCGATGGGCCAGCACGCCCGCGGGCAGCGCGACCCGGACCTGCGCGAGGTCGTGCACGCGGACTTCTCCGACCTCTCGTCGCTCGCGAGCGCATCCGCCGGTCACGGAGCCTGCATCGGGTGCCTGGGCGTGACCGCGATGGGCACGGCGATTCCAGGTCGCGCGATCCCGAAATTGGGCGGTGTGGACGACCGGGCTTGAACCCGGCAGAGGATGAGGCTTCGCTCAGGGTCCGGATTCGGCAGCCGGGAGTCGCAGGGCGGGGGTGGCCTGCCGTTCGCGTGAAGTCCTCCGGTACCTCCGTACCAGCAACGGGTGATCCGGTGGCGCGGACGCTCACGATCGGGACCGCGCCATGTCGTCGAACCCACCGCCTTTCGTCGACCGGGCGCGTCGAGTTGCTGGCCAGGACGGTCACCCTCTCGGTATTCTGGCGCCGCAGTCGTCGCAAGACGGCTGTGAGTGAGGCATCGAAGTGGTGCCGAGGCTCGCGAGCGCCCCGGTACCTGGGAAGCTCGATGCTGACTCTCTCGGGCCGGTGGTGTCAAAACCACCGGCCCCCTTCGTGTCCGATCGAACGCACCGGTTCCGCGGTCCGCGCTTGGACGACGCCGCCTCGTCGCTGCGCTTTTCGAGGAACTCTGGAATCGAGAGCGGCGCGGAACGTCCCCAGCGACTTCGTTGCCCACGTGTTCGATGCTGGAGATCTCATGAGGTACTTCGCGGCTGTCCTCGGCCTGCTCGTCATCTCTTCCTGCGCGACGAAGCCCGCGGCCACACCCGCGCTCGAATCGACTCCGGTGGAGCGCGCGGCGACCGTCGACCTCACCGAGCTCGAAGGACAGGAGATGAGCGTCGAGCAGTTCCTGAAGGTCTGTCAGCGCGCCAGCGGTCGGAACTTCACCTACACGGACTCGACGCGCGCGAAGTTGGAGCAGAGCCGGCTCGCGACCACGGGCGCGGGACTAATGACGGATGCCGATTTCGACATCTATTTCGCGGCGCGCATGTCGGTGTGTGGGTTCCAGACGAAGACAATCGGTCCCGAACATCTGCGCGTGTATCTCGTCGAACCGCGCGCTTCCTGAGGGCTGAAGGGCAGCTCGCGCGGGCGATGGAAGCAGTACGGGTCCGCCCCGCGCTGCCACGCGATCACTACCAGCGCAGGTAGTCCTGCACCAACCAACGCATCGGCGCGCCGGGCGCTTCCGTTGCGATATGTTGCAGCGCGTCGAAATCGTTCGCGCTGACGGCCGGTGCCAGCTCGGCGGCGAGTTCCTTCGCGAACAAGCCCTCCTGGCCCTCGAGCTTCACCAGTAGCTCCGTCGCCAGCGTCAACTTCACGTCCTTCTTCGCGTTGACGCGGATCTTCTCGCAGGCCTTCAGGGCGTCCTGCCATTGCTTCGAGGTCTTCGAGTCGCGGAACTGGGCCAGGACGACCTGCGTGTTCTTGTCGATCGACTGCTTCAAGAGCGGGGCGTAGGCCGCCAGCACCGAGATCGCCGGGTCGGCCTTTTCGCGCACGAACGACGCGGCCGTCGTCTGCAGGGCGCCGATCGCAGCCTCGATCGCGTCGAGCTTGTTGCGCGCGTCGTCCACGGCTGGGGTGCGGCCCACGGGGAACTCGCGCGCCGAGCGCATCAAGGGCAGCGCCGTCGCGAGGTCGCCGGACTTCAACGCGACGGAACCCGTGTCCTTCCAGGCCGTGAGCCACGTCGCGAGCTCTTCGAGCCGTCCGCGCGAGATCAGCTCGACGAGCGGTGCGTCGAGGAATGTCTCCGTGCCCGACTCGAACGGTTGAGCATTCGAAAAGCCCGGATCGCCTTCCCACACGACGCGCCCGTCGATGTCGAGCAGCAGGACGCGCGGCAAGTTGAACCGATCGATGAAGTACTTCTCGAACGTGTTGCCGATACCGGGTTTGTCACGGCGATCGACGGCGATCGCACCGGGCATCGGATGCTCCGCGAGGTACTGCGTGACGGCGTCGGCGTCGTTGACGCTGTCCACCAGCACGAGTTCCAGTCCGACGTGCGCGTACTTCTGCGCCAGCTCTTGCAGCCAGGCGTCGATCGGCACGAGGTTGTTCTGCGCGATGCTCCAGAAGACGAGCACCTGCGGCCGCGGTCCGACTTCATCCCAGTCGTGGCGCTCGCCTTGCACCCAACGCGTGACCGCGGGGAACGGCGGCACGATTCCGGCGTAGCTCCCGCCGACTGGGCCATCCTGCGTTTTCTGCTGCTTTTCCAGACGAATCTCGCGGTCGATCCGCGCCGCGGGATCGTTCAGCGGGCGTGCGAGGTAGCGCACGTTCGTGAACTGTGCCTCGCCCGGGCCCGTGATGACGCCGAAGCTGCCGCGCAGCACGTCCACATCGCCGAAGTCCTGGGTGGCGACGTACTCACCGTCGAACCACGAGTCGACGATGCTGCCCGAGACGTCGATGCGCAACTTGTGCCAGATCTGCCCGACGGAGGCGCCGGGTTCCGTGTTCGGCGTCGTCTTCACGGGACTGTGGCGCCACGTCTTGATGTTCGTTCCGCCGAACGAACTCGCGAGGTCGATGAAACCCGTGTCGGCGAGCCCCGTGCGCGAACCGTCGGTGTCGACCTTCCCAGGGAACAAGATGAGGCCGTGGAAGTTGTTCGCGTCATTCTTGCCGAAGACGAGCCCGCAGAAGTTGACCACGCCCTTCGTCGCCAGGACCTCGGCCTCGAACGAGTAGTCGCCCGATGTGGTCGTGTCGAGCGTCAGGATCCGGTAGTCGAAGCCCACTT
>JBBQCC010000311.1:0-5013 GCA_038318285.1 Planctomycetota bacterium | reverse complement strand
GCGCCCCCATCGCGCCGTGACCGACGCCCAGAAGCAGCCCCGCCGACCTTGGCGCGAGAACATCGAAGCCTTGACGATGGCGATCGTCATGGCCGTGATGCTCAAGTACTTCCTCGTCGAGGCGTACAAGATCCCCACGGGATCCATGCAGCCGACGCTGCTCGGCAACGCGGAGACCGGCATCTTCGACCGCATCCTGGTCGACAAGTTCAGCTACCACTGGCGCGATCCGGAGCGCTTCGAGATCGTGGTCTTCAAGTACCCGCTCGATCGCTCGAAGAGCTTCATCAAGCGGCTCGTCGGGATGCCCGGCGAAGACCTTTCGATCCAGCACGGCGATCTGTTCACGCGCGCGGACGACTCGCAGCCCTGGAAGATCCTGCGTCGCACCGAGAACGTGCAGCAGGCCGTGTGGAAGCGACTCGACCCCGCCGACGCGCGCTTCCGCGCTTGGAAAACACTCGACGTAACGCGCACATGGACGATCGACGGCCGCGCGAAGATCAGCGCGCGCGGTGACGGCGCCGTCCGCCTGCCGAGCGACAACGGGACCGTGCTCGACAACTACCGCGACGGCTACCCCGGTGAGATGGGGTCGAAGCTCCAGCGCGCACCTGCGTTTCCGGGCGTCCACCCCGTCGCGGACTTGCGCCTGACCGGCGACATGGAAGCGCTCCCGGGCTGCAAGCTCGTCGTGGTCGAGCTGCGCGAAGGCCGACAGGTCCATCGCTTCGAGATCCCGGGCCCTGCGGCGGCTGCCGACGCGCGCCCGACGGTGCAATTCGACGAGTCGCTGACCGACGATGGCCCGCGGCACGCGGTCGCCACCGGGGAGCCGTGGAAGCTGACCGCCGGGCGTTCGACGGCGTTCGCGGTGCAGAACGTGGACGACCAGCTCCGGCTGGAGATCGACGGCGACGTGATCGCCACGCTCGAGATCCCGCCCTCCGCGAACCAGGCTTCGAACTTCACGCTGCGGGTCGAGGGCGAAGGCTGCGACTTCGACGACCTCGAGACATGGCGCGACATCTACTACACCGAGGGCTCGCGCAGCCGTGTGTTCCACATCCCGCCCGGGCACTACGTCATGCTCGGGGACAACACGCAGGACTCGAGCGACAGCCGCGAGTGGCTCTTCGCGAATTACCGCTGGGACGGACCCGGCTCGAACGGCGAGTTCGTGCGCGGCAACTACTTCCCCGGCCCGCCGGGCGACAACCTGAGCGGCAACCCGATCGCGGTCCAGGGCGGAGCCGGCGGCCCGCGCATCTTCTTCCGCGACGAATGGGGTGAACTCCACACGTTCGTGGCCCTGCCGGGCAGCTACGGCCCGCAGGAGGACGCGCCCTACGTGGACCGCCAACTCATCGTCGGGCGAGCCGTCCTGGTGTTCTGGCCCCTGTGGCCGGCCACGGGCGACTTCGGGATCTGGCGCCTGAAGTTCGCGCGCTGATCGGCGGATTGTCCACAGCCCAAATCGGTCGCGGGCACTCGACGGTACCCACCCCTCAGCGGCCGTCCCAGGAACGAGACGGAGGCGCTGCGTCCATCTGCGAATCGGAAAACGAGTGCGCCGGCGAACGCAAACCCCGCCATTCCAGGGGGTTGTACCTTGTTCAAAGCCTCACGGAATCGTGTAGGACTGCACGTCGCCGGCGCGGGGCCGATCGAGCGCCTCGAGAAGCCTCTTGACGTCGTGCCCGGCGACCATCTCTCCACGCGTTTTCCACACGCCGAGAAGTCGCATTCCAGGCCGCACATCGAAGCCGCGCGATCCGCCGCCGCGGCTTCCACGCGGAAGCCTGGACGCAACTGGCCCTGTGCCCTCGTCTTAGGCTGCGAGTAGGGTGAGCCGAAGTACGCAGCCAAGGTCGTCGGGCCGACCGCGACTTCCTGTCCAGGCGCGCGGACGAGGCGGGTTCGCTGCATCCCTCGGAGGAAGCGCAACGACGCTCGGGAGGCGCAGTCAGCCCGACTGTGGCTGCGTACTTCCGGCTCGCCCTACGAGCAGTCCGTGGTGAACGTGACGTCGCGAGGCCGAGCACGCTCGAGCGCTGCAAGGAGGGCGACAGAGCGCCAGCGGAGGTGGCCTCCTGGCCGCTGAGCATGGCGTGACGAGGCCGACGAAGCAGCGCGAAGGCACGGATTGTTGAGGAGGCATGACTTTCACCACGGCCTGCTCGCCTGACGCAGCAGCGCTCGAGCGTGCTCGGTCGCAGCGGTGACTTTCAGCTCGGACTGCTAGAGTCCGCTGCATGGTCGTCTTCCGCGCTCCGCGTCGTGGTGAGTTGCTGCTCGAGGCGCGCGGCCTCGTGAAGGCCTACCGCGGTCGCCGCGTCGTCGACGGGGTGCACTACCGGGTCGCCGCTGGCGAGATCGTCGGCCTGCTCGGCCCGAACGGCGCGGGCAAGACGACGAGCTTCCGCATGACGGTGGGGCTCGTCCTCCCGGACGCCGGCACCGTCATGTTGAACGGCAAGGAGTGCACGCGCCTACCGATGTTCCGGCGCGCGCGCCTCGGGATGGGCTACCTCCCGCAGGAGCCGAGCATCTTTCGGCGCATGAGCGTGCGCGACAACCTGCTGGCCGTGCTCGAGACGATGCCGTTCTCGCGCCGCGAGCGGCAGCACGAGGCCGAGCGTCTGATGGGCGAGCTCGAGTTGACCAAGCTCGCGAAGAACAGCGCCGACACGCTGTCCGGCGGCGAGCGCCGTCGCCTGGAGATGTGCCGCGCGCTGGCGACGCGGCCGACGATCCTGCTCCTCGACGAGCCCTTCGCTGGCGTGGACCCGATCAACGTGCAGGAGATCCAAGGTCTCGTGCGCCAGATGCGCCACAAGGACCTGGGCATCCTCATCACCGACCACAACGTGCGCGAGACCCTGCAGCTCACCGACCGCGCTGCGATCATCCACGAGGGTCGCATCCTGCGCGAAGGCACGTCGACGGAGCTCGTCAACGACCCGCGCGTGCGCGAGGTGTACCTGGGCCACGGCTTCGATGCGCCGATGGGCAAGGACAACCCGGTCAGCACGGACGAGGAACGCGAGCTCTACGGCGAGGACGAGTTCCCCGTCAGTTGACGCACGCGCGAAGCCGGCAGATCAGATGATCCCGTACCGCTTCATCTTGCGGTACATCGTGCTCTTGCCGAGCTTCAGCTTCTTCGCAGCGGCGATCTTGTCCCCGTTGCACTCGGCGATCGCACGAAGCAGCGCCTGACGTTCGTACAGGCCGAGGCTGACCGGCTCGTCGAGCGGGATCGCCCACGCTTCGGGGCTGCTCGTGATCTTCCCCTTCGGCGCCGGCGTCACCTCGCTGGCGGGGAGACCCGCGGCCGTGTGCGTCCCCGCGCGCTGCTCCGACTTCGGTGCGGGGCGCGGCGTCAACTCGTCGCGGGCGGCCAGACCGGCCTGTTCGCGGATCGCGCGCGGCAAGTCCTCCAACGTGACCTGTGTACCGGTCGCGTGAGCGCACGCGTGCTCGAGGCAGGCTTCCAGCTCGGCCACGTTGCCCGGCCATGCATGGGCGCGCAGCGCCGCCAGCGCGGGCGGTGTGGCGCCCTGCAGCGAGCGAGCAGCGCCGAAGCGCACGACGCACGCGGCCACCAAGGCTTCCACGTCCGCGGGCCGATCCGCGAGCCGCGGCACTTCGATCTCGTGGCGCGCAAGCCGTTCGAGCAGCTTCGGCAGGAAACGGCCCGACGCGACGGCGGATTGGAGGGACGCACCCGTCGTCGCGAGGATGCGGACGTCGAGCCGTTCGTCGCGCTGCGCCCCACGACGTTGGACGAAGCCCGATTCGAGGAAGTGCAGCAAGCGCGCCTGCAACGCCGACGGCAGGTCGCCGACTTCGTGCAGATGGAGCGTGCCGTCTTGCGCCATGTGGATGCGGCCCGGTCGCTCCGGGGACGTCGACGTGCGCGCGGTGCCGAACAACTCCGCCTCGAGGTTCTCGGCCGAATGCGCGCCGCAGCGGATCTCGACGAAGTGTCCGATCGAAGTGCCCGACCAGTGGATGATCCGCGCGATCCGGCGGCGCCCGGTACCGGGCTCGCCCACGAGGAGAACCGCGTCGTGGTGCGTGCTCGCGAATGCGACTGCCTCGCGCAGTCGCTGGGCCTGTTCGCTGGTACCGAGCAGGCCGTGCGGCCGGTACAGCTCGCGAGCCGCCTCGATGATCGGGGCGGCTTCCGCTTTCGGCAGCGCGGGTTCGTGCACGCGGAGCGCTTCCGCGGCGATGCGTCGGCGCAGACCGTCGTGCAGTTCGACCACGCGCAGCGCCGGAGTCTCCTCGCGCGCTTGCGTCAGCATCGGCACGACGACCGCGATCATCGGACGCGCCGCGCGACCGCGGCGTGCGGGCAGGTCGAAGCGCAATCCTTCGCGGGCTTCGATGGCCGCGTCACGGACGAAAGCCTCCAGGCCGCTCGCGGGGATGAGGCTCCCAAGGTGCGAACCCTCGACGCGGCTGCCCAGCAATTCACACGCGCCCCGGTCGGCGTGGCAGACGAGTCCGCCGGCATCGACGATCAGCACGCCGTCCGGCCGTCCCCCCGCGAGTTCGCGCAATGCCGCCGACTGCTCCGCCGCGAGCGCGGCGTCGCAATCGTTGCGCTCGGCGTGCGCGGGACGACGTACGTTCTCGAGAGGTGTGGACGTCGGCGCGGCGACCTTCGTGGCGTTCAATGCCTGCAGCATCCCGCGCAGTTCGTCGATTCGTGCGCGTTGGCGTGCAAGTGCGCGCAAGACGTGCTCGAGCGACGGCATCTCCGCCCGCGAGACGAACGCGTCGCAGCCGGACTCGTACGCGCGCAGCATCTCTTCGGCGTTCGATGTATCGTCGACGAAGACGACGACCGGCACGTTCGCGCCCTCGGGAATCGCCTTGAGTCGGCGACACACCTCGGGGCCGTCGACACCGGACGCGAGTCGTGCGTCGACGAGGATCGCATCGAACGGTCCGTTGCGCGCTTCGACCAATCCGCGCGCGCCGGTTTCGGCCAGGACGAAC
>JBBQCC010000310.1:0-5052 GCA_038318285.1 Planctomycetota bacterium | reverse complement strand
AGGTCGTGCTCGACGCGTACCAGAACCAGATGGAGATCCCGCCCCAACTCGCCAGCGTCGAGTTCTTCGGCGAGGTGGCGTCCGTGCTCTCGAGCGGCGGTTGGATGGTCGTGAACGTCGGGGCGTTCGGTCTGGACGACCCGGTGCTCGAAGCCCTCGCAGCCACGATGGCATGCGGGTTTCGTCAGCGGGTCCTGGCCGTGCGCGTGCCGTTCTCGCGCAACGTCGCGCTGTTCGCGCGCGCGGAAGGCGAGCCTCCCGACCCGCGCGGCACGGGCTGGGTCCCCGCCGAGGGGCCGCTCCGGAGCATCGCGTCGTCCATGGCGCTCGACGGCGTGTCGCGTTGGTTCGACGTACCCGATCGCGCGCCGCTGGACGACGACCGCAACCCGATCGAAGCACTGCAGCGTGCTTCCATCGATGCGGCGGAAGCGGGGCGCCCGTGATCTGCGAGTGGATCGTCGCGCTGTCGTTGGCTGCGCCAGCCCCCGACATGGCGGGGGCGATCGAAGCCGTGCGCGACGGTCGATTCGTGGAAGCGCTGCTCGCCGCGGAGACCGAGCCGGACGCCGCGCGACGCGCCGAAGCGGCGCTCTTCGTGCGACACCATGCCGGGGATCTCGACGGAGCACTGCTCGTCGCCGCGAATGCGCGCCGGGACGGCGTGGCCACGGCCTGGCTCGAGGAGCGCGAAGCTTTCGTCGCGCTCTCGATGCGCGATGCGGATCGCGCGCGGGTCGCGCTCCAGGCCATCGAACGCCGCGCGGATCACAGCGGGGCGCAGATCGCGGCGCTGGCCGAAGCGCACGGGGTCGAATTGGCCGCGCTGGAACGCGTCCTCGACGCGCGCGATCGCAGCACGACCGCAGCGGCCGTCTGCGTCGCGGCTTTCGCAGTCGTGGCGACCGCGATCGCGATCGCACCGCGCCTCACAAGAGGTCGAGCACTCCCGTCCCCGTAGCGGGGTCGAAAAGCGTGGACGGGGGCAGCCACCAGTTCGCGTCTACGGCAAGCGAGGTGTTCCAGGGCACGGGCGCCGGGTCCGAGACGAGTCCCAGCGCGACGAACGCGAACGCGCGTGCCGCCGCGTCACGCGCTGAATCGCCGGCGATCTCGACGAGCGGCGCCACGGAACGCTCGTCCCCGATGTAGCCCAAGGCTGTGGCCGCCGCGGAAAGCGCGTACAGCCCGCGCGCGTCGCGCAACATGGCGACGAGCTGCGGCGTCAGGCTCCGATCTCCGAGCAGTCCCAGCGAGATTGCTGCTTCGCGCAGGAGCCGCGGCTTGTAGCGCGATTCGAGCACGAGCTTGCGGAGCGGCTCGATCCCGGCCGTGGTCCCGGCGATGCCCAGCGCCAGGGCGCCGTAAGCCCGTGCATCGTCGTCCACGAGTTCGGCGACACGGTCCATGATCAACACGCCGGCGGCCGGAGCCCGCGAAAGCGCCAGCCCGAGGAGTTGCGCGCCCGCTTCGCTGGGACTCGTGTGGGCGTTCATCTCCTTGCGCAGCGCCTCCTGAATCACCGTCGAGGGTTGCGCTCCGCGATCGGTTGCGTCGCGCTCGCCGACGCCGAGCGCCAGGGTGAGCCACGGGCGCTCGGGCGTCGAACCGCGCGACAGCGCGCCCAACAGGTATGCGCGCGACTCGTTCAACGCGTCCCGTCCCTCGATCCCCGGACGCGCGCCGACGCGCGCGAGCGAGATCCAGGCGAAGCGTCGCGCCAGCCGATCGCCTTCGGTCGAGGCCAACTTCAACAGCGATCGGGCGCGCACGTCGTGCGTTTCGCCGTCGCCGTCGGCAACGATCCCAAGGCCCAGCACGCAGCTCTGCCGGACGACCGCGGCTTCGTCGGAACCGGACTCGAGGGCCTCGGAGAGCCGTCGCACGCAATCCGCGCGCAGTTCGTCGCCCGAGCGGCTTGCGATGCGCGCCAACGTGACCGGTGCGTACGCGCGCACCTGCGGATCGCGCCGGACATCGGCGAACCAGGCGCCGATCCATGCGTACAGCGCGCCTGCGGAACGGGTGGGTGCGACGGCGACCTCGGATTCGGGGGGCGGTGCACTCGAGTCCAACGAGACGAGACCGAGACCAATGAGCGCAGCCACGGGGATGTCCCGCGTCGCCGTGGGGGAGTCGAGCAGGGCTCCCACGAGTTGGTGCGCGATCCAACGTTGCGTGTCCTCGTTCGGGATGCGATCGGCCGCGATGCCGAGCGCGTACGCAGCGAAGGCGCGGGTGCGCGTCGGCACGCGCTTGCGATCGCAGGCTTCGTGCGCGGCCGGGCCGTCGGCCAGGATGTCACCCAGCAACGACAGGTCGCTGGGGTTCCCGAGGACGCCGAGTGCAACCGCCGCGGTCTCGCCGACCTCCTGATTCGCGTCCGACAAGCGCGAGCGGATCGCCTGCGACGCGCGGGCGCGCATCTCGGTCTCCAGGCGGGGGCCGCACTTCGCCAACGCCAGCAGCGCCGCGGTCGCGATGTCCGGATTGCGCTCGTCGCGGAGGGCGGTCAGCAGCGCGGGTACGACTTGCAGTCGCACCTGAGCGTCCGTCGGACGACCGGACACGCCCGAGAGTGCGTCGGCCGGCCCGGTGCGCGCGGCGGCGCCACCCTGGGCCAGCGCCGTCCGCAGGGCCAGGTAGGGCTCGCGGTTCAGACCCCACCAGAGCTCCCAGCCGGTGAGGTCCGCCACCGGGCCCCCGCCGGTCGCAGGTCCGGCACCGCCGGGTCCACCCCCAGTCCCCGGGCCCGGGCCGCCCGGGGTCGGCGTGGCGGGACCGGCACCGCTCGGGACACCGGAACCCGGGCCGCGGTAGGTCCCCCCGTGAGCCCGCGCTTCGGGCAGGAGGACGATGGACAGACAGGCCAGCCCGAGGGCCGGCAGGATGGCGCTGAAGATCGACGGCATGCGGAAGCTGCTGCGCTGGCCAGGTCGCTGGTCGAGTGTACCCAGGCCCGCGCTCGGCGTTGCGCTTCGGTCGTGTAGGAATCCCGAGATCGCAGCCGCTTCGATCGGACCGGGCCGAGGCGGCGTCCCCGCAAGCGAACGACCCGCCCGGACCGAAGTCCGAGCGGGTCGCGTGCAGTCCGTTGCCGGCGTCGAGCGCCGCCACTCTGCGATCCGTGAGTCTCTGTCCGAGCAGAGAGAACCTGTCAGAGGATGTCGAGGATCCCCGTGCCGTTGTCGCCCGTGAGGGTCGTCGTGTTCGCACGGTAGTTGATGTTCCTGGAGATCTTGGAGTTCCAAGGCAGGGGCTCCTTGTCGGCCACGATGCCGAGCGCGACCGCGGCGAAACCGCGTGCCGAGTCGGTGATCTCCTTCTTCTTGATCATCGCCACGAGGGGATCGATCGAGCGGCTGTCACCGATGAATCCCAGCGCCGAGGCGATGGCGGCCTGCGAGGAGAGACCCTTCGCTTCACCGAGCATGTCGATCAGTTCCGGTACGAGCGACTTGTCGCCCAAGAGGCCCAGGCCGATCGCCGCCGACTTCAGGAGGTCGGGCTTGTACTTCGAATCCTTGACGATCTCCTGGATGTCCTTGATCGACTCCCGCGCGTCCATGAGACCCAGGGCGATCGCGACATAGCCGCGGGCCGTTGCCTCAGAGGTCTTGGCCAGCTTGGCAGCCAGGACCTTCTTGCCTTCGATGTCGCCCGCGATACCGAGGCCGATCGAGAACGCGCCGACTTGCTCGGGGCTGGCCGCGTCTTCGAGTTCGGAGCGCAGGATGGACTTCGCCGTGCCCGACGCCGAGTTCGCCGGGACCTCGGCCTTCGCCAGCCCGTTCTCCATGACGCCGATGCCGATGCCGGCCCAGGGCTTCATGTGGCTCTTGCCCTTTTGGATCTGGTTCAACAGGAACTCACGCGCTTCCTTCTGGCCCTTCTCGTTGTCCGCGCCCTTGCCGGGACGGCCACCGACCTGCGCCATCGCGATGTTGGTGAAGTTCTTCGATTGCTGGTCGCCCTGGTCGGCCATGCTCTTCAGCGCCGCGCGGATGTCGCTGTCGACCTTGTCCGTGTCGGAGTCGCCGATCATGCCGAGCGCGAGCACGCAGCTCTGCCGGACTTCGTCCTTCTCCTTCGAGTTCTTGTCCAGCGCTTCGAGCAGGAGCTTCGCGACCATGTCGCGCATGTCCGCGGGAGCACCGTCCAAGAGACGCGCCATCGCCGTGGGGGCGTGGGAGCGCAGGACGTAGTGGTTCTTCTGATCCTCGTAGAAGCGCTTCAGGTACTTGATCTCACCCTGGCGCGAGGCGTCGTTGGCGGAATTGTCCAGGGTCTCGCTGGGGTCGACGTCGATCGGCGTGAGGCCCATCGCGATGACGGCAGCGACCTTGATGTCCTTCGTGCTCGTGTCGGGCTTCTGCAGGATGTCGATCAGGATGCGCACGATCTGCTGGCGCACTTCGTTCTTGCCGGTGCGCGCGCCGATCAGGCCGAGACCGTAGATCGCGAAGGCGCGCGTGCGGTACTTGACCTCGGTGCCGCCGCCGACGAGCTTGCGACCATCGCGCGTGTCGAGGGCCAGGTCCTTCAGCTTGTCGATGGAGAGTTCATTGGCCAGGATCCCCAGCGCGACCGCGGCCGTCTCGGCGATCTCCTGGTTCGGGTCCGCGAGGAACTTCGCGATGATCGGTTCGAACTCGGACTTGCCGTCCTCGCTCTTCTCGTCACCGATCTTGCCCAGCGCGATCATCGCGCCCGTGACGATGTCGTTGCTGCGTTCCTTCTCGAGCGCTTCCTTGAGCGCCGGGACCACCTTCACGCGGACGGTTTCGTCCGAAGGCCGCAGCGTGTTCTTGGCCTGGTTCGTCTGACCGAGCCCACCGAAGAAGTCGTCGGAACCCGAGGCGACGCCGCCCGAGTGGATGTGGGCCTTCAGGTTCAGGTACTGGTCCTTGTTGAAGCCCCACCAGAATTCCCACGTCGTGAGGTCCGGTCCCGAGGCGATGCCGCCCGTGGCGGGGCCCGCAGGGCGACCACCGGGGCCACCCGTCGGAACACCCGGGCCGGCCGGGCCAGGCGTGCTGGGACCTGCGGGTC
>JBBQCC010000309.1:0-5061 GCA_038318285.1 Planctomycetota bacterium | reverse complement strand
GTCAAGTCGCAGGTCATCGTCGACGCCGAAGCCGAGGCCGAGAAGCGGCGCATCGAGGCCGAGGGCGACGCGCGCGCGAACTATGCCCGGCTCGAGGCCGAGGCGCGTGGTCAGTACGAAATCCTGGCCAAGAAGGGCGAGGGCCTGAAGAAGATCATCGACAGCTGCGGCGGCGCCGATGCGGCGTTCCGCATGCTGATGCTGGAGCACATCGAAGAGCTGTCGAAGACTGCCGCGTCGGCCATCGCGAACATCAAGTTCGACAAGGTCGTCGTGTGGGACTCGGGTTCCGGCTCGCCCGGCGGCGGCTCGACGCAGAACTTCATCAAGGGCGTCGCCAGCGCGCTGCCGCCGATGATGCACATGATGAGCGAGATCGGCGGCGTGAAGATGCCCGAGTACTTCGGGACGCTTGCGACCGACGCGGACACGGCGACGGTCGCGTCCGCCGCGGACAAGAAGCCGACCCGCGCGCCGGCGAACCCGCCCGAGACCGACTGACCGAGACCGGCGGACCGACTCCGGCGGGTGACACACTCCCGCGGGTGACACACTCCCGCGGGCGCGGAACGGGCGACCGTCCGCGCCCGTTCCGCCCACCAGCCCGTTCCCCCGGCGAGCAGGTCGTTCTACGCTCGCGTCCCCAAGATCGCGCACACCGAGCACCGCCGTCGATTCCTCGAGGTCTTGGCGCGCGAGCGCGCCGCCGCGATCATCGCAACGGCGCCGCATCGCATCCGCAACCACGACGCGGAGTACCGCTTCCGACCGGGCAGCGACTTCGTGTGGCTGACGGGTTTCGCGGAACCGGAGAGTGTCCTCGTGCTGCTGCCCGCGCTGACGCACGACGCGCGTCCGCGCAGCGTGTTGTTCCTGCGGCCGAAGGATCGTGATCGCGAGATCTGGAACGGTCGGCGTCTCGGCATCGAAGCCGCGCCCGCGCAACTGGCCGTCGATGAAGCGCGCGACATCGCGCAGCTGTGGACGGACATGGCCGCGCTGCTGAAGGGCTACGAACGAATCGTCTACACGACGGGCATCGACGAGGGCCGCGACCGCGAGGTCCTGGCCGTGCTGTCCCGCTTGCGCGCGACGGCGAAGGTCGCCGCGCCGCCTCCGCTCGCGCTGCTCGACCCGGCGCCGTTCCTGCACGAGCTGCGCCTCTTCAAGGACGCGGGCGAGCTCGACGTCATGCGTCGTGCGGCGCGCATCACGCGCGACGCGCACACGGCGGCGATGGCGGCCGCGCGACCCGGCGTGAACGAGCGCGAGATCGACGCGCTGCTCGACCACACGTTTCGCCGACTGGGGGGCACGGGCGCCGCGTACACGAACATCGTCGCGGGCGGTGCGAACGCCTGCATCCTGCATTACGTCGAGAACGACCAGCCATTGCGGGACGGCGATCTCCTGCTGGTCGACGCCGGCAGCGAGGTCGACTGGTACGCATCCGACGTCACGCGCACGTTCCCCGTGTCGGGACGATTCTCGGCGGACCAACGCGCCGTCTACGAGGTCGTCCTCGACGCGCAACTCGCGGCGATCGCGGCCGTGGAGCCGGGCGCGGCGTTCGACGCGCCGCACCGCGCCGCGCTGAAGGTGCTGTGCGCCGGCCTCGTGCGCCTCGGTATCCTGGCCGGGACTGCCGAGGACGCGCTCGCGAACGAGTCGTTCAAGCGCTTCTACATGCACCGCACCAGCCATTGGTTGGGCCTCGACGTGCACGACTGCGGCGCGTACCTCGCCGACGGCGTGCAACGCGCACTGGAGCCGGGCATGGTGCTCACGATCGAGCCCGGCCTGTACCTCGCGCCCGACGACGAGTCGATCGACGCGCGCTGGCGCGGCATCGGTGTGCGCATCGAGGACGACGTGCTGGTGACGCGTGACGGCCACGAGGTGCTGACGCACGACATCCCGAAATCCGTCGCGGACGTCGAGGCCGCGTGCGCCGGCCGCGAGTTGGCGAGCACGCGGGCATGAACGATCCTGCGGCCGAAATCCGGGCCGGCCGAGCCCGTAGCGGGAGCCCATGCCCTTCGTGACCGGATCGCCGAGCGACCGCTTCCCCCTCGCCCGTGCGATGGATGCGCTCGGCGACGCCGCGCGCCAGGCCGGACGTCCGGGACTCGTGTGGATCGCGGGCCTCGCGTACCCCGCGATCGGCATCGGGATCATCGGCGCGGGCCCTCGACCGGTGCTGCACTTCAGCGAATCGAGTCTGGAGGGATCCCCGTTCCGGTTCCTGGAGGAGGCCTACCTCCCCCTGTTCGCAATGCCGTTCATCGCGGTGCTCTTCCTGCCCCTGTTCCGCCTGATCGCCGGGCTCGCGAAGGCCGGCTCGGCGGAAGCCTGGGAGCTCGCGGCCGAGGGCCGGAGGAATCCGGGGCTGCGCGCGCTGTGGCGCCTCGGCAAGGGACTCACGTTCTCGACCTACGGGCTGTGGCTGCAGCTCGTGCTCATGCAGATCCTGGCGTTCGTCGTGCTGGTCGTGCCGATCCTGTTCGCGGCGAGCGCGTTGAGCGCCGGGGCGCAGGAAGATCGGACGCTGCTGCTGCTGCGGACGGGCGTGATCATCGGACCGTTCATCCTGGTGTTCGGCCTCTACATGCTGGCGCTGTCCGTGCTGGGCCAGTTCGCCCTGCAGAGTCTGGCCGAGAACCGGCGCGGCGTTTCCTCGGCACTCCTGCACGCCTGGCGCATCATGCGCAACGATCCGCGAGCCACGGGCCGAGCCGTCGTCGCGGAAGTCGTGCTGCTCGTCGTCGTTCTCGGCGCGCCGCGCGCGCTGGCCGGCATCCTGGGCACGCTACCGTTCGCAGCCGTGACGTGCAGCGTGCTCGAGTTCGCGCTGATGGGCTTCGCGGGCGTCGTGCGCGCCGGCTACTGGGCCCGCGCGTACCGCGACCTGGGCGGACTCACACCGGCGGACGGCGTGCCGGGGCTCGAGCGAGCCTGAGATCCGGTGCAGAAATCGAGCCTACGGGCTCTCGAATCCAGGTGGCGACACATCGCGTCGCGAGAGTGTGTGATCACTTCACGCGCCAGAGTTCTCGCGCTGCGAGCGCGCCTCCACGACACGGCCCGTGGAGGCTGGACGAATTGGTGACCGCGGTAGGGCTCGAACCTACGACCTGATGATTAAGAGTCACCTGCTCTACCGACTGAGCTACGCGGCCACTTCAGGGGCGGAGAGGATGACATCCCGGCCGGAAGTGTCAAGAGTCCCCGTCGGACGGCGCCGCGGAGCTCAGGGAACACGTCGCGCGGGTTCATGCGCCGCGCTCCTGCGGCAAGTCTTCGCGCGGGGGCCCACCACCCGGAGAAGGTGGTGAGCGCGGTCGGGATCGAACCGACGACCTACTGGTTAAAAGCCAGTTGCTCTACCGACTGAGCTACGCGCCCGAATGCATTCCGCGCCTCGAGACGCGGGTCCACAGGATACCGACGACGGCCGATCAGGGAAGCCGCTCGACTCCGCGTCGACACGAAGTTCGGCCCAAAGCGTGTGAAGTATTCACTGGCTCTCGCGCCGCGGAGCGACGCCACTCGTTTCTGGGAGCCCCTGCGCTCGAGTTCTGCGGGGGCTCTCAGACCTCCATGACCTCGGCGGTCTTCTTGTCCTGGTGCTGACCGACCTTGTCCTCGTGCTCCTTGAGCATCTTCTGGATGTCGTCGTGCAGCTTCTTCACCTCGTCTTCGGTGATGTCGCCGTCCTTGTGCAACTGGTCGGCGTGCTTGTTCTGGTCGCGGCGCACGTTGCGCAGCGCGATGCGCGCTTCCTCGCAGAGTTCCTTGACGCGCGTCGCGTACTTCTTGCGCTGGTCGCCGGACAGCGGCGGCATCGTGAGGCGCAGGACCTTGCCGTCGCTCTGCGGCTGAATGCCGAGGTCGCTCTTCTGGATCGCCTTCATGAGCTCCTGCAGCGCGGAGGCGTCGAAGGGCTTGATCATGATCTGGCGCGGCTCGGGCACCGAAATCTGCGCCATCTGCGAGATGGGCGTCATCGTGCCGTAGTAGTCGACGCGAATGTTGTCGACGAGCGCCGGCGAAGCGCGCGACGTCCGAATCGTTCGGAGCTGGTCGGCCACGTGGTGCACCGCCTTCTCCATCTTTTCGTTGGTTTCCTTGACGATCGTTTGGATGCTCATCCAGAACTCCGGATTCGGGTCCCGAGGTTCTCGCCGCGCACGACGCGTTCGAGGTTCCCCTCTTCGAACATGTTGAAGACGACCACGGGCAGGCGATTCTCCATCGCCAACGTGATCGCCGTTCCGTCCATGACCTTCAGGCCGCGCGAGAGCACGTCCATGTAGGTGAGCTCTTCGAAGCGGTGCGCATCGAGCACCTTCTTCGGATCGGCGTCGTACACGCCGTCGACCTTCGTGGCCTTGAGCAACACGTCGCACGACAGTTCCGTCCCGCGCAACGCAGCGGCGGTGTCCGTCGTGAAGAAGGGGTTGCCCGTGCCGCCCGCCAGGATGACGACGCGCCCCTTCTCGAGGTGGCTCTGCGCGCGCCTACGCACGAAGGGTTCGGCGACCTGCTGGATGCCGATCGCGGTCATCACGCGCGTCTCCAGGCCGGCCTGCTCCAGCGCATCGGACAGCGCCAGCCCGTTGATCACGGTGCCGAGCATGCCCATGTAGTCGGCGTTCGCGCGGTGGCCGCCGAGTCGGCTGAATTCCGCGCCGCGCAGCAGGTTCCCGCCGCCGACGACGATGGCCGTCTCGACGCCGAGCTGCGCGACGCGCGCGATCTGCGCGGCGATCCCACGAACCTCCTCGGGGTCGAGGCCGTGACCGGTCGCACGCTCGCCGAGGGCCTCACCGGACAGCTTCAGGAGGATGCGTTGGTACGGGGCCATGCGGAGCGGGCAGGATACCGAACGCGTAGTACGGAGCCAGGTAACTTCGTCCGGGGTTTTTTTGGTTTGGAGGGGGGGCGGGCCCCCCGGGGGGAAAAAAACACGCACCAAGGAAAATGGGGCCGACGGACGCGGTGGGGTACAGGCCCCGACCCCACGGCCCCCCCACACACAAAAAAACAAAAGAAAGCGGG
>JBBQCC010000308.1:0-5114 GCA_038318285.1 Planctomycetota bacterium | reverse complement strand
GGCAACAGCGGTCGCTTGACGCCGCGCGCGCACGTCGACGCGGTCGAAGTTGGCGGCGTGACGGTGCGCCATGCGACGCTGCACAACGCGGATTACGTCGCGACGCTCGGCTTGAAGGTCGGTGACACGGTGTTTCTGCGCCGCGCGGGCGACGTGATCCCGCAGATTCTGTCGGTCGCCAAAACCGCAGGCGGTCGCGCGCCCGCCGGTTGGAAGGATGCAGTTCCCGCCGAGTTGCTCGACGCCGACGGCGAAGTGCGGGCCGGTGTCGCGTGGAGCTGGCGCGAGGAGTACGCGATGCCCGCGCAGTGTCCCGCGTGCGGAACCGCGAGCGTGCAGGAGGGCAAGTACTGGCGTTGCCCGAACCCCGCGTGTCCGCCGCAACGAATCGGCCGCACGCTCGTGCTGGTGTCGGGCGACGCGTTCGAGATCGACGGTCTGGGCGAGAAGCAGATCGCGCAGTTGTACGACGCTGGATTTCTGCAGTCGCCGGCCGATGTCTTCCACCTCGATCGGCGCGAGAACGCAACGGAAGAGCTCGCCGAACTCGACCGCTGGGGCGAGAAGACCGTCGCGAACCTGTTCGCCGAGATCGAAAAAGCGCGCGACGTTTCGCTGTCGCGCTTCCTCGTTTCGCTGGCGATCCCCGACGTCGGTCCGGCGACGGGCAAGTTGCTCGCGGTGAACTTCCACACGTTGGAAGGCGTGCGCGCAGCGACGCTTGACGAGCTGCAGCACGTCGACGGCGTCGGCCCCGAATCAGCTACGCGCGTGCGCGAGTGGTTCGACGCGCCGGAGAACGTCGCGTTCGTCGAGCGCTTGCTCGCGGGCGGTGTGACGATCGCCGCGCCGAACGCTGCGATCATGGACGGCGTGTTTTCGGGCCAGAGCGTCGTGTTCACCGGCACGCTGGAATTGCTCGGCCGCGCCGAGGCCAAACACGTCGTCGAAAGCCTGGGCGGCCGCGTCGCGTCGTCCGTGAGCGCGAAGACGAACATCCTGGTCGTGGGCGGAAAGCCCGGATCGAAGGCGAAACGCGCCGAGGAGCTCGGGGTACGGGTGATGCTGGAACCCGAGTTCCTGGAACTCGTGGGCCGCAAACCCGCATGACGAAATCGTCCGAGACCGAGTGGGGGCCGCGTCCGAAGTCGAGCACGCCGGCGATCACGCGATGAAGGCGTGGCAGCTGTTCGCCGGCGGTGTCGCCGTCGGAATCGCGCTGACGGCGACCGCGATCGTCTCGAAGTGGATCCCGTGGTCTGAGACCTTGATGCCGCAAACTTGGTACGAGGCCGAGTACGTCGTCCGCGCTCGCGCGATTCGCCCCGAGTTCGATCTCTGGCCGCGTGTCGACATCTATCACGCCGTTGCGCTGGATCCGGCGGGCGCGCTGGACGTTGGCACGACGCGTGAGAACGAGCGGGGCATTCGCTTCGCCTGCGAACCGATTGAAACGAACTCGGACGTGCGCGCATTCCATGTGTGGAGGAGCAACGGCATCACGGGAGATGCCGCCGTGTTCCGCTTCGGGCCCGGGCCAGAGGACGTCGACCTGCGCGTCTATTCGTTCGGCGACCACGGCCAGCGCGAAACGACGTGGGATTATCCGCACGCGAGCATTCGACTCTCGGACTGGCCGCTCGATCGTCCCGGCACCGTCGTGGCGTTCGAGATCGAGGGCCTTCGGGACAGCGAGCAGCGCGCGTTCGACGGCAAGTTCCGGGTGCCGGGAAAACGATGAGATCCTTCCTCACATCGGTGTCGGGCCTCGTGGTCGGAATCGCGCTGACCGTGATCGCGTTCCTCGCGAATTGGATTCCGTGGCCCGAACCGCGGCGACCGCTGCCTTGGGACGAGACTGGGTATGTCGCTTACGCTCGCGTGGCACAGCCCGGGTTCGATATCCCGCCGCGCATCGACATCGAGCACGGCGTCGCGCTCGATCCGGAAGGCGCAATGGATGTGGGCACGTCCAACGAATCTGCGGACGACATGCGCTTCGGGTGCGAGAGCATCGAGACGAACTCGGACGTGCGAGCATTTCTCCTCTGGCGCGGCGACGGTTACCGCGGAGATGCCGTTGTGCTTCGCTTCGGGCCGAATCGGGAGGACGTCAGCGTGCGCGTCGGGTCGAACGGTCACATGGGGTACCAGAAGACTTGGGATCACCCGCGCTCGAGCATTCGGCTCTCGGATTGGCCGGTGGATCGTCCCGGCACGATCGTGGCGTTCGAGATCGCGGGAGAACTCGAGGACAAGGTGCACGAGTTCGACGGGAAGTTCCGGATACCGCTGGGCGTCGGCGACGAGTCACTGAGCGCTCCGACATCGCACGAGAGTTCCGATGTCGATTCAGGCGCCGCCGAGGAAGTCTTCGAACGCCGAATCCGTGTGCGCGATGCCGAGTCGTCCAACGTCCGAGTTCTCATCGACGAACAACCCGACACCACGCCTGTTCCGTACGTCACGCCCACCGCCGAGAACGAATACACCGCTCGAGTCGAGCGCATCCCGGCGAGTCCGGGTGTGCTCGCGCTGCGCTACACCGAGTCGGACATGAAGTTCGTCGGCATCTCCGCCACGTTCAGCCTCGGGCCCGCGGACGGTGACGTTCGCGTCCGCATCGACGACTTCGGGTGCGGTGGGACGGAATCCTGGACCAACCTCGAAGGGACGATGTGGGTCTCGTCCAAATCGCTCGATCGCGAGGGCGTCGTCGTCGAGCTCGAACTCTTCGGGACACACAGCGGCGAACGGCGCCGATTCCACGCGCGATTCCTCACGCCGCCCTGACCACTCCTGGCCCGTTCGCCACGACCCACGTATCCTCGCTCCACACTCTCGACGCAGCACATGGCAGATCAAGACGACACCAACGCGCAAGGCGCGCCCCAACCTGCTCCCGCGGAATTCCAACTCCCCGAGGGCTTCGAGAACGACGAGACGGCGAAGCTCGTCGCGCGGGCGAAGTCCGGCGACGCGGACGCGCTGAACGAACTGTTCCAGCGCTACCACCGCATGATGGTCGAGGTCGCGCGGCGCAAGATCGGACCGCGGCTGCGCTTGAAGGAAGAGCCCGACGACCTCGCGCAGACGACGTTTCGCGAGGCCGCGCGCGACTTCCCGAACTACGAGTACCGCGGCGAGCCCTCGCTGATCCGTTGGTTCCTGCAGATCCTGCAGAACAAGATCCGCGACAAGGCCGAGTTCTATTCGGCAGGCAAGCGCGATCTCGGCCGCGAGCGTTCGATGGACGCGCCCGTTGCGGGCGGTGACGACGGGCCGCGCACGATCGAGCCGGCGAGCGACGACCTGTCCGTGACGATGCAGGTCACGCGGGACGAGAACCGCAACTACCTGCGGCACGCGCTGGAGGACCTGACGCCCGAGCACCGGCAGGCGATCACGCTGGTCTTCTTCGAGGGCAAGCCGCTGCGCGAGGCAGGGGAGATCATGGGCGGGCGCACCGAGGACGCCGTCCGGATGATGCTGCGGCGCGCGGAGCAGCGGCTCGGGGAGATCCTCAAGACCACGCTGGGCAAGGACCTGCGACCCGGGAGTTGAGGGCGCGCCTTCGATGCGCGCCTCAGTGCTTGCCAGGGTCGGCAGCGCGCACTATCCTCCTCGCCCCTGTCGGGCTAGTAACTCAATCGGCAGAGTGCCATGTTCACAGCGTGGAGGTTACAGGTTCAAATCCTGTCTAGCCCACCAGACTCCACCGCACGCGACGCGCGATCCCACGGCGTCGCGCGTTTCATTTCGGGTTTGGATCTCGGGCGCTGATCGCGCCCGGCATCGCGAGGAACGCGCGTGACGAACACGACCCGCAGCGAGCGCAGCCTGCAAGAGACGCACGCTCCGCACAGCATCTGCTTCGGTTGCGGCCCCGCGAACGCGAAGGGCCTGCGCATCCAGAGCTTCGTCGAGGGCGATCGCGTCGTCGCGACGTGGACGCCGGAGAAACACCACGAAGCGTTCCCCGGGATGCTGAACGGCGGGATCTGCGGCGCGCTGCTCGACTGTCACAGCAACTGGACTGCAGCGTGGCACCTGATGCAGACATCCGGCGCGAGCGAGCCGCCGTGCACGGTGACGGCCGACTTCCACGTGAAGCTGAAACGCCCGACGCCGACGAACGGCCCGGTGCACCTGCGCGCCTGGGTCGTCGAATCCACCGACGACCGGGCGACCGTCGAAGCCGAGCTCGAAGCCGGCGGCAAGATCACCGCGACGTGCCGCGGCACGTTCGTGGCCGTGCGCGAAGGGCATCCGGCGTACCACCGCTGGGGCTGACGTAATTCCGTACGGTGTCTGACACCGTATGTCGGAATTGGCGCGTTGGAGGCACCTTCAACCGAACAGGTCGAGCTGCGTCGCGGTGCTCGTGTCGGCGGGACGCGTGATGCGGCGGGCGGTGTCGGTCAGGCCGAGGCGGCGGCGTTGCAGTTCGAACAGTTGCATGACGGCGTCCCAGCGTGCGCCCTGGCCGCGCATCCGGTGACCGAAGCGGGGGTCGTGCAGATTGCCGCCGCGCATTTCACGCAGCGCGCTCTCGACCTTGTTCCAGTGATCGGGGAACGCGGCGCGGAAGCGTTCCTCGAAGACGGGGGCGACCTCGGCGGGGAGGCGCAGCAGCGTGGTGAACGCGCTCGTCGCGCCGGCATCTTTCGCGCGTTGGAGCAGCATCGCGATGTCGCTCTCGCGGAATCCCGGGATCAGCGGCGCGAGCGAGATCCCGACCGTCACGCCCGCGTTGGCCAGGATGCGCATCGTCTCGAAGCGGCGTGACGGCGTGGGCGCGCCTGGTTCGAGCGCGCGCGCCGCGTCCTCGTCCAAGAAGGGGATCGACACGGTGACGTGCGCGCCCGGCCCGCGAGCCATGCGCGCGAGCAGCTCGACGTCGCGTCGGATCAGCGTCCCCTTCGTGATGATTGCGATCGGCGTGCGGCGCGCGAGGCACACTTCGAGGCAGCGGCGCGTCAGCTCGTACGTCGCCTCGAGGGGTTGGTAGCAGTCGGTGGAGCCCGAGAACACGACGACTTCGCGCCGCCACGACTTGCTGGCGAGTTGCACGCTCAGCACTTCGGCCGCGTTCGTCTTCACGACGATGCGCC
>JBBQCC010000307.1:0-5156 GCA_038318285.1 Planctomycetota bacterium | reverse complement strand
ATCCCATCTGCTACGACCGCACAGGGTCCTGATGATCTCCACGGATCCGCCGGATTGCTTCTCCAATATATCTGTTTGAGCGCATATAGTAGGGGCGTGCCCAACACCCGCCAACGTACGACCCACCAGCAGTCGGCCCCCGACCCCGAGGCCCTCCTGGCCGCGGTCGCGGAGCCCACGCGCTTGCGTCTGCTGGCGATGATCGCGCCGGGCGAAGCGTGCGTTTGTGATCTCGTCGGCGGGCTCGACCTGCCGCAGCCGCTCGTGTCGCGACACCTCGGCGTGCTGCGCCGCGCGGGGCTCGTGGGCGCGCGGCGCGAAGGCCTGTGGATGCACTACTCGCTGGCCGAGGCGCGATCGCCGGGGCACGCGAAGCTGCTCGACGCCCTCGCGGCGTTGCACGCGGAGACCAAGGGAATTCCCGGCCTCGTGAAGCGCTGTTCGGCGCTGCGCGACGGTCGGAACTGTTGCTGAGGGACACCCATGAAATCGCAGACTCACGGCACGGACGAACGCATGCGCGAACAGGTGCGCGAGGGCTACGCCCAGATCGCGCGCGCCGAACCTGGCACGGGCGGCTGTTGCGGCCCCGTAGGCGGGTGCGGAGTGCGCACCGACGTCGAGGAGCTCGCGCGCAAGCTCGGGTACTCGGCCGAGGAACTCGCGAACCTGCCCGAGGGCGTGAACCTCGGCCTGTCGTGCGGCAATCCCGGCGCGATCGCGGCGCTGCAGCCGGGCGAGGTCGTGCTCGACCTCGGTTCGGGCGCGGGCTTCGACTGCTTCTTGATCGGGCCGAAGGTCGGCGCGACGGGTCGTGCGATCGGTGTCGACATGACGGCCGACATGCTGGGCAAGGCGCGCCAGAATCTGGCTGCGTACAGCGCGCGAACGGGGCTCGACAACGTCGAGTTCCGCCTGGGCGAGATCGAGCATTTGCCGCTCGCCGACGCGTCGGTGGACGTCGTGATCAGCAACTGCGTCCTGAACCTTTCGCCCGACAAGGCGCAGGTGTGGCGCGAGATCGCGCGCGTGCTGAAACCGGGCGGACGCGTCGCGGTCAGCGATCTCGGCCTCGTGCAACCGCTGCCCGATTCTGTGCGTGACATGGTCGAAGCGCTCGTGGGCTGCGTCTCGGGCGCGCCGCTGGCGACCGACACCGAGCAGTGGATGCGCGCGGCCGGGCTGGTCGCGCTCGAGCTGGAGCTCAAGCCCGAGTACGTCGCCGCGATGGAGGACGTGCAGGATCCGCTGTACCAGAAGGTCGCTGCCGCGCTGCCCGAGGGCCGCTCGATCGCGGACTATGTCGCCAGCTTCGACATCCGCGCACGCAAGGGCGGACCGCGACCGAAGGCCACGAGCTGCTGCTGATGCCAGCTACCGTGCAACCTCGCTTGGGCAGCGTTCGACACCTGCGCGCTCGGCCTGCCGGGGACGGCCTGACCTGGGGGACCGAGCGCAGTCAGCCCGTGGAGGCTCCCGCATGAATGCTCGCGGACCCATGCGCCTGCTGTTCGTTTGCGTCGAGAACAGCAACCGCAGCCAGATGGCCGAGGCTCTCGCGCGCATCCACGGCGGCGCGCGGGTCGAGGCCTGGAGCGCGGGCTCGCGGCCCTCCGGCGTCGTGAACCCGCGCGCGATCGCGGCGATGCACGAGCTGGGCTACGACCTGACGACGCATCGCTCGACCTCGATCGCCGCGGTCGGAGATGGTCCGTTCGACGCCGTGGTGACGATGGGTTGCGGCGATGCGTGCCCGAACGTCGCCGCAAGAGTGCGCGAGGATTGGTCGATCCCCGATCCGCGCGCGATGGTCGAGAGCGAGTTCCGCGTGGTGCGCGACCGCATCGAACGCGAAGTGATCGGGCTGCTCAATCGCTTGGGAGTTCCAAGTTCCTGAGTGAGAACACAAGCTGGACTTGCACAGGGCCGATACACTCCAGACCTCGGACGCACGGGTTCACTCGCGCGCACCGCGACCTCCCCCCCTGCATGAGATCGAAGGAAGCGATCGCGACTCGAGTCGCGACCATCCCCGCCGACCCCGAGCCGTTGCTCGAGAGGCTCCCCGACTGTCGTCGCACGGACGCACAGTCGCTCGGTGATGCCTGGGTCGGACTCGAGCCGACGTTCTCGAATCGCAAGACGATCCGGCGCTGGCGCAAACACGCCCGAAGTGGCTCGGAATACGGCTTTTTCAACGATCCGAAGATCCTGGCGAAGCAGGAGAAGATCGCGAAGAACATCGTCGCGGCGTACCGCGAACTGCGCGCGCAGAATCACCCCGACTGTCCCTTCGCCGAGGTCGAGCGCGAGAAGAGTCGCGATCCCTACGGGCTGCGTCGCCAGGACCTGACCTTTCACGACGGACGCGGGGGTCCGTGCCTCGAGGTCCGGATCTCGCTCGACCCCGAGACATTCGAGATCCCGATCAAGCCCGTGCCGCTCCGGTGGCTGTACGACGAGCGCTTCGTCCGGTTCCTCCAGCGTTTCGTCTGGGGCGAGCCGCGGCGGGCCAAGCTCTACGCCTCGATGGCGCACGGCGGCGGCCAGTTCTGCTTCAGTGCGAAGACCTTTCTGACCGGCAGCCTGCTGGCGGACTCGATCGCGTACCGGTTGAACCATCCCGAGCTGGTCTCGTGGATCACGGACTTCCCGAACCCCGACTCGCGCGGGTTCCGGTCGACCCGGCGGCGGTTCCTGGCGTTCCGCACGGCGCTCGACAACTACTGGAAGGGCGCGTTCCACCCGGCGTCGATCGGCCAGCTGACGACCGAGAACGCGATCCTCGACCGCGGCTTCGACCCGGCTTGCGATCCGCTGCCCGGCCACATGGACGCGCGCTCGGGCCCGATCGGGGATCCGCGCGAGGTCTTCCAGACGAACTTCGCGTTCGCGCGCCACGTGCGCTTGCGCGCGCAGGGCGTCCACCCGGGGTACTGGCAGTCACAGCACCCGCACGAGGAGGGGTTCCGCGCCGACCAGGTCATGCGCTACAGCGAGGCCAACCTGAACCGCGTGCAGATCGCGGGCGAGCTGCACGTGAAGAGCGGCAAGGTTCTCGGCCGCGCGCTCGTCCCCGACTTCGAGGCGCCGCTGGACGTGTCGATGCTGCACGCCGAGGCGTCGTGGGAGCAGCGCTCGCAGATGTCGAAGGCCAGCGCGGCCGACATGGTCGAGTCCGTGCTGCTGTCGGCGCACCACGCGGCGTACTTGGCCGAGAATCCGCACGTCACGGTGAAGGACTCGCTCGAGCAGGATCGCCTGCTGGCCGACTCGGAACGCCTGCTGCGCAAGCGCGCGCCGAAGATCCTCGACCGCCTGCGCGCGGAAGCCCGGCGCGAGAACCTCGAGCTGTCGAAGGGCCGCGTCCGCAGCGATTGGATCGAGCCCGAGCCGCTGTTCTGGGCTGCGTGGCACGTCCTCGACGGCGGAGAACGCGCCGCGATCGCGTGCGAGGCGGTCGGCGGATTCGCCGAGCGCGTCGCGCAAGCCGCGACGAAGGATCCGCGCGGCGAATCGACCGATCCGATGGACGCGCACCGACACCGCGTGCACCCGTTCCTGTGGGACGCGCTGACCGAACAACCGGACGTGCTCGATGGAGCGCCGGCCGTGCGTCGCGAGCTGAAGAAGTTCCAGGACGCGCGCGAGGAACACATCGGCATGCGCCCGCCCTGGTCGCCGGCCGACGACGAACCGCCCTGGCGCGCGCCGATCGGCTCGCTCGGGCCGTTCAGCTCGCGCTGAACACGTGACTTTCATGGTCCGCCAGGCACTGCTGCCCGTTCTCACGCTGCTGACCGTTCTTGCGCTGTTCTGCAGTGGCTGCCACAGCGTGAGCAACCGGTTCGAGCGCGGGGCTGAGTCCACCGTGGTCTACGCTCGGACCGGAATGCACGCCTTCCCGGACAAGGCCGGCACCTGGGAGATCAGCAGCACGAACTTCCTCGGTGGGGTGAAGTCCGTGCCGTGCGGCTCGCGGCTGGAGCTGCACGAGGTCCAGTCGGATTCGATGAGCCTGACCGACGATGCGGGACAGCGGTACCGGGTGGGGTTCGTCGCCAAGCACAGCGTCATGCCGTTTGGGGAGTGGCGCAGCCGGCAATTCTCCTCGGAACCCGTCGAGCTCCCCGAGGGACTGTCCGAGTTGGAGCGCACGTGCATCCGACAAGGCCGCGTGGAGGTCGGCATGTCCAAAGCTGCCGTTCTGCTCGCCATCGGCTATCCGCCGGCTCGACGGTCCCCCGACCTCGAAGCCTCGACCTGGATCTACCAGGTGCGAAGATTCTCCTCGCGACGGATCACGTTCGGTCCGGACGAGTGTGTGAGCGCCATCCAGGACTGAGCTCGAGGCTCGACGTGGACGATTCCCGCGGGGCCCGGTTAGGGTCGTGTCCGAGTTGCATCTCCCTTCCCCGTCGTGTGACCGATGAATTCCTCGAGACGAGCCAGCGGGACGAAGGGCTGTTCCGACGAAAGCGCCAACTCGACGCCCGAGCCGCAGGGCTGGGACGTCCTCGTCGTCGGCGCGGGACCCGCGGGTTCGGCGACGGCCGGATTGTTGGCCCAGCAGGGCCTGCGCGTCCTCGTCGTGGAGAAGGAACAGTTCCCGCGCTTCCACATCGGCGAGTCGCTGCTGCCCGCCGGTCTGGGCGTGCTCGATCGCTTGGGCGTCGTGCCCGAGGGCGGCACGTTCGTTCACAAGCGCGGTGCGCGCTTCGTGTGCGAGGCCACCGGTCGCTCGCGCACCTTCGCGTTCGAGGAAGCGCTCGCGGGTATCCCGTCGCACGCGTGGCACGTCGACCGCGCGCGCTTCGACACGTTGCTTCGCGATCGCGCGCGCGTGCTGGGCGCGACCGTTTCGCACGGCGAGACGGTGGTCGGTGCTGGCGCGAACACGGAGGAAGCTTGGATCGAAACGGCCGACGCGCGCCACACCGGTCGCTTCCTCGTCGACGCGTCGGGTCAGTCGAAGCTGTGCGCTTCGATCGAGAAAACGGCCGAGCCCTACCGTCGTTTCGGTGCGTCGGCCGTGTTCACGCACTACGAGGGTCTGAGTCCGGCCGCGACCGCCGAGCTCGCGCCTGACTTCGACATCCGCATCATGGTCCGCGATGACGGTTGGGGCTGGATCATCCCGTTGTCCAGCGAACGCC
>JBBQCC010000306.1:0-5178 GCA_038318285.1 Planctomycetota bacterium | reverse complement strand
GATTCAAATGCAGCGTGTCGCGCACCGTGTCGCGCATGTTCGCCAGCAGCGGACCGCGTGCGCGTTTCTCCTCGTCGTCGTGTTGCTTGAGCTGCGCGCCCAGGATCTCCGCGCGTCCGAGGTAACCCACGATCTTGCGCGGATCGGCGCGGTCGACGACGGCCAGCCGACCGACGCTGCGGCGCAGCATCGTGTGCAGCGCGTCGTGCAGGGGCGCGTCGGCATACGTCACCGGCGCTTCGGCCTGGCCCGCGTCCAGCACGCTGGTCTCGCCCGTGGGGTCCGCGGCCAGCGCGCGCAGCATGTCCTCGCGCGTCAGGATGCCGGCGAGATGTCCCTTCTCGTCGACGATCAACACGGCGTGTCGTCGACCGAGCACTGACGAACGGTCGGCGATCTGCACCGACAGTTGTTTGACCGTACACGAGGCGAGCACGGTCGGCGGCTCGTTCGACATGACGTCGCCGACGCGCATCAGCTCGAACAGGTCGACGCTGTACTCGCGCGCGATGTGTTGGCCGCGACGCGCGAGTTTCTCCGTCAGGATCGAGCGACGCATCAACAGGACGGTGACGCACAGCGCGGCGACCGAGCCGACGAGCAGTGCCGGTAGCGCTGCCAGATCGTGCGTCAATTCCAGCAGGAAAAGGATGCCCGTCAGCGGCGTGTGCAGCGTACCGCTCAGCATCGCCGCCATCCCGATCATCGCGAACAGGCTGACGTCGCCGCCCGGCATCCATTGTCCGAGGAGAGCACCCAGGGCTCCTCCGATCATGATCAACGGCGCGAGCACGCCGCCGGAAGTGCCCGAGCCCAGGCCGACGGACCACACGATCGACTTGACGACGATCAAGCCTACGAGCGTGGCGCCGATCACCTCGCCGCGCAGCACGCTGTGGATCGTCTCGTAGCCGACGCCGAACACGCGCGGATCCAGCCAACCGCCGATGCCCACGACGACGCCGCCGATCGCAGGCCACCACATCCAGTGGATGGGCAGGCGCTCGAACAGATCCTCGCAGAAGTAGACGAACTGCGTCAGGAGGCCCGATCCGAGCCCCACGAGGACGCCGACGATCAGCGCCGCGGACAGACCCAGCACCGTCGTCGTGGGATGTGGCGCGACCTCGAACAGAGGTCCGGCGCCCAGCAGCGGCACGCGCACGAGCGAGCCCACGATCGCCGCGACGGCGACGGGAATGAAGCTGCGCGGCTTCCACTCGAAAAGCAGCAGTTCGACGGCCAGTAGCGTCGCCGCGATCGGCGTCGCGAACACGGCGGCCATGCCCGACGCGGCCCCGGCGACGAGCAGCGTCTTGCGCTCCGCCGGCGTCAGCTTGAAGAACTGCGCGAACAGCGAACCGAACGCGCCGCCCGTCATGATGATCGGACCTTCGGCGCCGAATGGGCCGCCCGTGCCGATCGACAGCGCCGACGCGAGTGGCTTCAGGATCGCGACGCGCGGCGTGATGATGCTCTTGCCGAGGAGAATCGCTTCGAGCGCTTCAGGGATGCCGTGCCCCCGGATCTTCGCCGATCCATAGCGCGCCATGAGCCCGATCACGATCGCGCCGGCGACGGGCACCAGGATGACCCACGCGCCCAGTTGGTGCGAGACGGGCGTGGCCTCCTGCACCGAGAAGCGCTGAAAAAACGCCAGATTCGTGAACACTGCGATCAGCCACAGGAGGCCCTTCGCCACGAATGCGCACAGGACGCCGATCGGGAGGGCCAGCGCGACGAGCAGCAGCACGCGCCGGTTCGTGCGGAAGTCCGAGAGTCGATCGGTGCGCTTCGCTTTGGGGAGAGCGCTCACGATGCCGAGCTCGATGCTGAGCTCGATGCTGAACTCGATCCTGTGCTCGATGCTCTGCTGCGCGCGCGACTCCGGGACTCAGCGGAGCCGCGCGCGCGGCTCCGGGGCACGGCGGAGAGTGGGCGTGAACACGCTGGCGGCTTCATGGCGCGTCACGATAGGGGTAATCGCCTCGCAGAGCCAGTTCGCATTGCCTCGCGCGCGCGAGCCGAGCGTTCAGGTCAACGAGCCGTCGCGCCGTCGGGCATCGCACCGGCCTCGACGCGTGCGAGTCGGTCGCGCCAGCGACGACACGTGACGTGCAGCTCGTCCGCAGAAATCGGCACCTTCCGCGCTCGTGCGAGCCAGCCGTCGGGATCGATCTCGGGTGGAATCGTGAAATCGGGCGGGACATGCGCGAGGTTGGCGCGAACGACTTCGCTCGATGCGCGCGCCGTCACGGCGTAGATCGGCGCGCGCGCGTCGTAGCGGAAGATCGCGACGAATCTGCGCTCGCCCGTCCCGCGGCCCGCGAGATCGTCCGTTTCGAGCGGGCCCACCAGCTCGTACGGTGCGCGCGCTTCGACTTCGGGATCGCGGCGCGAGTTCAGTCCCGAACCGTCGATCACGGGACCTACGTACTCGAAGGCGGGCAGGCCATAGGGGGTCGACAGGAGTTCCGTGCCGCTCGTGTTCGCGCGCAGCCACGCGCCCGCAGCGGCGCGCGCGAGATCGCCTGCGCCGTCGAGGGGAACTCCGGCCGGACCGTCGGGGCGTTCGAGGCGCTGGAGCAACTCGGGAGCCTTGAGCCCGAGCGTTGCGACCGCGGCGAGACTCGGCAGGAGCTGCGCGAAGATCGGTCGGCGGAGCCTGCTCGTCGCGAGATCGGCGAAGCCTTGCACAGTCTCCACCGCGATCCACCAGACCGCCGCCTGCGGCACCGCCGCGTACCAGGGAAACGGCGCACCGGCGCGGACGAACACGTGCGCCGACACGTGCAGGACGAGCCAGACCTGCGCGGCGAGCAGTGACGCGCGCCGCGCGGGCGGATGGACGAACAAGAGTGGAACGCTGCCCAGCGCGACGATGCACGCGAGCCGCGAGCCCTCCCACAGGAGCCGCGGCATCCACAGCGGGTCGAACTGCGTCTGCGCCGCGCCGTGCTGCAGCTTCACGAGCAAGGAGTTGGGCAGCACGGATCCGAAGACGAGCGCGACCACGAGCAGCAGCGGTACGGTGACGAGCCCGGCGATGCCGAGTGTCGCGAACGGGATGCGCCGCTGACGCACCGCATCGACGACCACGAAGGCCGCCCACGCGAGCAGGCCGTCGAGCTTGTTCACGGCGCACAGTGCCAGCGCGATCGCGATTGGGAACTGACCACCGCGGTCGAGCGCGGCGAACAGCGCCGCCGCTGAGAGCCACACGAACGGCACCTCGAGGCCGCTGGTCAGCATCTCGAAGGGCCGCGCGTGCGCGAACGCGAGGCACAGTGCCAGCGCCGCCGCACCATACGCGCCGCGTCGCGCGAACGTCGCGCCGGCTAGGCCGATCGCGCCCGCGAACGCGAGCGCCGCGATGCCGCGAACGGCCCATTCGGCGTCCAGCCCCAGGCGTAGGCCGAGCGCGAGCGCCAGCGTGTGCAGCGGGCTCGACGCGCCGTTCACGCGCTCACCGTCGACATAGCCGAGCGATCCGTGGGCAAGCCGCTCCGCGTACCGGAGCGTGATGCCGCCGTCGTCGTAGACGAAGTGGTACGGGTCCGCGGCGAGCGCGTAGAGGAGCGCGAGTACGAACGCGACGACGCCGAACGTCAAGACGCGGTCGGCGCTCGGCGGAGGATCCACGCGGGACGGTTCGCTCATCCTGACCTGCGCGCCATGCTAGCCGCCTTTGCGTTCGCGACCGAGACGCTTGCGGGCTCTCGCGCACGACATGCTGGCCGCCTGGGCGTTCGCGCCCGACGGTTCGCTGCGAGTCGCGGAGTATTGCGTATCGTGCCGCCGCCATTCCATGAACACGAACTCCGATTCGGCACTGTTCCTCGCGCTCGACCAAGGTGGATCGACGAGCCGGGCGCTCGTGTTCGACCGCGCCGGACGCGTCGTCGCGAAGTCGTCGGTGGAGGTCGCGACCGAGCGGCCGGCGCCCGATCGTGTCGAGCAGGACGCGGAGGACCTCGTGCGTTCGCTGCGTCGCGCGATCCGCGACGCGGTGAAGCAGTTGGGTCGGCGCGTCGGCGAACTCTCGTGCGCGGGCCTGGCGACGCAGCGTTCGAGCGTCGCGGCCTGGGATCGCACGAACGGCGGAGCGCTCGCTCCGATCCTGTCGTGGCAGGACCGTCGCGCCGCATCGCGGCTCGAAGGCCTCGAGGAGCACGCCGAGGAGGTCCGCCGGCTCACCGGTCTGCGACTGTCCCCGCACTACGGCGCGACGAAGCTCGCATGGCTGCTCGACGGCGAGCCGCGCGTGCGCGCCGCACTCGCCGAAGGCCGGCTGGCGTTCGGGCCGCTCGCGTCGTTCCTGGCGCACCGACTTCTGGACGAGCGTCCGCATGTCGTGGACGCGGCGAATGCGTCGCGCACCCTCCTCCTCGATGCGGCCACCGCGACGTGGTCGCCGAAGCTCCTGGACTTGTTTGGCGTGCCGGGCGTCGCGCTGCCGCGCGTGACGGGCACGCGCGGCGAGTTCGGCACGCTGGACGTCGGGCCGCGCAAGATCCCGCTGCGCGTGCTGACCGGCGACCAGTCGGCGGCGTTCGTCGCCGGCGGCGACCCGACTGCGAACTCGGCCTCGATCACGTTCGGAACGGGTGCGTTCGTGTTGCGCGCAACCGGTGCCGCGATGCCGAACGTGCCCGGCCTCCTGGCGACGCTCGTCGCGCGCGAGGGCGATGCGAGCACGTTCGCGCTCGAGGGCACCGTGAACGGCGCGGGATCCGCGTTGGCATGGCTCGCGAGCGAGCGCGGCCTCGACGACCTAGGTCCCGACATCGAGCGCGGGCTCGCGTCGGTGATCGAACCGCCGCTGTTCCTGAACGGTATCGGCGGGCTCGCGGCCCCGTACTGGCGCGCGGACTTCGCGTCGCGCTTCGTAGGCGAGGGCGACACCGGTGCGCAGGTCGTTGCGGTGCTCGAGAGCGTCGTCTTCCTCGTGGTCGAGATCCTGCGCGCGATGGAACCCGCGCGCGGCCCGGCCCGAGTGCTGCGCGTCGGCGGCGGCCTCGCGCAGCTCGACGCGTTGTGCCAGCGACTCGCGAACCTGTCGGGGACGCGCGTCGAGCGCCACGCGGAGACGGAGACGACCGCGCTCGGGCTGGCGCGCCTGCTCGGCGCCTCGCCGCGCGGTTCCGACCCCGAAGCGTTCGAGCCCGTCGGCGATGC
>JBBQCC010000305.1:0-5211 GCA_038318285.1 Planctomycetota bacterium | reverse complement strand
TCGCATCACGCGCGTCAGCTCGTCGATCTCATCGCCGGGCAAGTTGATCCAGACGACGTCGCGGCCCAGCACGATGCTCTCGACCAGCATCGTCGGCACCTCGCCGAGGGCCGCGCCGACGTACAAGCTGCGCCCGCTCGCACCGCGCAGTTCCCGCGCGATCGCATCCGCGATCTGCAAACCGATGTCGAGCCATTGCTCGCGCAGATCCGCGTCGAAGAAATCCGTGCCGTCACCGTCGCAATACGCCCGCCCGAGCCGCTCCCAATCGAACTCGGCCTGGATTGTGCCCAATAACGAGCCGAACAGTTGGTGACGCTCCTGCATCGCGGACGATCCTGACATCGCGGGCTCGGCAGCGAGAGTGCGCGATTCAAAGGCGCGCCGGCCGACCGTGGTCAGACACGCGCCGCTGCGGCGAGTGTGGCCCGCTGGGCTCGATCAGCGGCTCGATCAGCGCGCACTCAGGGAGTGCGAACACGGGAAGCGTGCGCCCGTGCGCGGAGAGAATGCGCGCACGGCCTGTGGAACGACAAGCAGGCTGGGCTTGAAGGCCCTCGCTGGCAGCGGGAGGCGCCCAGTAAGGCTAGTTGGGGCCCACAGCGAGGATGAATGGGCGCGGGATCGGGGCGGACGGGTTGGATGATCGCCCGGGCTTTCGCGGGTGATGCGCTTGGAGGTCCTAAGCCCCAGGATCGCATTCAAGTACAGGGATGACCGACTCTCGGCACCACCGGGCGAATTGGGGTTTGTCGCCGAGCTTCTTGCGGGGGACTACAGCCGAGTGATTCCGCTGGCAAAGGTCCCGCGTTACTTCCGCGGTTCAAATCCAGCTGCACGGGCATGCGCCCAGATGACCTCGTCCTCAACGCCGCACCCGAGCGCTCTCCACGTGCTCCGACCCGGGGAACAGTTCTGCAAGCACCTGGACCAATAGGATCTATCGAGATATGGCTCGGGTAGTCCATGGTTAGCAAGGTTGGAGGGAAGGAGTGAAACCGTCAACCAGCGTAGTGCCGCCGGCACAACGATTGATCCCTCGCCTGCGGAATGTCGAAACGCTGGCTCGTCACGCCCGCGGACATTGATCGCGCTTGCCTCTATCTCCCTGATTCACTTCTGACTCCACCCACGCCACCCCGGCCCGCGGACGACGCGTCCGGGCGTCGCGCCGGTCGGCTCGCCATCGCTCAGGACCTGCACGCCATTGACGAAGACCTGCGAGACTCCCGTCGCGAGTTGATGCGGCTTTTCGAAAGTCGCGTTGTCCTTGATAGTCGCGGGATCGAAGACGACGACGTCGGCGAAATAACCGGGCGTGAGCAATCCGCGTTCGCGAATGCGCAGAGTTTCCGCGGGGAGCGCACTCAGGCGATGCACGGCTTGCTCCAGCGTCACGAGCTTCTCGTCGCGCGAATACTTCCCGAGCACGCGCGCGAAATTTCCGTAGGCGCGCGGGTGCGGATTCGACTTCAGGAACAAGCCTGCAGGAGCCGGCGCTCCCGCGTCGGAGCCGAAGCTGACCCACGGCAGCCCGATTTGTCGGCGCACATTCTCCTCCGACATCAGGAAGTAGATCGTCCCGATGCGCGTGTGATCCTCGATGATGAGGTCCATCGCGGTGTCCTCGACCGTCTTGCCGCGCTCGCGCGCAACTTCGGCGAGGGTCTTGCCCGTCAGCGGCTTCAACGCTTCCGTCTTGAACTCGACGAGCAGCACGCGCTCCGGCGATCCAGTGGCGAGCAGCAAGTTTTCCCACTTGTCCGTCGGCGTGCGCATTTCGTTCGCGACGCGCGCGCGGATCTCGGGATCCTTCAAGCGTTCGCACCACTTGTCGAGCCCGCCTTCCTGCACCCACGGCGGCATCGCGGCGTCGAGTCCGGTCGCGCCTGCGGTGTAGGTGTACATGTCGGCGGTGATCGCAAGTCCCGCCTTGCGAGCGTCCTCGACGCGCGCGATCACCGTGTCGAGCTTGGGCCAATTCGCTTCGCCCGCGGCTTTCAGGTGATAGATCTCCGCGCGGATTTTCGCGCGCGTGGCGATGTCGAGCAATTCGTCCACGGCTTCGACCAGGCGATTGCCTTCGCTGCGCATGTGGCTGATGTACATGCCGCCGGCCTTCGCGGCTTCTTCGCACAGAGCGACGAGTTCGTCGGTCTTCGCGTAGAACGCGGGCGCGTAAATCAGGGACGAGCCTACGCCGAGCGCTCCCTCCGCCATCGCGTCGCGCACGAGCGTGCGCATGCGCGCGAGCTCAGCATCGTTCGGCGGACGATCCTCATAACCGACTTCGTGTACGCGCACTGTCGTCGCGCCGACGAAGGACGCGACGTTGACGGAGACGCCGCGCTTCACGAGGTGCTCGAGGTATTGGCCGAGCGTGGTCCACGTGACGTCGAACTTCAGGTCGCCCTCGTGCTCGACCATGTCCTTCTTCATCGTGTCGTTGAGTGGACCCATCGACTCGCCCTCGCCCATGACTTCGAGCGTGACGCCCTGGCGGATGTCCGACAGTCCCCGCGGATCGACGATCAAAGAATCGGTCGCCCACGACAACATGTTGATGAAGCCCGGCGCGACCGCCAGGCCGTGCACGTCGAGCTCGTGCTCGCCGTGTCCTTGGATTTCGCCGACGGCAGCGATCCGATCGCCCTTGATCGCGACGTCGCCGATGCGCGCGGGACCTCCGCTGCCGTCGTAGATCGTGCCGTTGCGCAGGACGAGGTCGTAGTCGGAGGTCGCAGCGCAGGCGGTCGTGAGCAGTGCCGCGCCGAGAAAAACGAGCGTCTTCATTTCCACTACACTAATGACCGCCGTCGCCGTGCGCGAGCGACATGAAATCGCTCTCAATCTCAATCTGCATTTCCATGTCCTCGTCCTCGACGGCGTCTACACGAGCGCCCATCCGCTCGGGGCCGAGCTCATGAAGCGCGTGTTCGAGATCGACGTGCTCGTCTGTCCGCACTGCGAAGGCAAGCGCGACGTGATCGCGTTCCTCACCGACGTCTTCGTCGTGCGCAAGGAGAGGTTCTCCGCGATCGCGCACGACCTAAAGTTGCCGACGTTGGACGCGCGTCCGGCGTTGCGCGCAGTGGCGGCGGAGGCCGAGGCCGACGGGAAGCTCCTCTACTTGACGCAGGACTGGCACTTGAACGAACACGGCAACCACGTGTTCGCGCGCTTCCTGCACGACGCGTTCGAGCAGGCCGGCTTGCTCCCTGCCGCGTTCGCAGCGACGCACGCCGCCAAGATGCTGCAGGAACCGAAGCGGTCGACGTTCCCGAAGTGGATCCCGGCGTACGCGATCCTGTGGCTCGTGTTGCCGACGCTGTACGCGCTGACCTACCGCGAAGAACCGTGGTGTAAGGCCGCACTCGGCGTCGCCGTGATACTCGGCCTCGTGTTCACGATCGCGATCGGCGGCGGACATCTGCTGAAGCTCGTGCCACCGCCGTGGTCGACGCTGCTGTTCGTGCTCGTGTTCACGGCACTCCTCTCGTTCATCGTGATCAAGCTCGGACGTCGACTCACCACGATCGGCGAACTGTTCACGTCGTTCACGCGACGCGGGCACTGGTACCAGATGCCGCTCGTCGTCGTCTTGCTCTCGATCGGCAGCCTGCTCGTCGTCGCCGCCAGCTCGCCCTTGATCGCTCCGTTCATCTACACGCGGTTCTGAGGTTGGAACCGCTGGTGCGCGGCGGCGGAAGGCGCCCAGGATTGCAACTTGGGGCCGACAGCGAGGACGGATAGGCGCGGGATCGGGGCGGAGTGGTTGGCAGATCGCCCGGGCTTCCGCGGGTCATGGCGCTTGGATGTCGTACGCCCCGCCGTGGCAGCCGTCGCCCAGAAACGCTGGCGCGTCATCAGCGTTTCATGCCGGGCACGAACAGCGTCGCCCCAGCAGCGCTCGCAGAGCGAACCAGGCCTGAGTCCGCAGTGGCGAGCGCCAGCCCGGAACGAAAGCTCAGGTCGAGGTACGCGGCGTCGTACGCCGTCAGACTGAAGTCCCTGCCTACCTCGAACAACCGTCGCACCATCGGAGCGTTCGTCGCGGGTTCGATCTCGATAGGCAAGCTCTCGATTAGGGACATCGCCTTCGGGATCTCGTCCGCTGTCAGGCGTTTGCGCTTCACAGCGGAGAGCAACACGTTCGCTATCTCGAACGGCCAAATTGCTGGCACGAGCGCGCCGTCGACGAGCACTTGCTCCAGGACGGCCTGCGCGTAGGCCGGGTCCTCGTCCCTGAGTACCCAGCCGATCGCGACAGAGGCGTCGACGACGAGCGTCACTTCTTGCGCCCGTCATCGATCAGTTCGCGAGCCGTGATCCCGTCCAGCGGGTGCGCGTCGCGGAACTCGATGAACTCGCGCAGGATCTGTGCCGTCGATCGCGTCGAGCCGTTCGCCACCGGCACGAGCCGCGCGATCGGGACACCGCGCCGGGTGATCGTGATCGAGACGCCGTGCTCCTCGACCTCCGAAAGCAATTGGCCGAAGCGCGTCTTGGCGTCATACGCCCCGACCTGAGTGGAGAGTCGCTTTCTGCGTGCCATGCGTCCTACCTCCGGGGGCTTGCCCCGCAAACCAGTCTATCGACCAGTCTAGTCGATAGACTCCTCAGTTGGTGGATATTCCCCTTGGGAAGTCTCGATCGCGGGCAGGCCGTCCTCTCCCGGGGTGTGTCCTTCGACACGGTTCGGGCCGGGGTACGGAGGTCACTTCTCCGCGCCAGCGCGGACCAATCGGCACGAGCGCACGTTGTCGCCGACCAGCGCTGACAGACGGCCGCTGTCGATCGGGCGCAAGTCGATGTGACGCGAGCGCGCGACCGCTCGCAACACTTCGAGCTCTTCGTCGCTCGTCGTGACGAGCGCGCTCGGCGATGCGGTGTCGAGCATGCGACCTGCCAACTCTCCCGCTCGCGCGCGATCGTCCGCGAGGGAACCGCGCCCGGTCGCCAGATCCGTCCCGTGTCGTTCGTACAACTCGTCGTGCAACGCCGGGAAGTGATCGGGGTCGGTCAGAACGCTGACCATCCACACGTGATCGAACGCTGAGCGCGACAACGTGTCGATCGATTCGATCGAAGGCAGCGGCAGCGCGACGTCGAACTGTTCGCTCGCGAGTCGCATCACGCGCGTCAGCTCGTCGATCTCATCGCCGGGCAAGTTGATCCAGACGACGTCGCGGCCCAGCACGATGCTCTCGA